>NZ_CP027707.1:6711770-7065155 GCF_003850345.1 Pseudomonas chlororaphis subsp. piscium
AAGCATTGTCCCCAGCAGCCGATTACTCTTAGGTGCAGGCCAATGTGAGCGAGGTGCGGGTATGAATATTCGTCAGAAAATGATCGCCACCGGAGCGGTCAGCATATTGGCCATCGTCCTCGTCGCCGGCATCGGCTGGTGGGGCCAAGCGCAGCTGGCGCAAGCGCTGACGGATAACCAGATCAATGCCAGTGCCCTGCGCAATCACCTTGAAGCCGACATGATGCACGACGCCTTGCGTGCCGATGTGCTGGCCGCCTTCGCCGGCCAGCCCGGCGATACCAGTGAGAGCGAGCAGATCAGAAACGACCTGCGCGAACACGGCGAGTGGTTCCGCAAGGTCCTCGCGGAAAACGCCAGGCTGCCCCTGGCGCCGGACATTCGCCAGGCCATCGGCGAGCTGCAGCCGGTGCTGGAAAACTACATTGGCGCGGCGGAAAAAATCACCGAACAGGCACTTCGCGACCCTGTCGCCGCCCGTGCGGACATGCCGGCGTTCGCCAAGAGTTTCAGCGAGGTGGAAAGCCGCAACGAGGCCCTGAGCAGCAAGATCGAAACCAGCACCGCACAAACCCGCGAAGACAGCGAAAAAGCTGTGCATCAGGCCCTCTGGTGGCTGATCGGTGGCAGCCTGCTGGTCGTACTGACGCTCTGCCTACTGACTCGCCGCTTGTTGCACTCGGTACTGCGGCCCCTGGAAAAATCGGCCGCCACGGCCCGGGCCATTGCCCAGGGCAACCTCAGCCTACCGATCAGCATCGACAGCGACGACGAGGCCGGGCAGCTGCAAAAAGCCTTGGGCGACATGCAGACCAACCTGCGGGACATGATCACCACCATTCGCCGCGAAAGCGAAGGCCTACAAGGCACCTCCCACAACCTGAGCCAGACCTCCCAGGACATTGCCGACGGGGCCAGCGAACAGGCCCTGGGCGCGAACAGCATGGCCGCGGCCATGGAACAGATGATCAGCAATATCGCCCAGGTGGCCGAACATGCACGTAATGCGCAGGACATTTCGGCGCAGTCGGAATCCCTCGCCGGCAGCGGCGGCCAGGTCATCCTCGGGGTGGTCGATGGCATGTCCCACATTGCCGAGGCGGTCAATCAGTCCTCGCAAAGCATCACCGCGCTTGGCCAATCCTCGGAGGAAATCCACTCGATCATCCAGGTGATCAACAGCATCGCCGAACAGACCAATCTGCTGGCGCTGAACGCAGCCATCGAGGCGGCCCGCGCCGGTGAGGCCGGCCGGGGATTCGCCGTGGTAGCCGATGAAGTGCGTAGCCTGGCCGCGCGCACGGCGCAATCGACCCGGGAGATCACCGGCATGATCGAGCGCATCCGCGAAACCACCAGCCAGGCGGTGCGCAGCATGCAGACCGGGGTCAGCCGGGTGAACGACGGGGTGAACATGGCTCAGCAGGCTGGCACCTCGATCAACGAAATCCGCGAAGGCGCGCAACGTTCGGCGCTGATGGTCGAGGAGATTTCCCACACCATCGGCGAGCAGTCCAAGGCCAGCAGCGAAGTGGCGCAACAGGTGGAGATGATCAATCAGGTCGCGCAGCGCAACAGCCAGGCCATGCATGAACTGGCGACGACGGTCGAACACATGGAACGCTCTGTCGCCACCTTGCAGACCTCGGTGACCCGTTTTCAGTTGTAAGGCTGGGATGACCCACCTCGACGGTTACACCACACAGCTACCAGCGATGAGCAGCCCCGCTACCAGTCGAGGACACCCAACCCGGTATTGGGCTTGATCCACAGCACCGCGCCGCCCTCCCTGCGTTGCTGTATCGAGCGCCCAGCGTCGAGCGTTTCCCCCGTACGCAGGTTCTGCGCGGAGTATGACTTGCTCGGGCTGAACATCAGGGTACCCGGCGCGTCCTGGCGAACCCTCATGCCGCGGGGGTAGTGCCAATCGCCCAGGGTCAGGTCTTGCGCCAGTTGCCCGTTCCAACGTCCGGGTTGCCGCTGCTCATCGAGATCCAGGCTCAGGTCCGACAGCGCTATCCCCTGGATAACCACCGCAGGTGAAGCCAGGCCGATGGTGTCGATGCTGAACCTGCCGTCGTACTGACTGACCTCGCTGGAGCTCGGCCACTTCACCCCCGCCACATCGGCCCCGGTCACCAGCCTGCAGGAAGAGAAGCGCCAGCGACTGGGTTGCAAGCGGTCCTCGTCGGCAATGTCCAGCGTTACCCAGGTGCCGCCGGCGCAGGGCCAGCCCGCGACGATCTGGTCACGGCTCAGCAGCATCTTTGAGAGAGGGCCGCTGCCGTACATCTGCAACTCTGTAACCTCCACACCATTGATTGTGTGTGGTGCAGCGAATTCGGCGTAAAAGAGGCTGTGCAGTCCATGGGGTTGCGGCTGGCCTTGGGAATCCAGAGGTTCAAGCGTCCTCAGATACAGCTTGCTGCCTGCCGGCAATGGCAGGCCATCAAGCTGTACGTCCTGCTCAAGTTGCGGGTGGAGCGCCTTGTTATGCTGATTGTCGCTATGGATTTTCCACAGGGTGCAAACCACAAAGATTGCACAGACCACTGCAAGCGCACCGAAGTGCAGGGGCTGACGGCGCATCCGGCGTCGGCAGGCCGGAATGAGCAAGCCAATCAGCAACAAGGGAAGTCCGATAAAGGACAGCAACACCAGGCTCAGCAGGGTTGCGTAGATCATCGCGCCAAAAATCAAGGCCAGCATCCGTGCAGTCGAGAAAGTCGCCCATGGTGGCAAATGCCGCCCCTGCGTTCCAGCACATTGACTCGATACCGAGGTGCAGCGGTCGCTCCCGAAGAGCTCGTTCGGCCCCTGTCCACGCTGGTGAAAGCTTGTTGCAGCAGCAGGGAACTCAATCGGGCCAACACCTATCAAAGGGCTCAGTTTCCCCCCTAGTTGGAGTCACCCACCATGCGTTTCAAAACAGCTGTCGCCACCCTGGCCCTGCTTTCCCTGCCTGTAGGTTCGGCAATGGCCGACAGCTTCTGGCGTAACGTCCTGTCCACCGGCGCCACCACCGGTTCCACCTACCTGACTTCCAAGGATCACAAGCTGATCGGCGCCGCCCAGGACGACGCCAGCAGCTTCGTCGCCAGCGAAGGCAGCATCCGCGGTCCGTACCTGGAAGCCGCGATGCAGAAAGTCCGTGCCGACAACCCGGGCCTGCAGGCCACTGACATGGAGCTGGCCAACGCCATCCTGGCGAAAAACGCCGTCGCCCAGCAGTGACGCCAGCCTGTAGCCAGGCTGACGCAACGAAAAATGCCGCTCACAAGAGCGGCATTTTTTTGCCCGCCGTTCGAGCTCAGCGGTAGGCATCCACCGGTACGCAGGCGCAGAACAGGTTGCGGTCGCCGTAGACATTGTCGACCCGGTTCACCGTCGGCCAGTACTTGTGCGCCCTGGCGTGGGGGCTGGGGATCACCGCCTGCTCGATGCTGTAGGGCCGCTCCCAGACTCCGGCGATGTCCGCCAGGGTATGGGGCGAACGCTTGAGCGGGTTGTCTTCGGCCGGCCAGTTGCCCTCCTGGACCTGGGCGATCTCGGCGCGAATGCTCAGCATGGCCTCGATAAAGCGATCCAGCTCGGCCTTGGACTCGCTTTCGGTGGGCTCCACCATCAGCGTGCCCGGCACTGGGAACGACATGGTCGGCGCGTGAAAACCGTAGTCCATCAGGCGCTTGGCCACGTCCTCTTCGCTGATGCCGGTCTGCGCCTTGAGCGGCCGCAGGTCGAGAATGCACTCGTGGGCGACCCGGCCATTGCGCCCGCTGTAGAGCACCGGGAAGGCCCCGCTCAGGTGTTCGGCCAGGTAGTTCGCGGCGAGGATCGCCACCTCGCTGGCATCCGCCAGCTGCGGCCCCATCAGGGCGATGTACATCCAGCTGATCGGCAGGATGCTCGCGCTGCCCCAGGGCGCCGCACTGACCGCGCCGTTCTGCGGCAACGGCCCGTCGATGGCCACCACCGGGTGGTTGGCCACGAACGGCGCCAGGTGCTCCCGCACGCCGATCGGCCCCATGCCCGGGCCACCGCCGCCGTGGGGAATGCAGAAAGTCTTGTGCAGGTTCATGTGGGAAACGTCGGCGCCAATATCGGCCGGCCGTGTCAGCCCGACCTGGGCGTTGAGGTTGGCGCCGTCCATGTACACCTGGCCACCGTGGCTGTGGATCACCTCGCAGATCTCGCTGATGCCCTCCTCGTACACCCCGTGGGTCGAAGGATAGGTCGCCATCAGGCACGCCAGCTGTTCGCCCGCGGCCTGGGCCTTGTCTTTCAGGTCTTGCAGATCGACGTTGCCAGCGTCGTCGCAATCGACGATCACCACCTGCATGCCGGCCATCTGCGCCGAGGCCGGGTTGGTGCCGTGGGCCGAGGCGGGAATCAGGCAGATATTGCGCTCTCCCTGCTGGCGGCTCTCGTGGTATTTGCGGATCGCCAGCAACCCCGCGTACTCGCCCTGGGCCCCGGAGTTGGGCTGCATGCAGATCGCATCGAAGCCGGTAATGGCGCATAACCAGCGTTCAAGCTCCTCGATCATCAGCGAATAGCCGAGTGCCTGCTCCAGCGGGACAAAGGGATGCAGGTTGGCGAAGCCGGGCCAGGTGATGGGGATCATCTCGCTGCTGGCATTGAGCTTCATGGTGCAGGAACCCAGCGGGATCATCGACTGGTTCAGCGCCAGGTCCTTGTTCTCCAGCTGCTTGAGATAGCGCAGCATCTCGGTTTCGCTGTGATGGCTGTTGAACACCGGATGGCTCAGGTAAGGCGTGCTGCGCAGCAGGTCCTGGGGAATGCCCGGGACCAGGGCTTCAGCGTCCAGTTGCGCGACGTCCAGACCGTGGTCGGCGCCGAGGAACACATCGAACAGCCGGGCGACAGTACTCTCGTCGCAGGTTTCATCCAGGCTCAGGCCCAGCTGCCCGCGCCCGAGGATCCGCAGATTGATCTGCGCGGCCTTGGCGCTCTCGATGATGGCCGTCTGGCTACCACCGACCTCCAGCGTCAGGGTGTCGAAGAACTGCCGGTTCAGCCGCTCGATGCCCTTGCGCTCCAGGCCGGCGGCGAGGATGCAGGTCAGGCGATGGACGCGCTGGGCAATACGCCGGAGGCCTTCCGGGCCGTGATAGACCGCATAGAAACTGGCGATATTGGCCAGCAGCACCTGGGCGGTGCAGATGTTCGAGTTGGCCTTCTCGCGGCGGATATGCTGCTCGCGGGTCTGCAGGGCCATGCGCAGCGCCACGTTGCCCCGGGCATCCTTGGACACGCCGATGATCCGCCCCGGGATCGCCCGCTTGTACTCCTCGCGGCTGGCGAAGAACGCCGCATGGGGCCCGCCATAGCCCATGGGCACGCCAAAGCGCTGGGACGAACCGAACACCACGTCGGCCCCCAGCTCGCCCGGCGGCGTCAGCAGCAACAGGCTCAACAGGTCGGCGGCCACGCAGGCCAGCGCCTGCTGCGCGTGCAGGTGATCGATCAGCGGCCGCAAGTCGCGAATCTCGCCGTGGGTGTCCGGGTATTGCAACAAGGCACCGAAGACTTGGTGCCGCTTGAGGTTGTCCAGGGTGTCGACCACCAGTTCGAAGCCGAACCCTTCGGCGCGGGTCTGCACCACCGAAAGGGTCTGCGGATGGCAGTTCTGGTCGACGAAGAACAGATTGCTTTTCGACTTGGCCACGCGCTTGGCCAGGGCCATGGCTTCGGCGGCCGCGGTCGCTTCGTCCAGCAGCGAGGCGTTGGCCAGTTCCAGGCTGGTGAGGTCGATGGTCAGTTGCTGGAAGTTGAGCAGGGCTTCGAGCCGGCCCTGGGCGATTTCCGGTTGGTAGGGCGTGTAGGCGGTGTACCAGCCAGGGTTTTCCAGCACGTTGCGCAGGATCACCGTGGGGGTCAGGGTGCCGTGGTAACCCATGCCGATCAGGCTGGTCCAGACCTGGTTCTGCTCGGCATAACCGCGCAGCTTGGCCAGGGCGGCCTGCTCGTCCAGCGCCGGCGGCAGGTCCAGCGGACGGTTGAAACGGATCCCCGGCGGCACGGTCTGCTCGATCAGCTCGACCCGGCTGCCCAGGCCCAGGCTGTCGAGCATCGCTTGCTGCTCGGCGGCGTCGGGCCCGAGGTGACGCCGCAGAAAGGCATTGGGATCGCGTAACTGGCTCAAGGACGGCAACTGGGACATGGCGGGCTCTCTCTCAGGCGGCGCTCGGCGTCGATGGAACAGGGTCAAAGCAGCATAGCAGCCGATCCCGGACGCCGACGGTGTGGCACCCCGGGCGAACCGGTAGCATGATGCTCGACTCCGGCGCGGCCCGCCGCCCTGCCTCGACCACTGCTTATCGGGTATCCCATCGTCATGAGCCAACTGCCTTTCCTGCCGTTCTCCAAACCCACCATCGATGAAGCCACCATCGCCAGCGTCGGCGAAGTCCTGCGTTCGGGCTGGATCACCAGCGGGCCCAAGGTCCAGGCCTTCGAAGCGCAACTCTCGCAGTACTGCGGCGGGCGCCCGGTGCGCACCTTCAATTCCGGCACCTGCACCATGGAGATCGCCCTGCGTATCGCCGGCATCGGCCCTGGCGACGAAGTCATCACCACGCCGATTTCCTGGGTGGCCACGGCCAACGTGATTCTCGAAGTCGGCGCCACCCCGGTGTTCGCCGACATCGACCCGGTTACCCGCAACATCGACCTGGCCCAGGTGGAAGCGGCCATCACGCCACGGACCAAGGCGATCATCCCAGTGTTTCTCGCCGGCCTGCCGCTGGACATGCCGCGCCTGTATGCCCTGGCACGCAAACACGGCCTGCGGGTCGTGGAAGATGCCGCCCAGGCGCTGGGCTCAAGCTGGAACGGCGAGCGCATCGGCGCCGGCGGCGACCTGGTGTCCTTCAGTTTCCAGGCCAACAAGAACGTCACCTGCAGCGAGGGCGGCGCCCTGGTGCTGAACACCGCCGAAGAGGCCCGCCTGGCGGAGAAGTACCGCCTGCAGGGCGTGACCCGCCACGGCTTCGACGGCCTGGACGTGGATGTGCTGGGCGGCAAATTCAACATGACCGACGTCGCGGCCGCCATCGGCCTGGGCCAGTTCGCCCACCTCGAAACCCTCACCGCTCACCGCCGCGAGCTGGCCCGGCATTACTTCGAATGCTTCGGCAGCGACTTCGAAGCCCGCTACGGCGCCCAGTTGCCACCGGCGGACTTCAGCAACAGCAACTGGCACCTGTTCCAGCTGGTACTGCCGGAGCGGCATGACGGCAAACCGGCGCGGGCGACCTTCATGGAACGGATGCAGGAACGCGGGATCGGCATCGGCTATCACTACCCGCCGATTCACTTGCTGAGCCTGTACCGCGAGCGCGGTTTCAAGGAGGGGATGTTCCCGGTGGCGGAACGGGTGGGACGCCTGATCGTCTCGTTGCCGATGTTCACCGCCATGACCAAGGACGATGTAGAACGCTCGGTAGCGGCGGTGAAGGCTGTCTTGCAAGAGGCATAAATAGATGCCGGCCCCTGAACGGCCGGCCCTTGCACTATCCAAGACGCTCAATGCCCTGCATTGGGCGTTTTTATTTCAGCGATAAAGATAGTTGCCAATCGCTATATATCAGCGCCACTGGCCCGATTCCTTGTGCCAAAAACCAGACTCCCGGCAGAACTTTCTTTAACTGCGCACATAAACACATGATAAACCAGCACGATTCAACACATTGAACTTTCGCAATGCAGGCAGCACCAAAGACAATAGCCAATAGTTCTATAGTTCAATTTTTTGCATGCTATGTTTACTTAGGACTGCGCAGCTGAGACAAAAGGCCATTACGCAGTTGCAAAGACCGTTACAAAATCCATGTTTCAATTTATTCGAAATGGAGTTCAAAAAATGAGCAGCCAACAGATAATTCTATACATCGAAGAACAGCAGTTGATTGCACAAAAAAAGAACAACTACAGCCTTTATCTGGCCAAGAAAGTAAACAATGACTTCACTGTCATCTGGCAATCAAAAGGCCCCATTGCCACAGTCAACAACCCTAGTTACCAATATAGAAACACCTTCGATATCGCCACCCCGTCGTTCATGGTCAACTTCACCAATGACCCGGTCACAGCCGGCGATGTCACCTTCACCTCCGGCGGCAAAAACCTGCCCATCAGCACCGGCCAGACCACGACCCTCACTCCAAATGGCGTGTTCACGCCAGCCAAGAACGGTGGCGTCCCCTCAGATGTGCTCATCAAAAATGAGCTGCAAGGCAATCCACATGAAATCCTCCTGGATTCCAACGGCAATAACATCTGGGTGAATCGTCAGAGCGGCATGAACATCGGCACTGCAACGCTGACACCAAAAAGCCAATATCAAGTCTGGTTCGGCAACATTCAGGAAACCGGTTCATTGATCGCCACCAACCTGTCCGACCCCTATGTGGTGACCCTGCAGGATGGCGGCAGCATCACCATTACCTACACCGACAATGGCACCTGGGTGACCGGCGAACCAGCCAAACGCCTGAGCGCCGCTGAAATCAAGGCACTTCACGCCAGGGCCGGGATCGCGGCATAGTCCGCGGGACGGGCTCGAGCATCGGTTGCGCGAAGGACGCAGAGCACCACGCGATACCCTTGGCAGTCTTTCGCTCGCAAACGCCGCTCAAACAAGAAAACCCTGTATATCGCCGATCTACAGGGTTTTTTATTGATGGCGTCGAACCCGGCCAGCTGGACTCGAGACTCTGCACCGAAATCATCCACGGGATGAACGTGAGATTAGCCATGAGCAAGCAGACCATCATCGTCTATATCGAAGAAGAGCAACTTGTTGCCCAAAAGGTAAACAACTACAGCCTCTATCTGGCCAAGAAAGTAAACAGCACTTTCACCGTCATCTGGTTTGCAAAGTCCCCCTTCGCTGCCCCCAACCAGCCGTCCTACCAATATAAGAATATCTTCAATATCACCAATGACTCCTACATGGTCAATTTTACAAACACGCCAGTACAAGAAGGTGATGTCAACTTTACCTCGGGAGGAAAAAACCTGCCCATCAACACGGGCCAGATAACCACCCTGACTAAATACGGTATATTCAGCCCTGCAAAGAATGGTGGCACACCAGGAGATGTTTCAATAAATAACGAACTTTCGGCCAACCCCAGCGAAATATTATTGGACTCTACCGGACTCAGTCTCTGGGTGAACTGTTCAGGTGGCATGAATATAGGTGTCGCCACCATGACACCCAAAAACGAGTTTCAATTATGGTTCGGCCCAGGCCAGGCAGCGGGCTCATTAATCCCCACTAACCTGTCCAATCCTTACACCATAAGCGTGAACGATGGAGAAACCAAAACCGTCACCTACAACAATCAGGGTGCCTGGGTCAGCGGCGAACCGACACTGCGCCTGACAACAGAAGAAATAGCCGAACTTCATATCAGGGTAAGCAAAGCCGTGCTGCTGGCCAGATCGCTCCGTCGTTAGGTCAGTGACTTGAGTTGTCGCATTGTCTTAAACGAAAAACGCCGCATACCCGATAAGGGAACACGGCGCTCTTGTAACGGCTTGGCTTGCGGCAGTGATTATTCGCCGATAGCGGCCTTATAACCGGCTGCGTCGAGCAGCTTCTCAAGGTCGGCAGCATTGGCCGGCTTGAGCTTGAAGATCCAGGCGCCGTACGGGTCGCTGTTGAGCAGCTCGGGGCTGCCACTCAGGTCTTCGTTGACCGCGATCACTTCGCCGGCCACTGGCGCGTAGATGTCGGAAGCGGCCTTCACCGATTCCACCACACCGGCCTGGTCGCCAGCGCCGAAGACATTGCCGACTTCGGTCAGCTCGACGAACACCACGTCGCCCAGGGCTTCCTGAGCGTGGTCGCTGATGCCCACGGTCACGGTGCCGTCGGCTTCCAGACGGGCCCATTCGTGACTTTCGGCAAAACGCAGGTCAGCAGGGATATCGCTCATGTTCTGTGTCCTCAAGAAGAAATGTCAGCGGTAGATCCCGCCGGAAATAAGTTAGATCAAGGTTTTGCCATGACGCACGAAGGTCGGTTTTACCACCCGGACCGGGTACCACTTGCCACGGATTTCCACTTCTGCACGGTCGGCGGTAGCCATGGGCACCCGTGCCAGGGCGATCGATTTGCTAAGCGTAGGAGAGAAACTACCACTGGTGATCTCTCCTTCGCCAACATCGGCGATGCGCACCACCTGATGGGCACGCAGCACACCGCGTTCTTCCAGCACCAGGCCGACCAGTTTGTGCTTCACCCCACCCGCGCGCTCGGCCTCCAGCGCGGTGCGCCCGATGAACTTACGCGACGCCGGTTCCCAGGCGATGCTCCAGGCCATGTTGGCCACCAGCGGTGAAACCTCCTGGTGAATGTCCTGGCCGTACAGGTTCATGCCGGCCTCCAGGCGCAGGGTGTCCCGGGCGCCGAGGCCGATCGGCGAGATGCCCGCGCCTACCAGATCGTTGAAGAATGCCGGGGCCTGGTCGGCCGGCAGGACGATTTCCAGGCCATCCTCCCCGGTGTAACCGGTGCGCGCGATGAACCAGTCGCCATCGGCCTGGCCTTCGAAGGGCTTGAGTTGCTGGATCAGCGTGCCGCGCGACTGGGTCACCAGCTCGGCGATCTTGTGGCGGGCGTGGGGCCCCTGGATCGCCAGCATCGCCAGCTCGGAGCGTTCGTGCAGCTGCACCTGGAAAGCGCCCAGCTGCGCCTGCATCCAGGCCATGTCCTGGTCACGGGTGGCGGCGTTGACCACCAGCCGGTAACCGGCGTCGGTGCGGTAGACGATCATATCGTCGACGATGCCGCCATGCTCGTTGAGCATGGCGCTGTACAAGGCCCTGCCAGGGCTTTGCAGGCGTTCGACGTCGTTGGCCAGCAGGTGCTGGAGCCAAGCCTTGGCCTGGGGTCCGTCGACATCGATCACGGTCATGTGGGATACATCGAAAACCCCGCAATCGCGTCGCACCTGATGGTGCTCCTCGACCTGCGAGCCGTAATGCAGAGGCATATCCCAACCGCCAAAATCGACCATCTTCGCGCCCAGGGCGAGATGAAGGTCATACAGAGGCGTGCGCTGTCCCATGGGTTTCTCCTTCCGGGCGTGGCGAAGGTGCGGACGGTCGCCGTATGAGCTGGAGGCCTTGAAATAGATGGCTTTCAGACAATTCAAGAGACCCGATCAGAAAGATCGACCGCACCGAATGCCGCGCATTGTAGCCGCAAGGTGTGACACTGGCACCTAACCGATTCGATGAGCGGAGCGTCGGATCAGTCCGATCACCGGCAGCAATCCCACCAGGACCAGGGTCAGGGCCGGCAACGCGGCACGCGACCACTCACCCTCGCTGGTCATCTCGAAGATCCGCACCGCCAGCGTGTCCCAGCCGAACGGGCGCATCAGCAGGGTGGCGGGCATTTCCTTGAGCACATCGACGAACACCAGCAACGCCGCGCTCAGGGTGCCGGGCAGCAAAAGCGGCAGATACACTTTGAAAAACAGTCGTGGCCCGCTGACCCCCAGGCTGCGCGCCGCTTCCGGCAACGAAGGGCGGATCCGCGCCAGGCTGCTTTCCAGCGGCCCATAGGCCACCGCGATAAAACGCACCAGATAGGCCAGCAGCAACGCCGCCAGACTGCCCAGCAGCAAGGGTTTACCCGCCCCTCCGAGCCAGCCCGACAGCGGGATCACCAGCTCGCGGTCCAGATAACTGAAAGCCAGCATGATCGACACCGCCAGCACCGAACCCGGCAAGGCGTAACCCAGGTTGGCCAGGCTGACGCCGGAACGGATCGCCCGGGTCGGCGCCAGCCGTCGGGCGAACGCCAGCAGCAGGGCCACGCTGACCGTGATCAGGGCCGCCATGGCACCCAGGTACAGGGTGTGCAGGATCAGCCCGGCATAACGCTCGTCGAGGTCGAAACGGCCACGCTGCCAGAACCACACCAGCAGTTGCAGCACTGGGATGACGAAGGCGCAGGCGAACACCAGCGTGCACCAGCTTGTGGCCGCCAGGGCCTTGATGCCATGCAGGTGGTACAGCGCCTTGCCCCGCGGTCGCTCGTTGCCGGAGCGACTGGCGCCACGGGCGCGACGCTCGCCGTACAACACCAGCATCACCGCCAGCAGCAACAGGCTGGCCAGCTGCGCGGCGCTGGACAGGCTGAAGAAGCCGTACCAGGTCTTGTAGATGGCAGTGGTGAAGGTGTCGAAGTTGAACACCGCCACCGCGCCGAAATCCGCCAGGGTTTCCATCAGCGCCAGGGCCACACCGGCGCCGATGGCTGGCCGAGCCATGGGCAGGGCCACGCGCCAGAACGCCTGCCAGGGCGTCTGCCCCAGCACCCGCGCGGCTTCCATCAGGCCTTTGCCCTGGGCCAGGAACGCGGTGCGCGCCAGCAGATACACATAGGGATAGAACACCAGCACCAGGACCAGGATCACCCCACCGGTGGAGCGCACCCGTGGCAGGCGCAGGCCCGTGCCGAACCATTCGCGCAGCAAGGTCTGCACCGGGCCGGAAAAATCCAGCAGGCCGACGAAGACAAAGGCCAGCACGTAGGCCGGAATCGCAAAGGGCAGCATCAGCGCCCAGTCCAGCCAGCGGCGCCCGGGAAACTCGCAGAGGCTGGTCAGCCAGGCCAGGCTCACCCCCAGCAGCGTCACGCCCACGCCGACGCCCAGCACCAGGGTCAGGGTA
Source organism: Pseudomonas chlororaphis subsp. piscium (assembly GCF_003850345.1). Lineage (NCBI taxonomy): Bacteria > Pseudomonadati > Pseudomonadota > Gammaproteobacteria > Pseudomonadales > Pseudomonadaceae > Pseudomonas > Pseudomonas chlororaphis. Next base: position 6,724,488 of record NZ_CP027707.1, read on the forward strand.
TTGCCCAACAGGCGCGGCATCTGGGTTTCCCACAGGTGCGACCAGATCTGCTGGTCGACCACCTGCCACGACAGCAGCAGCACGCTCAGCGGCAGCAGCACCAGGGCGGCGACGGCGAAGACCAGCGGGTACCAGCGGCGTTGGGCGGGATGGGCCACAAGAAACTCTCAAGCGCGGTGGATCAATAAAGGGCGATGGCAAACCGGATAAACAAAACGCCCCGCAAAAGCGGGGCGCAGTATAACCAGCGGATCAGTTCCAGCCAGCACGGTCCATCAGGCGAATGGCCTCGGCCTGGCGCTTGCCGGCGACTTCCACCGGCAGGGTGTCAGCCACGAACTTGCCCCAGGCGGCCACTTCGGCGGACGGCGGCACGCTCGGGTTGGCCGGGAACTCCTGGTTCACGTCGGCGAAGATCTTCTGCGCTTCCTCGGTGGTCATCCACTCCACCAGGGCCTTGGCGGCTTCCGGGTGCGGTGCGTGCTTGGTCAGGCCGATGCCCGACAGGTTGACGTGCACGCCGCGGTCACCCTGGTTCGGCCAGAACAGTTTGACCGGCAGGTCCGGCTTCTGCTTGTGCAGGCGGCCGTAGTAGTAGGTGTTGACGATGCCCACGTCGCACTGGCCGGCGTTGATCGCCTCGAGCACCGCGACGTCGTCGGAGAACACGTCGGTGGACAGGTTGTTGACCCAGCCCTTGACGATTTCTTCGGTTTTCGCCGCGCCGTGGGTTTCGATCAGGGTCGCGGTCAGCGACTGGTTGTAGACCTTCTTCGCCGTGCGCAGGCACAGGCGGCCTTCCCACTGCTTGTCAGCCAGGGCTTCGTAGGTGGTCAGTTCGGACGGTTTCACCCGCACGGTGGAGTAGGCGATGGTCCGCGCCCGCAGGCTCAGGCCGGTCCAGGCGTGCGAGGCGGCGCGGTATTGCAGGGGGATGTTGGCGTCGATCACCTTGGAGGTGAACGGCTGCAGGATGCCCATCTGCTCGGCTTGCCACAGGTTGCCGGCATCGACGGTGAGCAGCAGGTCGGCGGTGGCGTTCTCGCCTTCGGCCTTGATCCGCTGCATCAGCGGCGCTTCCTTGTCGGTGATGAACTTCACCTGGACCCCGGTTTTCTGGGCGTAGAGATCGAAGACCGGCTTGATCAGCTCGTCGATGCGCGAGGAGTAGACCACCACTTCGTCGGCTGCCTGGACAGTACCGCCAATGAGGGTGAGGGCCAGGGCGGTCAGTAGACGCTTCGGTGCCAACATGGGAGCGGTCTCTCGAAATCAAAGGGAAGTAAATGATAAGGACTACTATTTAGCTTCTCAAACTGAACCGGCGGCCGAGGCGTTACGAGATGTTGCTGACGCATCGGCAGCGCGGGGTTCAAGCCTGAGTCGCGAGCAGGCTCGCTCAGGCCTTGGCCAACTCCGGCAAATCCCCGGTGAGGCCCAGTGCCTGGCGCACGAACAGCGCCTTGGCCTCGGGCATCTGGTCGATCACTTTCAGCCCGGTGTTACGCAACCAGCGCAGCGGTAGCGGATCAGCCTGGAACAGCCGTTCGAAGCCTTCCATCGCCGCCATCAGCGCCAGGTTGTGCGGCATGCGCCGCCGCTCGTAACGGCTGAGCACCTTGGTATCGGCCAGGCGTTCGCCACGGCTGGCCGCCTGCAGCAGCACCTCGGCCAGCACCGCGGCATCGAGGAAGCCCAGGTTGACCCCCTGCCCGGCCAGCGGATGGATGGTATGGGCCGCGTCGCCGATCAGGGCCAGGCCTTCCGCCACGTAGCGCTTGGCATGACGTTGGCGCAACGGCACGCAGAGCCGCGGATCGGCGCTCAACACCGCGCCCAGGCGGCCTTCGAAGGCGCGCTCCAGCTCTCGGCAGAAGTCGCTGTCGTCCAGCGCCATCAGGCGTTCGGCCTCGCTGGGCGTGGTCGACCAGACGATCGAACACCAATCGTGCAGCCCATCGCGCTCCAGCGGCAGGAACGCCAGCGGGCCGTTGTCGGTGAAACGCTGCCAGGCGGTCCTCTGGTGCGACTCGGCGCAGCGCACGCTGGTCACGATGGCGTGATGCAGGTAATCCCATTCGCGGGTGGCGCAGCCGGTCAGGCGCCGCACCGCCGAATTGGCGCCGTCGGCGGCGATCACCAGTGGGGCGCGCAGGCTGCGGCCATCGGCCAGGGTCAGCAACCAGTCGTCGCCGGAACGGCGCATCTGCTCCAGGCGGGCATTGGCCAGCAGGCCGATGTCACAGTTATGCAAGCGCTCCAGCAACGCGTCCTGGACCACCCGGTTTTCAACGATGTGGCCCAGCGCCTCGGCATGCACGCTGGCGGCCGAGAAGTGAATCTGCCCGGTGCCGCTGCCATCCCAGACCTGCATCTCGGCATAGGGGCTGCTGCGTCGCCGGGTTACCCCTTCCCACACACCCAGGCGCTCGAGAATCCGCTGGCTGGCCGCCGACAGCGCGCTCACCCGCGGCTCGAACGGTGCTTCGTCGTCGAAGGGCTTGACCTTCAGCGGGCTGCCATCGAGCAGCAGCACTTCCAGGCCGTTGTCCTGCAACGCCAGCGCCAGGGCGCTCCCGACCATTCCGGCCCCGACAATCAGCAGATCTGCACGCATTTCCATGCTTTAAGCCTGTCTCGCTTGCGGCTTGAGCCGCACGTAAAGGGTTTTGTCGAACCGCGCTGCCTGGCTGCCGACACTGTGCTGGATTTCCATGCCCGGTCGCGGGCTCAGCCACTCACGCATCGGGACGGGTACCCAGGCCCATGGCTTGCCGCGCGAACCAACGTTTGGCCGGTGGCAGCAGGTCCAGGCCCAGCAGCCCGATATTGCGCCCCAGGGACACCAGCGGCAGCTTGCTGCCGAACAAGCGGGTGACCTGGTCGGAGAAGCCCACGGTCAAGTCCTGGTCCAGACGCTGCCGCTCGCGGTAGGCCTGCAAGATGCTGAAATCGCCCGGCGGCGTCGGGCTGACCAGCAAGGCATCGGCCAGCGCCTGGGCGTCACGCAACGACAGGTTGAAACCCTGCCCGGCAATCGGATGCAGGCTATGGGCGGCGTTGCCCAGCACCACCAGATGAGGACGCACCTGCTCCTCGGCCTCCACCAGCGACAGCGGGTAAAGATGCCGCGCGCCGACCTGTTTCAGGGTGCCCAGGCGATAACCGAAGATCCCCTGCAATTCGCTGAGGAAACTGCGTTCATCCAACGCGGCCAGGCGCTGCGCGTCCATGCCCAGACGGGTCCAGACCAGCGCGCAGCGGTTCTCCGGCAGCGGCAGCAGGGCCATCGGGCCGTCGTCGGTGAAGCGCTCGAAGGCCATGCCGTTATGGGCTTCGCTCGGGGTGATATTGGCGATCAGCGCGCTCTGGTTGTAGGGGCGTTTTTTCACCCCGATACCCAGCTGCTCGCGCAGCCCGGAGCGACCGCCGTCGGCCAGCACCGCCAGCTCGCAGTCCAGGCTGGTTTCATCGTTGAGGGTCAGGCGGTAGCCATCTTCCAGCGGCTCCATGCGCGTGACTTCAGCCGGGCAGCGCCAGCTCACCACGTCCTTGTCCAGCCCCTGCCACAGGCACTGGCCAAGCCAGGCGTTTTCCACCACATAACCCAGGGCGGGAACGCCCTCCTCCATGGCCGACAACCGCGCGGTGGAAAACCGCCCACGGTCGGAGACATGGATCTGTTTGATCGGCTCGGCGCGGCGGGAGATTTCCTGCCACACGCCCAAGCGTTGATAGATCTGCCGCGCGCCGAACGACAGCGCCGAAGAACGCGCGTCGTAGCTGGGCTGGTAGGTATCGCCCGGAGCGAATGGTTCGATCAGCACGATCTTCCAGCCACGCTCCTTGGCGCCGGCCTGCAAGGCCAGGGCCAGGCTGGCACCGACCAGGCCACCGCCGATGATCGCCAGATTGACCCGGTTCATGCTGCGCGGCTCCGTGCGGTGGCCATCAGGGCCTCGATCTCGGCCACGGTCTTTGGCACACCACCGGTGAGAATTTCACAGCCTTGCTTGGTTACCACCACGTCATCCTCGATGCGCACGCCAATGCCGCGCCATTTCTTCGCCACGTTCTGATTGTCCGGCGCGATGTAGATGCCCGGCTCGACCGTCAGGGCCATGCCGACTTCCAGCACCCGCCATTCGCCGCCGACCTTGTACTCGCCGACATCATGCACATCCATGCCCAGCCAGTGGCCGGCGCGGTGCATGTAAAACGCCTTGTAGGCTTCGCTGGCGATCAACTCGTCCACCTCGCCTTCGAGCAGCCCCAGCTCGACCAGCCCGGCGGTGATCACCCTGACGGTCGCTTCATGAGCCTGATTCCAGTGCTTGTTCGGCGCGATCTCGGCAAAGGCGGCTTCCTGGGAGGCCAGCACCAGTTCGTAGATCGCCTTCTGTTCGGCGGAGAACTTGCCGTTCACCGGCCAGGTACGGGTGATATCGCTGGCATAACAATCGATCTCGCAACCGGCGTCGATCAGCACCAGGTCGCCGTCCTTGAGCAACGCGTCATTCTGCTGGTAATGCAGGATGCAGCTGTTGCGCCCGGCGGCGACGATCGAGCCGTAGGCCGGCATCTTCGCCCCGCCCCGGCGGAACTCGTAGTCCAGCTCGGCTTCCAGGCTGAACTCGTACAGACCGGCGCGGCTGGCCTGCATGGCACGAATATGGGCCTGGGCGGAAATCCGCGCGGCCTCGCGCATCACCTTCACTTCCGCCGCCGATTTATACAGGCGCATGTCGTGCAGCAGATGATCCAGGGCAACGAATTCGTTCGGAGGCTGGGCCCCCAGGTGCGCCTTGGAGCGGATCACGTTGATCCATTCCATCAGGTGGCGATCGAACTCGGGGTTGCTGCCCATGGCCGAATACACCCGGTCGCGGCCTTCGATAAGGCCTGGCAGGATGTCGTCGATATCGGTGATGGGGAAGGCATCGTCGGCGCCGTAATCGCGAATCGCACCCTCCTGGCCAGCCCGCAGACCGTCCCAGAGTTCGCGCTCGGCATTACGTTCGCGGCAGAACAGGATGTACTCGCCATGCTCGCGACCGGGCATCAGCACGATCACCGCCTGGGGTTCGGGGAAGCCGCTGAGGTACTGGAAATCGCTGTCCTGGCGGTAGACATGCTCGACATCGCGGTTGCGGATCGCCACGGCGGCAGCCGGCAGTATCGCGATGCTGTTGGGTTCCATCTGCGCCATGAGCGCCTTGCGGCGGCGGGTGTATTCCGATTTCGGGATATGGATCATGGGCAGACGGATTTCCCTATCGAACGATCAGTGCAGAGAAGGCTTGGCGGCCGGTTCAACCGTCTTGTTGGTCTCGGTGAACAGCAGCAGCGGGGCGACCCGCAGGTATTCCATCACTTCCATGTAGTCGCTTTCGCCATCGTCGGACTCTTCCAGCGCGTCCTGTACCTGGGCAATCGCCGCAAGGTCCTGCAACACTTCCGTAGCTTCGGCGCTCAGGGCGCTGCTGTCGCGGGAGTTCAGGCCGAAGCCGGTGAGGAAACCCTGGCACCATTGACCCAGGGCCGCGGCGCGCTCGGCCAGCGGGGCGTCGTCGGTGGGCAGCAGCAGAACGACGGTCATGTCGTCGCTGGTCAGCTCGCCCTTGACCATTTCCTGCAGGCCGATCAAGGCGTTGCGAACGTTGTCCTGCGGCTCGCCTTCGAGCAGTTCGGCGGCGTCGATCAGCCAGCCGTCGACTTCGAAGCCGGCGCCGGCGCAGCTGCGACCCAGCAACAGGCCGTGCAATTCGGCGGGCGAGACAGGGTGACCGCTGCTGCTGAGCAGGGTGGCGAAGGCGTTGTACGGGGAATTCTGAATGGGCATGGGCAGCTAGGCGCCAAGCGGCGCAATGTCTAGAATGGAGGCCTTGTATCCTAGCATCGGCAGACGCGCCAAGACCATCGAGGCCGTCAACTCGTTTGCCCAGGCAGTTGCCACTCATCAGACAAATCCAGTGGGATCCAATGGAAGACACCGATCTGCAAGCGCTGATGGCTAGACTCGAACTGCTAATTGGCCGGGTCGAGCAACTAAAGAGTCAAAACGCACTCTTATTAGCTCAGGAAAAGACTTGGCGCGAGGAACGCGCGCACCTCATTGAAAAAAACGAAATCGCCCGGCGTAAGGTCGAATCGATGATTTCGCGCCTCAAGGCCCTGGAGCAAGACTCATGAGTTCAAGCAATAGCGTTACCGTGCAGATCCTCGACAAAGAGTATTCGATCATCTGCCCCCAGGAAGAGCGTAGCAATCTGGTGAGCGCCGCCCGGTACCTGGATGGCAAGATGCGCGAGATCCGCAGCAGCGGCAAAGTCATTGGCGCCGACCGTATCGCCGTGATGGCCGCCCTCAATATCACCCACGACCTGCTGCACAAGCAGGACCGCCCTGACGTGCAAGCCAGCGGTTCGACCCGCGAACAGGTGCGCGATCTGCTCGAGCGCGTGGATCTGGTGCTCGCCACCGACACCGATACAACCAAGGCTGATTCCTGAGGGTGGTTGCGGTATAATCCCCACCACTCCCTGGGGTGCTTGCCAGTTGACGATGTCCCTGAGCCGATTCGCACTACCCTGGAAGTTGCACGTTGGGCCGGTGTGCATGTCCGCTAGACGGAAAGCCTTAACGCCTACTGCATCTTCCGCCTTGAACTTTCGGGTTCAAGGGCTAAGTCGACAGCGGTTCATCCGGGGAGCCTGAATTCCATGCCAATGCCAGCTATGCAAATAGCTGGCATTGTTTTTTCGGCTCCGTTTTTTTCAGTTCCGGGTTATTTGGTACGCTGTCCTGCCGTACCCCACTCGGACCCAAGCGACCATGACCGAACCGGCGCCGCTTTCCCGCCCGCAACTTCGACGCATACTGCGCAAAGCTCGCCGCGCCCTCACCGCCAGCGAACAACGCCAGGCCTCTCGTGGGCTGTATCGGCAACTGGCGCAGCATCCGCTGTTCCGCCGCGCCAAGCACATCTCCCTTTACCTGCCCATGGACGGTGAAATCGATCCGCGCCCGCTGCTGCGCGCCGCGCAACGCCGGGGCAAGGCCACCTATCTGCCGGTGCTCAATGCCTGGCCACAGACCAAGATGGTGTTTCAGCGCGTTCGCCCCGGCGAAAAGCTGCGCCCCAACCGCTTCCGCATCCCCGAGCCACGGATGAGCCTGGCCCGGCAACGCAAGGTCTGGGCACTGGACCTGGTGCTGTTGCCGCTGGTCGGCTTCGATGAGGCTGGCGGACGCCTGGGAATGGGGGGTGGTTTCTATGATCGCAGCCTGGCCTATCTGGCACGGCGCAAAAGCTGGCGCAAGCCGACGCTGCTGGGGCTGGCCCACGAATGTCAGAAAGTCGCGAAACTGGATCAGGCGAGCTGGGATGTACCGCTGCAAGCAACGGTGACTGACAAGAAATGGTATGTCGCTAAATAGGCGCCACCAAGAGAGAGCGGCGCCTTGGAAGGAGTCAACGCTTGTAAGGCTGCTGCTGTTGCGCGAGCTCGACCGGAGCGTCGGTCTTGTTGGCCCACAGGCTCTGCGCATAACCGGTTGTCACTACGCCCAAACCGAACAAAATAACCAAAATCCATAGTAAATCCGGTTTGCGTTGCATCGATTGCCCCCCTCAGGCAAATCCCACACGATGACAGCGACGGTTTCCATAACAGGCCGTGCAGCAGCGTCAAGCTTAAAATCCCGGCATTCTGCGATAACGTGAACCGACACGCAAACGCTGGCGTCAACCGACTGTCGGTTTGTCATAAAATTGCCCAACAACTTGCCCACGCCCCTCTGGAGAGCAAAGAAAATGGCCTATTGGCTGATGAAATCCGAACCGGAAGAACTCTCGATCGAGGGCCTGGCGCTCAAGAACCAGGCGCGTTGGGATGGCGTACGCAACTACCAGGCGCGAAACTTCCTGCGCAACATGGCGGTGGGTGACCAATTCTTCTTTTATCACTCCAGCTGCCCCGAGCCGGGCATTGCCGGGATCGGCCGGATCATCGAGGCCGCCTACCCCGACCCGACCGCCCTGGAACCGGAAAACCCGCATTTCGATCCCAAGGCCAGCGCCGAGAAAAACGCCTGGAGCGCCGTCGATGTAGCCCATGTCGAAACCTTCCCCAAGGTGCTGCGCCTGGACTATCTGAAGCAGCAAACCGCCCTCGCCGAACTGCCCCTGGTGCAGAAAGGCAGCCGGCTGTCCGTGATGCCGGTGACCGCCGAACAGTGGGCGGCGGTGCTCGCGCTGCGCTGAACAGGCCGCCAGCGACACTCAGGCAGGCATCCCGCGCACAACGTACTAGGCTTGCCCGTTCATTTGACGGACATCAAGTCGCCCCATGGCTTGAGCCGCCAAACTAGGACGTTAAAGCCGCAGGGATGCCCCCAATGCCGACGAATCACCGTTCCTCCCGTCTTTTTGCCTTCGCCTTGCTGGCATTGCTGCTGATCGCGGGCGGCTTTGGTTACTGGAAGTCCACCCTGGACCGCCTGCCCGAAGGCCTGAACATGGGCAACGGCCGGCTTGAAGCCACCGAAGTACAGATCGCCAGCAAGACGCCCGGACGCCTGGCCGAAGTGCTCGTCGACGAAGGCGACAAAGTGTCCAAGGACCAACTATTGGCGCGCATGGACACCCGCACCCTGGAAGCCCAGCGCGCCCAGGCCGAGGCCGACGTGGTGCGCACCCGGGAAAACCTCGCGGCGGCCGAAGCCAATGTGCAGCTGCGCCAGAGCGAACTGCTGCTGGCCACCCAGGAACTCAAGCGCTCCCGGGAACTGTTCAACCGTGGTTATGCCAGCCAGCAGATCATCGACCAGCAGCAGGCGCGCCTGAACACCGGCAACGCCGCCGTCCAGGCAGCCCAGGCCCAGGTCGCCGCGGTGCGCGCCGCCATCGGCTCGGCCAAGGCGCTGGTCGCCCAGCTGACCAGCGAGATCGACGACAGCAGCCTGCGCGCGCCCATCGACGGCATCATTCAGCTGCGCCTGGCCGAACCGGGCGAGGTGCTGGGCGCCGGCGGCCGGGTGTTGCTGCTGATCGACCCGAGCGACCAGTACATGAACCTCTACCTGTCCGCCTCGGTAACCGGTCGACTGGCCGTCGGCAGCGAAGCGCGGATCCTGCTCGACGCCCTGCCCGACCAGCCGCTGCCAGCGAAAATCAGCTTTGTCGCGGCCAAGTCCCAGTTCACCCCCAAGGAAGTGGAAACCCGCGATGAACGCCAAAAACTGGTGTTCCGCGTCAAGCTGCGGCTGACCCAACCCAGCGCCGTACCGCAGGCCAAGCCGGGCATGCCCGGCGCCGGCTACGTGCGCACGGCGACCCTGGATTGGCCGGCCAACCTGCAATGAACGAGCTGGCACTGCAAGCCACGGGCATCAACCACCGTTATGGCTCGCAACAGGCCCTGGTCGACCTCGCCTTCAGCCTGCCCGGCGGCACCCGCTGCGGGCTGATCGGCCCGGACGGCGCCGGCAAGTCGAGCCTGCTGGGCTTGATCGCCGGAGTAAAGAAGCTGCAGCAGGGCCAACTGCAGGTGCTCGGCGGCTCCATCGAACAACGCCGCCATCGCAACAGCCTGTACGCACGGATCGCCTTCATGCCCCAGGGCCTGGGCGGCAACCTGTATCCCGAGCTGTCGATCCAGGAAAACATCCGCTTTTTCGCCACCCTGTTCGGCCTGTCGAAAAGCCAATGCGAACAGCGCATGCACAACCTGTTGCTGGCCACCGACCTGCTGCGCTTCGCCGAAAGGCCCGCGGGCAAGCTGTCTGGCGGGATGAAGCAGAAGCTCGGGCTGTGCTGCGCGCTGATCCATGAGCCGGACCTGCTGATCCTCGACGAGCCCACCACCGGTGTCGACCCACTGTCCCGCCGGCGTTTCTGGGAACTGGTGGACGAGGTTCGCCGCCAGCGCCCGCAACTGACGCTGCTGGTGGCCACCGCCTATATGGAGGAAGCCGAACAGTTCGAACACTGCCTGATGCTCGACCGCGGCCGGCTGATTGCCCAGGGCTTGAGCCGGGAACTGGCCATCGCCACGCCCAGCGGCAAGCTCGACGATGCCTTCACCCACTTTCAGGGCGACAGCGGGCATGACAGCAAACCATTGATGATCCCGCCCAGAACCACAGACGACCAGCAAGTCGCTATCGAGGCCCATGAGCTAACCCTGCGTTTCGGCGATTTCACCGCCGTGAACAAGGTCAGCTTCGCCATTGGCCGGGGCGAGATTTTCGGCTTCCTCGGCTCCAACGGCTGCGGCAAGACCACCACCATGAAGGTCCTGACCGGGCTGATGCCAGCCACCGAGGGCAGCGCCAAACTGCTGGGCAACCCGGTGGACGCCAAGGACCTGGCCACCCGCAAGCGCGTGGGCTTCATGTCCCAGAGTTTTTCGCTGTATGGCGAACTCAGCGTGCGCCAGAACCTGGCGCTGCATGCCCGGCTGTTCGACCTGCCCAAGGCTGAGAGCGGCCCGCGGATCGAAGAGCTGATCCGCCGCTTTGCCCTCCAGGAGATTGCCGACCAACCCTCCGGCGCCCTGCCCCTGGGCCTGCGCCAGCGCCTGTCCCTGGCGGTGGCGGTGCTGCACCGCCCGGAAGTATTGATCCTCGACGAGCCGACCTCGGGCGTGGACCCGGCGGCTCGCGACGACTTCTGGCGCCTGTTGATCGAGCTGTCGCGGGAACAGGGGGTGACGATCTTTCTGTCCACCCACTTCATGAACGAAGCCCAGCGCTGCGACCGCATCTCGCTGATGCACGCCGGCCAGGTGCTGGCCTGCGATACGCCGGCCACCCTGCAGCAACAGTTTTCCGGTGAAACCCTGGAAGCCGCCTTTGTCCGCTGCCTGGAAGACGCCCAGGGCGCGCCGGAACCTGCTCCCCCGGCGACCGCCCAGCCCGAGGTCACCAGCGCCATTCACGGTGACGGTCGGCGCTTCAGCCTGTCGCGCCTGATCGCCGTGGCCACCCGCGAAGGCAAGGAGCTGATGCGCGACCGGGTGCGCCTGAGCTTCGCCTTGCTCGGGGCTCTGTTCATGATGGTGATCTTTGGCTACGGCATTTCCCTGGACGTGGAAAACCTCGCCTTCGCCGTCTACGACCAGGACCAGACACCGCAAAGCCGCGCCTACCTGGAAGCCTTCCGCGGCTCCCGCTACTTCAAGGAGCAGAAGCCGATCCGCGACGCCGCCGAACTGCACCGGCGCCTGCAACGCTCGGAGATCAAGCTGGCCCTGGAGATTCCCCCCGGCTTCGGCCGCGACCTGTACGCCGGGCGCCAGCCCGCGGTGGCAGCCTGGCTCGACGGCGGCATGCCGTTTCGCGCCGAGACCAGTCGCAACTATGTCGAGGCGGTGCACCAGGCCAATATCGAATTGCTGGCCGAACACAGCAGCCCGGCCCTGGGGCGACCGCCCGCGGCCCGGCTGGAAACGCGCTTTCGCTACAACCAGGACGTGGTCAGCGTGAATGCCATCGGCCCCGGGGTGATGGCGCTGATCCTGGCGTTCATCCCGGCGATGCTCACGGCGCTGGGCATCGTGCGCGAGAAGGAGCTGGGTTCGATCACCAACTTCTACGCCACGCCGCTCAAGCGCCTGGAGTTTCTCCTGGGCAAACAGGCGCCTTATCTGGGCCTGAGCCTGATCAACCTGGCGCTACTGGTGGCCATGAACCGCTGGCTGTTCGGCGTGCCCTTCAAGGGCAGTGGCCTGACCCTGGCCTTCGGCGGACTGCTGTACGTGCTGGCCACCACCAGCCTGGGCCTGCTGATCTCCGCCTTCACCCGCACCCAGATCGCGGCGATCCTCGGCACCATGATCATCACCAGCCTGCCGACCATCCAGTTCTCCGGGCTGATCGTGCCACGCTCGTCGCTGGACGGCGCCGCGGCGCTGATGGGGCAACTGTTCCCCGCCGGTTACTTCCTCGACATTGCCGTCGGCACCTTCACCAAGGCCCTGGACCTGCGCCAGCTGTGGCCACAGTGCCTGGCGCTGTTCGGGTTCTTCCTCGGGTTCACCGGGCTGAGCCTGGCGATGCTGAAAAAGCAGGAGGCCTGATGCACCGGTTCAGCCACATCCTGCGCCTGGGTCTCAAGGAGCTCACCAGCCTGCGACACGACAGCGTGTTGCTGCTGTTTCTGCTGTACGCCTTTACCGTGGCCATCTACATGCCCGCGGCCGGTTCGGTGATCGGCGTGCACAACGCCAGCGTCGCGCTGGTGGACGAGGACCACAGCCAGCTCTCGCGCCAGCTGGCCGAGGCCCTGCAACCACCGGAGTTCCAGAGCCCGGTGCCCTTGCCCTACGACCAGCTGGACCAGGTCATGGACAGCGGCCAGTTCACCTTCGTCATCAATGTGCCGGCCAACTTCCAGAACGACCTGCTGGCCGGGCGCCAACCCAGCGTGCAAGTGAATGTCGACGCCACGGCCATGAGCCAGGCCTTCATGGGCGCCGGTTATATCGGGCGGATTTTCCAGCGTGAACTGTCGAACTACAGCCAGACCGACCCGGCGAGCAGGATGCCCGCCAAACTGACCAGTCGCGCGCTGTTCAACACCAATCTGCAGGGCGGCTGGTTTCTGGCGGTGATCCAGATCGTCAACAACATCACCATCCTGGCCATTGTCCTGACCGGCACGGCGCTGCTGCGCGAGCGCGAGCACGGCACCCTCGACCATCTGCTGGTGCTGCCGCTGACCGCCCTGGAAATCATGCTGGCGAAGATCTGGAGCAACATGCTGGTGGTGGTGCTCTGCACCTGGGTGTCGCTGGAGGTGATCGTCAAAGGTGTGCTGGGCGTGCCGCTGGCCGGCTCGCTGGCGCTGTTCCTCGCGGTGACCGCGCTTTACCTGTTCGCCAGCACCGCGCTGGGGATCTTTCTCGCCACGCTGGCGCGTTCGACCCCGCAATTCGGCCTGCTGGCGATTCCGGTGATCATCCCGATGTTGCTGCTGTCGGGCGGCAGCACCCCGCTGGACAGCATGCCCCAGTGGCTGCAATGGGTGATGCAGGGCTCGCCGTCGACCCACTTCGTCAGCCTCAGCGCCGCGATCCTGTTTCGCGACGCCGGCATCAGGGTCGTCTGGCCAGACCTGCTGGCCCTGGCGGTGATCGGCTTGCTGTTCTTCGGCATCGCCCTGGCGAGGTTTCGCAAGAGCCTGGCGTCCTGAGCGACTGGTAGGAGCGAAGTTTGCTCGCGATCAGCCGTCAGGCTGGAATTTGGCGGGGTCCGCGATATCGCTATCGTGGGCAAGCCTCGCTCCTACGGATCCAGCGTTACTGGATGATCAGGTTGTTGAACAACAGGTCTTCCACCACCGGCTTGCCGGTTTCGTCGTTCATCACCTGCTGGGTCTGCTTCAGGGCTTCCTGGCGCAGCTTTTCCTTGGCTTCGACGTTGTTCATGGTTTCCGTGGTCTGCTGGGCGAACAGCGCCACCAGCTGGTTGCGGATCAACGGCTCGTTGGCCCTCACCGCCTGGGCGGCGGCGTCGCCGGTCACCCGCAGGGCGACGTCAGCCTTGTAGACCTTGAGCTTCGGGCCGCCATCCAGACCGTAGTTACCTACGAACGGCGGGTTCAGGCTGATGTAACTGACTTTCGGTGCTGCGCCTTCTTTGGTTTCCTCGGCCATGGCTGCCATGGGCAGAGACAGGGCCAGCATCAACATGATCCACGCTTTCACAATTCGCTCCTTATCCGGTAGGCGGTCTAGCATAAAGGCCCCTGCGCCCGTGCCCAAGCACAAAGCTTATGGCTGGCTATCAGGCCGGGGCATGCTCGTTGACCGCGTTATTCACCCACCTACACTTATCGGCCATCACTCCCAAAGGAATAGTCCTGATGAAAGCCGTGCTGTGCAAAGCCTTCGGCCCCGCCGAAACGCTGGTGCTGGAAGACGTCGCGAGTCCTGTACCGAAGAAGAACGAAATCCTGCTGCAGGTGCATGCGGCCGGGGTGAACTTCCCGGACACGCTGATCATCGAGGGCAAATACCAGTTCAAGCCACCCTTCCCGTTCTCGCCCGGTGGCGAGGCCGCGGGGGTGGTCGGCGCCATCGGCGAGAAGGTCGGCCACCTCAAGGTCGGCGACCGGGTCATGGCACTGACCGGCTGGGGCAGCTTCGCCGAGGAAGTGGCGGTGCCGGGCTACAACGTCCTGCCGATTCCACCCTCGATGGACTTCAATACCGCTGCCGCCTTCAGCATGACCTACGGCACCTCGATGCACGCCCTCAAGCAGCGCGGCAACCTGCAGCCGGGTGAAACCCTGTTGGTGCTCGGCGCTTCCGGCGGTGTCGGCCTGGCAGCGGTGGAAATCGGCAAGGCCATGGGCGCGCGAGTCATCGCCGCCGCCAGCAGCGCCGAGAAACTCGCGGTGGCCAAGGCCGCCGGCGCCGACGAGTTGATCAACTACAGCGAAACCAGCCTGAAGGACGAGGTCAAGCGCCTGACCGAGGGCCAGGGCGCCGATGTGATCTACGACCCGGTCGGCGGCGACCTGTTCGACCAGGCCATCCGCGCCATCGCCTGGAACGGCCGGCTGCTGGTGGTGGGTTTTGCCAGCGGACGCATTCCCGAGCTGCCAGTCAACCTGGCGCTGCTCAAGGGCGCCGCGGTGGTGGGCGTGTTCTGGGGCTCGTTCGCCCAGCGCCAGCCCCAGGACAACGCGGCGAACTTCCAGCAGTTGTTCGGCTGGTTTGCCGAAGGCAAGTTGAAGCCGCTGGTCTCGCAGGTCTACCCGCTGGGCAACGCCGCCAGCGCCATCAACGATCTTGGCCAACGCAAGGCGGTGGGCAAGGTGGTGGTTCAGGTTCGCTGAATCCCTTGCGCTCTACCGGAGCCTGCTCGCGATAACGGGATAAAACTGCTTATCGCGAGCAAGCTCTTCTCCCCCGCCGCAGCCGCCGGCACCAGAAACGCCCCCTACTTGTCTTTAAGCGACATGTTCGTAAAAGAACATGCAAATGCTCCTGTGTTGTGTGCTCCCAGATAAGATGCAGTGCTATTTTCGGTAACGAAACTGTAACATTCGCATCCGCAGTCAAAACAAGAAATTTGGAGCTCTTGAATGTTTGCTTTCTTTCGACCTGCCGCACATCAGGCGCCCCTGCCTGACGAAAAAATAGACAGTACCTACCGCCGCCTGCGCTGGCAGATCTTCGCCGGGATCTTCATCGGTTACGCCGGCTACTACCTGCTGCGCAAGAACTTCTCCCTGGCCATGCCGTACCTGATCGAAGAGGGTTACACCCGCGGTCAGCTGGGCTTGGCCATGTCGGCGATCGCCATCGCCTACGGCCTGTCCAAGTTCCTCATGGGCCTGGTGTCCGATCGCTCCAACCCGCGCTATTTCCTGCCCTTCGGCCTGCTGGTATCGGCCGGAGTGATGTTCATTTTCGGTTTCGCACCCTGGGCCACGTCCAGCGTGACCATGATGTTCATCCTGCTGTTCATCAACGGCTGGGCCCAGGGCATGGGCTGGCCGCCAAGTGGGCGGACCATGGTGCACTGGTGGTCGCAGAAGGAACGCGGCGGCGTGGTTTCGGTATGGAACGTTGCGCATAATGTCGGCGGCGGCCTGATCGGCCCGCTATTCCTGCTCGGCATGGGCTGGTTCAACGACTGGCACGCGGCGTTCTACGTCCCGGCCGCCGTGGCCTTGATGGTGGCGCTGTTCGCCTTCGTCACCATGCGCGACACCCCGCAATCGGTCGGCCTGCCGCCGATCGAGAAGTACAAGAACGACTACCCGGAAGGCTACGACGCCAGCCATGAAGAAGAATTCAGCGCCAAGGAAATCTTCGTCAAATACGTGCTGCGCAACAAAATGCTCTGGTACATCGCCATGGCCAACGTCTTCGTCTACCTGCTGCGCTACGGCGTACTGGACTGGGCGCCGACCTACCTCAAGGAAGCCAAGCACTTCACCGTGGATAAAACCTCGTGGGCGTACTTCTTCTACGAGTGGGCGGGGATTCCGGGCACGCTGCTGTGCGGCTGGATGTCGGACAAGATCTTCCGTGGCAACCGTGGCCTAACCGGCATGGTGTTCATGGCCCTGGTGACCGTGGCGACCCTGGTGTACTGGCTGAACCCGGCCGGCAACCCGACCATTGACATGATCGCGCTGTTCTCCATCGGTTTCCTGATCTACGGCCCGGTGATGCTGATCGGCCTGCAGGCCCTGGAACTGGCACCGAAGAAAGCCGCCGGCACCGCCGCGGGCTTTACCGGGCTGTTCGGCTACCTGGGTGGCTCGGTCGCGGCCAGCGCGGCAATGGGCTACACCGTGGACCACTTCGGCTGGGACGGCGGTTTTGTCCTGCTGGTAGGCGCCTGCCTGCTGTCGATGGCCTTCCTGGCCCCGACCCTGTGGCACAAACAGGTCGCCAGCCAGAGTCGCGAAGCCGTCGCCTAGTGAGTGGCTGACTTACAGCGCTTAAGCCGCGCCTCCAGATTACGGTCTGGCATGGCGTGGCTACGCAGGGCGTGCACGGTCTGCTCGACATAATCGCGAGTGGTGCCGTAGCGCCCGCAGGCGTTTTCAAATACCTGGCTCAGCACATGGTCCGGCAGGTTGCCGGCATAGCTGGGCAGGTGTCGCTCCAGAACGAACCCCAAGGCCTGAACCCGGCTACCGTCCTCAAGACGGCAGTTGAGCCAGTGCGGGCGATAGGACGGGTATGGCATCTCGCGCTGCCACAGCGCATACAGCGAGGTTTCCAGCTGTTCTTCCGGCAAGCGGTAGGCGAAGCCGCTGCAGGAACCGCCACGATCCAGGCCAAAGACCAGCCCCGGCTTCTCCGGCGTGCCACGGTGTTCATGGGACCACAGGTACAAACCGCGATGGTAGCCATGCACCCGCCCGCGCATGCGCTCGACCGCCGAACATTCAGGGCGCCAGATCAGCGAACCGTAGGCGAATAACCAGACCGGCCCGCCCTTGTGGCGCGCCATGGTGGATTGCATCGAGCTGAGGAGCTGTTCGTGGGTGAGCTGCGGCCCCAGGTCGAGCCGCGGCGGGTAAGCCAGATTCAAAAAACTGGATTCAATGGCTGTCATGGCGAATAGCGTTCGGCTCCCCGCGTATAAAGAATTACTTAATAGAACGCACGGCTGTAACTCCAAGACACATATGTTTCAAGGCAAGTTAGGTGCCATCGAAGAGTTTTAACTTTCAATAATGCGTGACATATAACCTACCGGTATTTATCTAATTAAATAAATACCGATAGGCTATATAGGAAGTTATAACGAGGGACAGTCCCGAGAACTCAGGACCGAGGGGCGTAGGCAAATACATCGGCGCGCATCTGGTGCGCATCCATGCCCGCTTCGACCAGCGCGTCCAGAGTCGCGTAGATCATCGCCGGCGAGCCGCTGGCGTAGACATGCACCGCCGACAGGTCGGCGATGTCCTCGCTCACCGCTTCGTGCAGCATGCCGCAGCGCCCTTCCCAGCCACAGAGATCGCTGACCACCTTGTGCAGGAACAGGTTGGGCAGCTTCTTCCATTCGTCCCAGTGTTCGATCTGATAGAAGTCGTCCGGCCGGCGCACGCCCCAGTACAGGTGCACCGGGTATTTGAAGCCCTTGGCCCGGCAATGCTCGATCAGGCTGTGCATCTGCGCCATGCCGGTGCCGGCGGCGATCAGCACCAGCGGCCCGTCCGGCAGCTCGGCCAGGTGGGTATCGCCAAACGGCAGCTCGACGCGCACGTTGCCATTGCGCTGCAGCTGTTCGATCAGGCTTTGCGCACTGCTTTCGCGCACCAGTACGTGCAGTTCCAGCTCGCGCCCGGAGTGCGGCGCCGAGGCCAGGGAGAACGCCGACTTCTCGCCATTCTCCCGTTCGAGCATCAGGTACTGGCCGGCGTGATAACGCGGCGGCTTGCCGGCTGGCGCCCGCAGGCGGACCCGCCAGACATCGCCGCCGACTTCCAGACACTCGGTGACCTGACACGACAGACTGCGCACTGGCAGCTCTCCCAGCGCAAGGACGCCATCCCACAGCACGATGCAGTCTTCCAGCGGCTCTGCAATGCAAGTGTAGAACTCGCCGTGATCGCGCACCTCACCGGTTTGCAGGACCCTGCCCTCCACCAGCAGAGCGCAGCACACATGACAGTTGCCATTGCGGCAGCTTTGCGGGCATTCATAGCCCAGGCGCCGCGCCGCATCGAGAATCCGCTCGCCGGGCAGCGTCTCAAGCACCGCTCCGGAGGGCTGCAAGGTTACACGCATCAATCTATTCCTAACTGATTCCAGATGGCATCGATCCGGCGGGTCACCGCCTCATCCTTGACGATCACCCGGCCCCACTCGCGGGTGGTTTCACCAGGCCATTTATGCGTGGCATCGAGCCCCATCTTCGAACCCAGGCCGGAGACCGGCGAGGCGAAGTCGAGGTAGTCGATCGGCGTGTTATCGATCATCACCGTGTCGCGCTTGGGGTCCATGCGCGTGGTGATGGCCCAGATCACGTCGTTCCAGTCGCGCGCGTTGATATCGTCGTCAGTGACGATAACGAACTTGGTGTACATGAACTGTCGCAAAAACGACCAAACACCCAGCATTACCCGCTTGGCGTGGCCGGGGTACTGCTTCTTCATGGTCACCACCGCCATGCGGTACGAGCAGCCTTCGGGCGGCAGGTAGAAGTCGGTGATTTCCGGGAACTGCTTCTGCAGGATAGGCACGAATACTTCGTTCAGCGCCACGCCGAGAATCGCCGGCTCATCTGGCGGACGACCGGTGTAGGTGCTGTGGTAGATCGGCTTGATCCGGTGGGTGATGCGCTCGACGGTGAACACCGGGAAGCTGTCGACTTCGTTGTAGTAGCCAGTGTGGTCGCCATACGGGCCTTCGTCGGCCATCTCGCCCGGGTGGATCACCCCTTCCAGGATGATTTCCGCGGTGGCCGGCACTTGCAGGTCGTTGCCGCGGCATTTCACCAGCTCGGTGCGGTTGCCCCGCAGCAGGCCGGCGAAAGCGTATTCGGAAAGGCTGTCCGGCACCGGCGTCACGGCGCCGAGAATGGTCGCCGGGTCGGCCCCCAGGGCCACGGATACCGGGAACGGCTGGCCCGGGTGCTTCTCGCACCATTCGCGGTAATCCAGCGCGCCGCCACGGTGGCTCAACCAGCGCATGATCACCTTGTTGCGACCGATCACCTGCTGGCGATAGATACCGAGGTTCTGCCGGTCCTTGTTCGGGCCCTTGGTGACGGTCAGGCCCCAGGTGATCAGCGGGCCGACATCGCCCGGCCAGCAGGTCTGCACCGGCAGCATCGCCAGGTCGACGTCATCGCCTTCGATGACCACTTCCTGGCAGATCGCGTCCTTGACGACTTTCGGCGCCATGGAAATGATCTTGCGAAAGATCGGCAGCTTGGACCAGGCATCCTTCAGCCCCTTGGGCGGCTCGGGCTCCTTGAGGAAGGCCAGCAGCTTGCCGATTTCCCGCAGTTCGCTGACCGCTTCGGCGCCCATGCCCAGCGCCACGCGCTCCGGGGTGCCGAACAGGTTGCCCAGCACCGGAATATCGTAGCCGGTGGGGTTTTCAAACAGCAGGGCCGGACCTTTGGCACGCAAGGTGCGATCGCAGACCTCGGTCATTTCCAGCACTGGGGACACCGGAACCTGGATGCGCTTGAGTTCGCCGCGCTGTTCCAGACCGCTGATAAAGTCGCGCAAGTCGCGATACTGCATGCGTGAGCCTCGTTTTGGCCGTGGCGTTCGGGGCTGGCAGTTTAGCGCCGAACCCGACTGTTCAGAACAGTGAACTGCCGTTCATCAATAATCAGATAGCAAAAAGCCGGGTTTCCCCGGCTTTTTGCGGTCCCGCTCGACTTACTTGCGTTTCATCGACAGGAAGAACTCATCGTTGGTCTTGGTCTGTTTCAGCTTGTCGACCAGGAACTCGATGGCGGCGACTTCATCCATGGGATGCAGCAGCTTGCGCAGGATCCACATGCGCTGCAGCTCGTCGTCGGCGGTCAGCAACTCTTCGCGGCGGGTGCCGGAACGGTTGATGTTGATGGCCGGGAATACACGCTTCTCGGCGATCTTGCGGTCCAGAGGCAGCTCCATGTTGCCGGTGCCCTTGAACTCTTCGTAGATCACTTCGTCCATCTTCGAGCCGGTTTCAACCAGCGCGGTGGCGATGATGGTCAGCGAGCCGCCTTCTTCGATGTTCCGCGCGGCACCGAAGAAACGCTTCGGTTTTTCCAGGGCGTGGGCATCGACACCACCGGTCAGCACCTTGCCGGAGCTCGGGATCACGGTGTTGTAGGCACGGGCCAGACGGGTGATGGAGTCGAGCAGGATCACCACGTCCTTCTTGTGTTCGACCAGGCGCTTGGCCTTCTCGATCACCATTTCGGCAACCTGCACGTGGCGGGTTGGCGGTTCGTCGAAGGTGGAGGCGACCACTTCGCCGCGCACGGTGCGCTGCATCTCGGTCACTTCTTCCGGACGTTCGTCGATCAGCAGCACGATCAGATGAACTTCAGGGTTGTTACGGGTGATGTTCGACGCGATGTTCTGCAGCATGATGGTCTTGCCCGCTTTCGGCGGAGCAACGATCAGACCGCGCTGGCCTTTACCGATCGGGGCGCACAGGTCGATGACACGACCGGTCAGGTCTTCGGTGGAACCGTTGCCGGCTTCCATCTTCATGCGCACGGTCGGGAACAGCGGCGTCAGGTTTTCGAACAGGATCTTGTTCTTCGCGTTCTCGGGACGATCGTAGTTGATCGTGTCGACCTTCAGCAGTGCGAAGTAACGCTCGCCTTCCTTTGGAGGGCGGATCTTGCCAACGATGGTGTCACCGGTGCGCAAGTTGAAACGACGGATCTGGCTCGGGGAGACGTAGATATCGTCTGGGCCGGCCAGATAGGAGGCGTCGGAGGAGCGAAGAAAGCCGAAGCCGTCCTGGAGGATCTCCAGCACGCCATCACCGGAGATTTCCTCGCCGCTTTTAGCGTGCTTTTTCAGCAGGGAGAAAATCACGTCCTGCTTGCGCGAACGGGCCATATTTTCTATGCCCATCTGTTCGGCCAATTCGAGCAGTTCGGTAATCGGCTTTTGCTTGAGTTCAGTCAGATTCATATAGGAATGACGTAATCATTTATGGAGGGGGGAAATTAAGCTTTTGGCTTAATGATGCCGCGCCGCGGAGAAGGCGACAGGATCGCGTACTTATTCGAAAAGGAGAGCGTCGGCGACGGCTTGCAGGGGGCAGAGGAGAAACCAGTGCGGGGCCGAATGTAACACCTGAGTTTCTGAGCGTCTAGCCCTGAATAATGAAAAAGCCCCGCTATTTACGGGGCTTTTTTGATGCCATTTACAACGACGCTTAGATGTTGGCGTCGAGGAAAGCAGCCAGTTGCGACTTGGACAGTGCGCCGACCTTGGTGGCTTCGACGTTGCCGTTCTTGAACAGCATCAGCGTCGGGATACCGCGCACGCCGTGCTTGGCCGGGGTTTCCTGGTTTTCGTCGATGTTCAGCTTGGCAACAGTCAGCTTGCCTTTGTAGGTTTCAGCGATTTCGTCCAGGACCGGAGCAATCATTTTGCATGGGCCGCACCACTCAGCCCAGTAGTCGACCAGTACAGCGCCTTCGGCCTTGAGTACGTCAGCCTCGAAGCTAGCGTCGCTAACGTGTTTGATAAGATCGCTGCTCATGGAAGTCTCCAGGTTGTAAGCAAAAAAACGTGGCCCATCATAGCCGCCCTTCCCGCGTTCAGGAAGCCGGAGTTGATTGACTCTCGCTATGGTGCCCGATGAGTTTGGGTATAGCTCAACTGGAAACTATGCGGGGGTGACGAAGGCGATTCCGGTGCGCAACGCCGCGCCACGCACATGCTCCTGCATGGCCTTCTGTGCCGCCCCGGAGGCATGCCGGGCCAGCCCGCGCAGGATCTTGCGATGCTCCTGCCAGGTCTCCATGGCCCGCTCGGGCCGGATGAACGGTAGTTTCTGGCTCTCCAGGAAGATCTCGGCGCTGGTGCTGAGAATGCTCACCATTGCCTGATTCCCGCTGGCCTGCAGGATCTTCTGGTGAAACTCGAAATCCAGCCGCGCCGCCGCCTCGAAATCCGCCGCCCGCAGCTCGTTGCGCATTGCCTCGACATTATCCTGCAGCGCATCCAGCTCATCGGCGGTCAACGTCACGGCCGCCAGTCCCGCAGCAAAACCTTCTAGGGCGTAACGCAGCTGAAAGATGTCCGTCGGCGAGGCCTGAGCCGCGAACGGCCAGCTCAGCCCCACGCCATTGACCGGCGACTCCGCGGCCTGCACGAAAACGCCCTTGCCGGGCTGCACGCTGATCACGCCCAAGGCGCTCAAGGATGACAGCGCCTCGCGCAACGAGGCCCGGCTGACCCCCAGCTGCACGGCCAGATCGCGCTGCGACGGCAGCGCATCGCCCGGGCCGAAGCCGCGCTCGGTGATCAATTGGCGGATGGCTTGCAGCGCCACCTCGGGTACGGCGCGGGAGATCGAGTTCATAAAATTCAGGCTGGCCGGTCCAGGAAAAAGCTAGTTGTAAAGCTATTTGCCAAGCCCGGCAAGTCGTGCCCCAAGGGGGTTCGGGCGCATTGCCGGACGCTCGATAAGGGGGCAGGCAAGCCACCAACTGTTCAGACCAGTAAGACCGAACAAAACCAACAAAACCCAGCGCTCCAGGGCTTTTTCCGGCGTTTGGCACGGCCTGTGCTGTGTCGCTGCGCAGAAATCACTTCCCGTGAATCCGGAGATTTGCCATGACCAAGCGTTTCAGCGCCCTGCTCTCTGCCCTGTTTGCCAGTCTGATGCTGAGTCAGACGCCCGCCCACGCCAGCGGCCTGGACGATGTCGTCGCCCGTGGCACCCTCAAGGTGGCCGTGCCCCAGGATTTCCCACCCTTTGGCTCGGTCGGTCCGGACATGAAACCCCGCGGCCTGGATATCGACACCGCGAAACTGCTGGCCGACCAGCTCAAGGTCAAGCTTGAACTGACCCCGGTCAACAGCACCAACCGCATTCCGTTCCTGACCACCGGCAAGGTCGACCTGGTGATCTCCAGCCTCGGCAAGAACCCGGAGCGCGAGAAGGTCATCGATTTCTCCCAGGCCTACGCGCCCTTCTATTTGGCGGTTTTCGGCCCACCCGAATCGCCGGTCGCCAGCCTCGACGACCTCAAGGGCAAGACCATCAGCGTCACCCGCGGCGCCATCGAAGACATCGAGCTGACCGCCGTGGCCCCGCAAGGCGCGACCATCAAGCGCTTCGAGGACAACAACTCGACCATCGCCGCCTACCTGGCCGGCCAGGTCGACCTGATCGCCAGCGGCAACGTGGTGATGGTCGCCATCAGCGAGCGCAACCCGAAACGCATCCCGGCGATGAAGGTCAAGCTCAAGGATTCCCCGGTCTATGTCGGCGTGAACAAGAACCAGCCGGAGCTGCTGGACAAGGTCAACCAGATCCTCACCACCGCCAAGGCCGACGGCAGCCTGGAAAAGAACGCCCAGCTGTGGCTCAAGCAGCCGTTGCCGGCTGGCCTCTGATCGCGGTCGCGGAGGTTATCCATGGCTTATCAGTTCGACTTTCTACCGGTGCTGGAAAACACCGGCCTGCTGCTGCGCGGCGCCCTGTTCACCCTTGAGCTGACCGCCATCGGCACATTGCTCGGGGTCGGCCTGGGCATAGTCGGCGCGCTGGTGCGGGCCTGGAAGATCCAGCCCTTCTCGGCCATCTTCGGCGTCTACGTCGAGCTGATCCGCAACACCCCGTTCCTGGTGCAGCTGTTCTTCATCTTCTTCGGCCTGCCGTCCCTGGGGCTGCAGATCTCCGAGTGGCAGGCGGCGGTGCTGGCGATGGTGATCAACCTGGGCGCCTACTCCACGGAAATCATCCGCGCCGGCATCCAGGCCATCCCCCGCGGCCAACTGGAAGCCGCGGCGGCCCTGGCCATGACCCGCATGGAAGCCTTCCGCCACGTGGTGTTGCTGCCGGCGCTGGGCAAGGTGTGGCCGGCCCTGAGCAGCCAGATCATCATCGTCATGCTCGGTTCGGCGGTGTGTTCGCAGATCGCCACCGAGGAGCTGAGCTTCGCCGCCAACTTCATTCAGTCGCGCAACTTCCGCGCCTTTGAAACCTATGCCCTGACCACGCTGATCTACCTGTGCATGGCCCTGCTGATCCGGCAGCTGCTGAACTGGGTCGGGCGCCGCTATATCGCGAGGAGCAGCCAATGAGTGATTTCAGCTTCTGGGACATCGTGCGCAACCTGCTGACCGGCCTGCAATGGACCCTGCTGCTGTCGCTGGTGGCCTTTGTCGGCGGCGGGCTGATCGGTTTGCTGGTCATGACCCTGCGCATTTCCAAGAAGGCTTTCCCCAGCCATTTCGCCCGCCTGTATATCGAGCTGTTCCAGGGCACGCCGCTGTTGATGCAGCTGTTCCTGGTGTTCTTCGGCATCGCCCTGCTGGGGGTGGATATCTCGCCCTGGCTGGCGGCGGCCATCGCCCTGACGCTGTTCACCAGCGCCTACCTGGCGGAGATCTGGCGCGGCTGCGTCGACTCGATCCCCAACGGCCAGTGGGAGGCGTCGTCCAGCCTGGCGCTCAACCCTTATGAACAGCTGCGCCATGTGATCCTGCCGCAGGCGCTGCGGATCGCCGTGGCGCCCACCGTGGGCTTTTCGGTGCAGGTGGTCAAAGGCACCGCGGTGACCTCGATCATCGGCTTCACCGAGCTGACCAAGACCGGCGGCATGCTCGCCAACGCCACCTTCGAGCCCTTCATGGTCTACGGCCTGGTGGCGCTCGGTTACTTCCTGCTGTGCTACCCCCTGTCCCTCAGTGCGCGCTACCTGGAAAGGAGACTGCATGCCTCTGCTTAGAATTTCCGCCCTGCATAAATATTACGGCGACCATCATGTGCTCAAGGGCATCGACCTCAGTATCGAGGAAGGCCAGGTGGTGGCGATCATCGGCCGCAGCGGCTCGGGCAAGAGCACCTTGCTGCGCACCCTCAACGGCCTGGAATCGATCAACGACGGGGTCATCGAAGTCGATGGCGAATACCTCGACGCCGCCCGCGCCGACCTGCGCAGCCTGCGGCAGAAGGTCGGCATGGTGTTCCAGCAGTTCAACCTGTTCCCGCACCTGACCGTCGGCGAGAATGTCATGCTCGCCCCGCAAGTGGTGCAGAAGGTGCCCAAGGCCAGGGCCGCCGAACTGGCGCGGGAGATGCTGAAACGGGTCGGCCTGGAGGAGAAGTTCGACGCCTTCCCCGACCGCCTGTCCGGCGGCCAGCAGCAGCGGGTGGCGATTGCCCGGGCGCTGGCCATGTCGCCCAAGGTGCTGCTGTGCGACGAGATCACCTCGGCCCTGGACCCGGAACTGGTCAACGAAGTCCTGAGCGTGGTGCGTCAGCTGGCCAAGGACGGCATGACCCTGATCATGGTGACCCACGAGATGCGTTTTGCCCGGGAAGTGGGCGACAAACTGGTGTTCATGCACCAGGGCAAGGTGCATGAAGTGGGCGACCCGAAAGTGCTGTTCGCCAACCCGCAGACGCCGGAGCTGGCGAATTTTATCGGGACCAATGAGGCAGTAGGCTGAGACTCCGCGGCGCCTGCCAGATTATTTCGTGAATACGCTCGCTCCTATAAAAGGCCGTATGCCCCTGTAGGAGCGAGCTTGCCCGCGATCTGGCGCAAAGCGTTCGGCGCTTTTGCCTGCGTTGCATCAAGGATCGCGTCTTCGGCCACTGCTGCGCGTTGGCGCGAGCGATTGATCGTGGCAGGATGGCAAGGTTATCGACCGAGACCCCCAAACCATGCCGCAATCCCAAGCCAAGAATCTGTCCCTGATCGCCGCCATCGACCTGGGCTCCAACAGCTTTCACATGGTCGTGGCCAAGGCTCACCATAATGAAATCCGCATTCTCGAGCGGCTCGGTGAAAAAGTGCAGTTGGCCGCCGGGATCGACGAAGACCGTCAACTCAACGAAGAATCCATGCAGCGCGGGCTCGATTGCCTGAAGCGCTTCGCCCAACTGATCAACGGCATGCCCCTGGGCGCGGTGCGCATCGTCGGCACCAACGCCCTGCGCGAAGCCCGCAACCGCGGCGAATTCATCCGCCGCGCCGAAGAGATCCTCGGCCACCCGGTGGAAGTCATCTCCGGCCGTGAAGAGGCCCGCCTCATCTACCTGGGCGTGTCCCATACCCTCGCCGACACCCCGGGCAAGCGCCTGGTCGCCGACATCGGCGGCGGCAGTACCGAATTCATCATCGGCCAGCGCTTCGAACCGCTGCTGCGCGAGAGTCTGCAGATGGGCTGCGTCAGCTTCACCCAGCGTTATTTCCGCGACGGCAAGATCACCCCGGCACGCTACGCCCAGGCCTACACCGCGGCGCGCCTGGAAATCATGAGCATCGAACACGCCCTGCATCGCCTGACCTGGGATGAAGCCATCGGCTCCTCGGGCACCATCCGCGCCATCGGCCTGGCGCTCAAGGCCGGCGGCCAGGGCAGTGGCGAAGTCAACGCCGAAGGCCTGGCCTGGCTCAAGCGCCGGCTGTTCAAGCTGGGCGACGTGGAGAAAATCGACTTCGAAGGCATCAAGCCGGATCGCCGGGCGATCTTCCCCGCCGGCCTGGCGATTCTCGAAGCCATCTTCGACGCCCTCGAACTGCAGCGCATGGACCACTGCGAAGGCGCCCTGCGCGAAGGCGTGCTCTACGACCTGCTGGGCCGCCATCACCACGAAGACGTGCGTGAACGCACCCTTGGCTCGCTGATGGAGCGTTATCACGTCGACCTGGAACAGGCCGCCCGGGTCGAGCGCAAGGCGCTCCACGCCTTCGACCAGGTGGCCGAGGACTGGGACCTGGAGGACGGTGTCTGGCGCGAACTGCTGGGCTGGGCCGCCAAGGTCCATGAAGTGGGGCTGGATATCGCCCACTACCAGTACCACAAGCACGGCGCCTACCTGATCGAGCACTCCGACCTCGCCGGTTTCTCCCGCGAAGACCAGCAAATGCTCGCGCTGCTGGTACGCGGCCACCGCCGCAACATTCCCAAGGACAAGTTCGCCGAATTCGGCGAGGAAGGCAGCAAGCTGATTCGCCTGTGCGTGCTGCTTCGTTTCGCCATCCTGTTCCATCACATCCGCGGCACCCAGGAAATGCCCCAGGTGAAGCTGCACGCCGCCGGCGACAGCCTGGAGGTGATGTTCCCGGCAAACTGGCTGGACGAGAACCAGCTGACCCAGGCCGACTTCGCCCTGGAAGCGGAGTGGCTGACCCGGGTCGGCATCATCCTCAACGTGCGCTGATCCCTGCGTAGGAGCCAGCCGGCAAGCCGGCCCCTACCATCCTCGCCAGCCGCGACACCAAATAAAAAGGCCAGCCCGATACTCGGGCTGGCCTTTTTTGTTGGCGGCACCTGAGGTGCTTAGCGCACCGCCAGCACCGGATTGCTCAGGCGCTCCAGCAATGTGGCCTGGGCGCTGCGCGGGTTCTGGTTGCCGGTCGGCGTGTTGCGGATGTAGCGACCGTCCGACTGCAGGCTCCAGCTGTGGGTGTTATCGGTGAGATAACTTTCCAGCTCCTTCTTGACCCGCAGAATCAGCTTCTTACCCTCGACCGGGAAGCAGGTCTCGACGCGCTTGTCGAGGTTGCGCTCCATCCAGTCGGCGCTGGACAGGAACATCTGCTCCTCGCCGCCATTGAGGAAGTAGAACACCCGGGTGTGCTCCAGGAAGCGGCCGATGATCGAACGCACATGGATGTTGTGCGACACGCCGGCGATCCCCGGACGCAGGCAGCACATGCCCCGCACCACCAGGTCGATACGCACGCCCGACTGGCTGGCCTTGTACAGCGCGCGGATGATCTTCGGATCGGTCAGCGAGTTGAACTTGGCGATGATGTGCGCCGGCTTGCCGTCCAGGGCGAACTGGGTCTCCCGGGCGATCATGTCGAGCATGCCCTTCTTCAGGGTGAAGGGCGCGTGCAGCAGCTTCTTCATGCGCAGGGTCTTGCCCATGCCGATCAACTGGCTGAAGAGCTTGCCGACGTCTTCGCACAAGGCGTCGTCGGACGTCAGCAGGCTGTAGTCGGTGTACAGGCGGGCGTTGCCGGCGTGGTAGTTGCCGGTGCCCAGGTGGGCGTAGCGCACGATCTCGCCGGCTTCGCGACGCAGGATCAGCATCATCTTGGCGTGGGTCTTGAAACCGACCACGCCGTAGATCACCACCGCGCCGGCCGCTTGCAGGCGGCTGGCCAGTTGCAGGTTGGACTCTTCGTCGAAGCGCGCGCGCAGCTCGATCACCGCAGTGACTTCCTTGCCGTTACGTGCCGCATCCACCAGCGCATCAACGATTTCCGAGTTCGCGCCACTGCGGTACAGGGTCTGGCGCACCGCCAGCACGTGCGGATCCTTGGCCGCCTGACGCAGCAGGTCGACCACCGGAGTGAAGGACTCGAACGGGTGCAGCAGCAGGATGTCCTGCTTGCTGATCACGCTGAAGATGTTCTCGCTGTTCTGCAGCAGTTTGGGAATCTGCGGGGTGAACGGCGTGTATTGCAGCTCCGGATGGCTGTCCAGGCCAGTGATGCTGAACAGGCGCGTCAGGTTCACCGGACCGTTGACCTGGTACAGCTCGGTCTCGCTCAGGTTGAACTGCTTGAGCAGGTAGTCGGACAGGTGTTTCGGGCAAGTGTCGGCCACTTCCAGACGCACCGCGTCGCCGTAACGACGGGAGAACAGCTCGCCGCGCAGGGCGCGGGCCAGGTCTTCGACGTCCTCGGTGTCCACCGCCAGGTCGGCGTTCCGGGTCAGGCGGAACTGATAGCAGCCCTTTACCTTCATGCCCTGGAACAGGTCGTCGGCGTGGGCGTGGATCATCGACGAGAGGAATACATAGTTGTCGCCAGGGCCGCCGACTTCTTCCGGCACCTTGATGATCCGCGGCAACAGGCGCGGCGCCGGGATGATCGCCAGGCCGGAATCGCGACCGAAGGCGTCGATCCCTTCGAGTTCGACGATGAAGTTCAGGCTCTTGTTCACCAGCAGCGGGAACGGGTGTGTCGGATCGAGGCCGATCGGGGTGATGATCGGCGCGATCTCGTCGCGAAAGTAACGACGAACCCAGGTCTTGAGCTTGGCGGTCCAGTAACGGCGACGGATGAAGCGGACCTGATGCTTCTCCAGCTCCGGCAACAGGATGTCGTTGAGGATCGCGTACTGGCGGTCGACATGACCGTGCACCAGGTCGCTGATGCGCGCCAGGGCCTGGTGCGGCTGCAGGCCATCGGCACCGGCCTGCTCACGGGCGAAGGTGATCTGCTTCTTCAGGCCGGCGACGCGGATCTCGAAGAACTCGTCCAGGTTGCTGGAGAAGATCAGCAGGAACTTCAGGCGCTCCAGCAACGGGTAGGACTCATCCAGCGCCTGCTCCAGCACGCGGATGTTGAACTGCAGTTGCGACAGCTCGCGATGGATATACAGGCTGCTGTCATCCAGGCTCGGGATGACCAGGGTCGGCATCGCCACATGCGGTGCGTCCGCTTGCACCGGCGGGGCTTCCAGCTCCGGTGGTGTTTCAACGACCTGCTCGACCACGGGTTGAGCTTCTTTTACGGCAACTTCAGTGAGTCCTTCGGTATTCATCGCGTGTTCCTGGGAGGGCTATTTTTGCTCTCGTAACAATTGAGCAGCACGAACGGCAAAGTAAGTCAGGATGCCATCGGCACCCGCGCGTTTAAAGGCGGTCAAGGATTCGAGAATAACCCCTTCGCTCAACCAGCCATTCTGGATCGCCGCCATGTGCATGGCGTATTCGCCGCTGACCTGATAGACAAAGGTCGGCACCTTGAATTCATCTTTGACCCGCAAAAGGATGTCCAGGTACGGCATGCCCGGCTTGACCATGACCATGTCCGCGCCTTCGGCGAGGTCGGCGGCCACTTCATGCAGGGCTTCGTGGCTGTTGGCCGGGTCCATCTGGTAGGAGGCCTTGTTGGCCTTGCCCAGGTTCAGCGCCGAGCCGACCGCATCGCGGAACGGGCCGTAATAGGCGCTGGCGTACTTGGCCGAATAGGCCATGATCCGCACGTTGACGTGCCCGGCCAGCTCCAGGGCTTCGCGGATCGCCTGGATGCGGCCGTCCATCATGTCCGAAGGCGCGACCACCTGGGCGCCGGCTTCGGCATGGGACAGGGCTTGCTTGACCAGCGCATCGACGGTGATGTCGTTCTGCACATAGCCTTCTTCGTCGAGGATGCCGTCCTGGCCGTGGGTGGTGAACGGGTCGAGCGCGACGTCGGTGATCACCCCCAGCTCTGGGAAACGCTCACGCAGCGCGCGGGTAGCGCGCTGGGCAATGCCGTTCGGGTTCCAGGCTTCGGCGGCGTCCAGCGACTTGAGCTGCGACGGGGTCACCGGGAACAACGCCAGCGCGGGAATCCCCAGCTCGACCCACTTCGCCGCTTCCTCCAGCAGCAGGTCGATGGTCAGGCGCTCGACGCCCGGCATCGACGCCACCGCTTCCCGGCGATTCTCACCGTCGAGCACGAATACCGGCAGGATCAGGTCATCGGTGGTCAGGACGTTTTCACGAACCAGACGACGAGAAAAATCATCACGGCGATTGCGGCGCAGGCGAGTGGCAGGAAACAAACGGTTGGCTGGGGTAAAGCTCACGACAGACTCCTGAGCCCGCACAGGCGGGCGAGCGTGACAGTTATAAGCGGCCATTATGACGAACGGATGACAGTTGTGCTTAACCCTGTGACCGGTAGTCGCAGCTATTGTCCAGCCAGCATTTGTTCACGTCGAGACACATTTGGATACTTTCCTCCATGGGCTCGAAGGGTTAGGCTGCGCGTTCATTTCGCCAGCACCCAGACAATGCTCCAACAATTTCTGCATGACTTCGGCTACTTTGCCCTCTTTCTCGGCACGTTCTTCGAAGGCGAAACCATTCTGGTACTCGCAGGCTTCCTGGCGTTCCGTGGATACATGGACATCAACCTGGTGGTGGTCGTGGCCTTCTTCGGCAGCTATGCCGGCGATCAGCTGTGGTACTTCCTGGGACGCAAGCACGGGCGCAAGCTCTTGGCGCGCAAGCCGCGCTGGCAATTGATGGGCGATCGGGCGCTGGAGCATATCCGCAAGCATCCGGACATCTGGGTGCTGAGCTTCCGCTTCGTCTACGGCCTGCGTACCGTGATGCCGGTGGCCATCGGCTTGTCGGGGTACCCACCGGGACGTTATCTGTTGCTCAACGGCATTGGCGCCGCGATCTGGGCCGCCGCCCTGGCCGCCGCGGCCTACCACTTCGGCGCCGTGCTCGAAGGCATGCTGGGCAGCATCAAGAAATACGAACTGTGGGTGCTCGGCGCCTTGCTGGTCCTGGGCTTTGTCCTGTGGCTGCGCCGCCGCTTCAAGAATGCGCGGCTGGCCAAGGCGGTCTACGAAGCCGAACAGGTCAAGCAGAACGAACAGAGCGATTGCTGCAAGTCTAAGACGCCAGTCGAGTAAGGCGGCCCCGGCAGCAGTAAAGCGCGATGCCACTGAGCAGGCTGTAACTGATCAGGCCGACCCAGCCCAAGGCGCTGGCCGGCCACAGCCCGACCAGGGGCGCCAGCCACACCAGCGGCAGGTTCGACGCCAGCCGTAGCAACTCCATCTTCAGCGCCCACGGGCGATTCTCCAGCGCCACCCCCAGCACGAACAGACCGAAGGCCATGGCGCTCCAGCCCAGCACCAGGGCCGCGACCGGCAGGCTGTCGCCCAGGTTCATCAGGTAGCTGCCAAAGGCCGCGTACGCCGCGAACTGCAACACCACATACCCCTGCTGCCAGGCATCCAGCGGCACCTCGAACTTGCGGAACTGGCTCAGGTCCGGCTTGCGCAGCGGGTACTTGGCCGCCACATCCGCCGGGCGCCAGCCGGTGCGCATGAACCAGATCCGCAGCTTGTCCCACAAGCGCTCGGTACGCCGCGCATCGTCCAGCAACTGGGCATAGAACTGCAGGTTGGCCCACACCGGGTTCCAACTGGCCAGGGGCGTGGTGACGCCGAAGACCACCGGCTCGTTGTCGTCCTCCTCCTGAAAGGTGCCGAACAGCCGGTCCCAAATAATGAACACGCCGCCGTAGTTGCGATCCATGTAGAGAGCGTTCTGCGCATGGTGGGCCCGATGATTGGACGGCGAGACGAAAAACCATTCGAACCAGCCCAGCTTGGGAATATGCCGGGTGTGCACCCAGAACTGATACAGCAGGTTCAGCGCCCCCACGCTGACAAACACCAGCAGCGGCACCCCCAGCACGGCCATCGGCAGGTAGAAAATCCAGCTCAGCAGGAAGCCGGTGCTGGTCTGGCGCAGCGCCGTGGAGAGGTTGTAGTCCTCGCTCTGGTGATGCACCGAATGCGCCGCCCAGAGAATGTTGCGCTCATGGCCCATGCGGTGCAGCCAGTAGTAGCAGAAGTCGTAGAGGACAAAGGCGAACACCCAGACCCAGGCGCTCTCGGCCGACAGGGTAAAGAGCCCCAGGTGCTCCAGGGCATAGGCGTAGGTCACCAGGCCAACGCCCTTGGTCAGCAGCCCGGTGGTGGTCGACAGGGCCCCGGTACTGAGGCTGTTGATGGCGTCCGCGACCCGATAGTTATTCACCCCCCGCCAGCGGTCGACCAGCAGTTCGAGGGTTATCAGCACAAAGAAGAACGGCACCGCATAAAGAATGAAATTCATGACACGACCTGATCGGAATCCTGATCGAAGATTAGGTCGAGCGGCGGGATAACCCTATGGCAACGGGCGACAAATTAGTGGACATTTAACGCCATGAATCTGGAGAAAAAACCATGAGCAAAAAAGTTGCAGTGATCCTTTCCGGCTGTGGCGTCTACGACGGTGCCGAGATCCATGAAAGCGTCATCACCCTGCTGCGTCTGGACCAGCGTGGCGCCCAGGTACAGTGCTTCGCCCCGAACATCGCCCAGTTGCATGTGATCAACCACCTGACCGGCGCAGAGATGCCCGAGTCGCGCAATGTCCTGGTGGAGTCGGCGCGCATCGCCCGTGGCCAGGTGAAAGACATCCGCGACGCCGACGCCGAAGACTTCGACGCGCTGATCGTGCCGGGCGGCTTTGGCGCGGCGAAAAACCTCTCCAACTTCGCCGTGGAAGGGGCCGGCTGCACGGTCCAGCCGGATGTCCTGGCACTGACCGAAGCCTTCGCCGAAGCCGGCAAGCCGGTGGGCCTGATCTGCATCTCGCCGGCATTGGCGGCGAAGATCTACGGCCCGGGCGTCACCTGCACCATCGGCAACGATGCCGACACCGCGGCCGCCGTGAGCAAGATGGGCGCGACCCACGCAGAATGCGCCGTCGGCGACATCATCGAGGACAAGGCGCGCAAGCTAGTCAGCACCCCGGCCTACATGCTCGCGCAGTCCATCAGCGAAGCAGCGGCCGGAATCAATAAGCTGGTGGATCGGGTGCTGGAACTGACCCACGAAAACGACGAATAACCCCAGCACCGTGGCGAGCCGGCAAGCGCCCTCGCCTTACGGCCCCCGTCAGGCCTGACGCGCCAGCCGCGTCAGGATGCGGTCCAGGGCGTTGGCGAAGGCCTGCTTCTCGCGATCCCCATAAGCGCCCGGCCCGCCACCGACCTGCCCCTGCTCGCGCAGATCGGTAAACAGGTTACGCACCGCCAGCCGCTCACCCATGTTCTGCGCATCGAACTCCTTGCCCCGTGGGTCGAGGGCGGCAACGCCCTTCTTCACCAGCCGATCGGCCAGGGGCACGTCGCTGCAGATCACCAGTTCGCCCGGCACCGCGTGTTCCACCAGATAATCATCGGCCGCATCCGGGCCGCTGGGCACCACGATCAGCTTGACGCAGGCAAAGGCCGGCTTGATCTGCGGCTGCCCCGCCACCAGCAACAGCTCGAACTGGCGCTTGAGGGCAAACCTCACCACCTGATCCTTCGCCGCCTTGGGGCAGGCGTCGGCATCGATCCACACACGCATTGCGTTATTCCTCTGAAAGCATCGCGGGCAAGCCTCGCTCCTACAGATCTCGATGAACTGTGGGAGCGCGGCTTGCCCGCGATAATGCGCGAAGTGGATGCCTCAGGAAACCTGGGTCCGCCGTTTCTCGGTGATGCGGCTGCGACTGTAGAGCACGATGATCGCCACGATCGCCACCGCCTGTGCCGTCAGCGAGTAGGCATCGGCGTGAATCCCCAGCCAGTCGAAGTCGAAGAACGCCACTGGCCGCGTACCGAAGACTCCGGCCTCCTGCAGCGCCTTGACGCCATGCCCGGCAAACACCACCGACAAGGCGCACAGCAATGCCGCGTTGATGCCGAAGAACAGGGCCAGCGGCAGCTTGGCCGAACCGCGCAGGATCACCCAGGCCAGGCCGAACAACAGCACCAGCGCCGTGGCGCCGCCAGCCAGCACTGCGTTGTGGCCCGCCGGGCCGGCCTGCAGCCACAGGGTTTCGTAGAACAGGATCACCTCGAACAGCTCGCGATAGACCGAAAAGAACGCCAGCACCGCAAAGCCGAAACGGCCGCCACCGCCCACCAGGCTGCTCTTGATGTAGTCCTGCCAGGCCGCCGCGTGCCGGCGATCGTGCATCCACACGCCGAGCCACAGCACCATGACACTGGCGAACAGGGCCGTGGCGCCTTCCAGCAACTCGCGCTGGGAGCCGCTGACGTCGATCACATACGCCGCCAGTGCCCAGGTACCCAGGCCGGCCAGCAAGGCCAGGCCCCAACCGACGTTGACGCTGCGCACCGCCGATTGCTGGCCGGTATTGCGCAGGAAGGCCAGGATCGCCGCCAGCACCAGGATCGCTTCCAGGCCCTCGCGCAGCAGGATCAGCAAGCCGGAGATGTAGCTCAGGGACCAACTCAAGCCATCGCTGCCCAACAGGCCCGCCGACTCCTTCAGCTTGGCCTTGGCGGCATCCAGACGCTGCTCGGCCTGCTCTGCCGGCAAACCGTCCTGCAGTGCCTGACGGTAGGCCATCAGGGCTTTCTCGGTGTCCTTGCGCACGTTGGCGTCGACGTTGTCGAGGGAGCTTTCCACCAGCTCGAAGCCCTCCAGGTAAGCCGCCACCGACAGGTCGTAGGCCTGTTCGTGGTCACCGGCGCGGTAGGCGGCCAGGCTCTTGTCCAGGGTCGAGGCGGTGTAGTCGAGCAGTTGCGCCGGGCCGCGCTTGACCTGTGGCGGCAGGGCGCGCTGGGCACGGAAGGTGGCCGCGGCCTGCGGGCCTTCGGCGGCCTGCACTTCGCTTGGGGTCTGGCGGGCCAGGTCGGCGAGGTTGTAGCTCTTGTCGCCCTTCGCCGCGGCCGGGTCGGCAGTGAAACCGGCGATATAGGTCGCCAGGTCCCAGCGCTGGCGGTCGTCCAGTTGATCGGCGAACGACGGCATGTCGGTGCCTTCGACACCCAGGCCGAGGGTGTTGTAGATCGCGTAGAGGCTCAGGTGATCCGTGCGCGCCGCATCCCGCAGGTTGGCCGGTGGCGGCGTCAGGCCGACGCCGGCCGGGCCATCGCCGGCGCCGGTGTCGCCATGACATACCGAACAGTGCTGGGCATACAAAGGCACGCCACGGCTCGGGTCCGGGGTGATGATCGGGGCCTGGCTGACCTCATAGGCCACCGCCAGCTTGGCGCCCAGCTGCCGCGCCTGACGGGCGACAAGGGCACCATCCGCCTTGGCCTTGACTGCCTCGTTCAGGCTGGCGATGCCCTGCTCCAGCTCGGCCTTCTCCGGCTTGGCCGGCAAATCGGCGACCAGCCCCTGCAACACGCCGAGGAACTCGACCTGCTCACGGTACTCGGAGTCGTCAATGACCTTGCCCGCCTCGACCGTCGGTGGGTAGTCCGCGCCAATGTAGTCGAGCAGGTGCAGCGCCTTGGGCGCGCCTTCTACGGTGTCCGCCAGCAGGTTGGCGCTGCACAGGGCCAATACCGGCAGCACGAGCCACGCCAGGAAACGGGAGGGGGCAGTCATGAACGAATCTCAAATGGAAATACGAAGTAACACATTGTTCACTTCCAATGAGTTTCACTCAAGCTCTGTCATGCAGACACCCAGGCGCCGTGGTTCCTGATGCCGGGCCAAAGCCTTGAATCACCTGGGGTCCGGGGTTTCCTGAACAAAGATGAAATAAATCCGGGCGCGGCCGGGACCCGCTCATGCTCACGCCCCCCCCCGAGACACAGGCATGAAAAAGGCGCCCTCGAGGGGCGCCTTTTTGTGTGGCCAGCCTCTTAGACCGGCGCTTTACGAATGGTCGCCAGCAACCCGGCGGCGCCGAGAAACAGACCGGCGAAGGTGCGGTTCATCCGGCATTGCTGGGCGGGCGTGCGCAGCAGGCGCAGGACCTTGGAAGCCAGGCCGGTGTAGCCGGCCATGACAATCAGGTCGACGGTAATCATGGTCGCGCCGAGGATCAGGTATTGCTTCACCAGCGGCGCGTGGGGATCGATGAACTGCGGCAAGACCGCCAGCATGAACACCAGCGCCTTGGGGTTGCTGATGTTGACCAGGAAACCGCGGAACACCAGCGCCAGGGGTTTACCGATCGGCCGGATCGCGGCGTCGTCGCTCAGGTCGCTGGGCAGCGCGCGCCACTGCTTGACCGCGAGGTAGACCAGGTAAGCCACGCCGAACCATTTGATCGCGTAAAAGGCGGTCGAGGATGCCGCGAGAATAGCCCCCACGCCGGCCGCGACAATCGCGATCTGCATGGCCAGGCCCAGCTGCAGGCCCAGGGCGTTCCAGTAACCGCGCCAGAAACCGTATTGCAGACCGCAGGACATCGATGCAATCGCGCCGGCCCCCGGAGAAAGGCTGATCACCCAGCAAGCGGCAAAAAACGCCAGCCATGTCTCAAGAACCATCGCACACCTCAGCTCGAATTCGTCGTAGACGCCTAAGCTAATGCGCCAGCGGGCGGATGACCATAGATTTTTGTCGGACAGAAGCGCCCGCAGGAGCGAAACGAGCGAGGGCTGGACGCACGGCCAACCCCCAAGGACCAGAAAGGTCTACTTCTCGCTGGAGAATGGCAGCGTATCGGAACCACGCCAACGGCGTACGGAGCGCTGGAAGAACAGGCTGTTGGGCACTTGCACCATAACACCGCCAGTGCCGGCTTCCTCGGCCTCGATCAGCGAGGTGTACAGCAGGTTGATTGCCACCACCCGCCCCTTGATACCCGGCTTGTCGAGGGTGTCCACCAACTCGACCACATCGCCGATGCGGAACGGGCCCACGGTAAAGATCAGGATGGCGCAGAGCAGGTTGGACAGCACGCTCCACATGGCGAAGAAGGCCACCGCCGCCACCGCGACAAAACCGGACAGGGCGGTCCAGAGTACCGTCGCCGACACCCCGAGCCGCTCCAGCACGAAAATCAGCGCGCTGCCCATGATCAGCCAGCGCAAGCCGCCGCGCAGCGGCATCAGCAGCTGCGGCGGGAACGGGTAACGCTCACCCAGGCGTGTCAGGCAGCGCGCGACAAAACGCTGGGTGATGTAGCCAGCCAGGAGGATCAGCAGGATTTGTACTGTGACCCACAGCGGCTCGATCCACATGGTCGGCAAAGGCAGCTTGAACGCTTCCATCAGGACAAGGCTTCCAGTTCCGCCTGCATGCTTTCCAGCAGTTCCAGGGCTTCCATCCAGGCCTCTTCCAGCTCGCCTTCGCGCACCTTCAGCTTGGCCTGCTCAGCCAGCAGATCACGCAACTCGTCCTTGCGGGCCGCTTCGTAGATGCCACTGTCGCCGAGGTTGGCTTCGATTTTCGCCAGCCGCTCGTGGACCTTGCCCAGTTCGGTTTCCAGCTTGTCGGCTTCGCGCTTGTGCGGCGCCAACTGCTGGCGCAGGGCCGCGGCAGCCTGGCGCTGGGCCTTCTTGTCGGTCTTGTCCGGGTTGACCGTGGTTGTGCTGACCGGCGCGTTGCGCTGGCGGTAGTCCACCAGCCAGCGTGCGTAGTCGTCCAGGTCGCCGTCGAACTCCTCGACCTTGCCGTCGGCCACCAGGAAGAAGTTGTCGGTGGTGCTTTTCAGCAGGTGACGGTCGTGGGAGACCACCAGTACCGCGCCGCTGAACTCTTGCAGGGCCATGGTCAGGGCCAGGCGCATCTCCAGGTCCAGGTGGTTGGTCGGTTCGTCGAGCAGCAGCAGGTTCGGGCGGTCCCAGGCGATCAGGGCCAGGGCCAGGCGCGCCTTTTCGCCACCGGAGAAGTTCAGCACCGGCTCGTCGATACGCGCGCCGCGGAAGTCGAAGCCGCCGAGAAAATCGCGCAAAGTCTGCTCGCGCTCGGTCGGCGCCAGGCGCTGCAAATGCAGCAACGGGCTGGCCTTGGCATCGAGTGAGTCCAGCTGGTGCTGGGCAAAGTAGCCGACCACGGTGTTCTCGCCGCGGGTCAGGCGGCCGCTCAGCGGCGACAGTTCGCCGGAGAGGTTCTTGATCAGGGTCGACTTGCCGGCGCCGTTGGGGCCGAGCAGACCGATGCGCGCACCCGGGGTCAGTTGCAGCTTGACCTTCTCCAGCACGGTCTTCTCGCCGTAACCCAGGCGGGCATCGGACAGGTCGAGGAGCGGGCTGGAGATCTTTTCCGACTCGCGGAAAACGAAGTCGAACGGCGAGTCGACATGGGCGGCGGACAACTCTTCCATCCGCTCCAGGGCCTTGATCCGGCTCTGGGCCTGGCGGGCCTTGGTGGCCTGGGCCTTGAAGCGCGCAATGTACTTTTCCATGTGCGCGCGTTGCGCCTGCTGCTTCTCGTAGGCTTGCTGCTGTTGCGCCAGGCGTTCGGCACGGGCGCGCTCGAAGGCGCTGTAGCCACCGCGATAGAGGGTGATCTTGCGCTGATCGACGTGAGCCACATGGTCGACCACGGCATCGAGGAAATCGCGGTCATGGGAAATCAGCAGCAAGGTGCCGGGGTAGCCCTTGAGCCAGTCTTCCAGCCAGAGGATCGCATCGAGGTCCAAGTGGTTGGTCGGTTCGTCGAGCAACAGCAGGTCCGACGGGCACATCAGTGCCTGCGCCAGGTTCAGGCGCATCCGCCAGCCACCGGAGAAGTCGCCGACCTGACGGTCCATCTGCTCGTTGCTAAAGCCCAGGCCAGCCAGCAGCTTGCGCGCCCGGGCGTCGGCGGTATAACCGTCGGCGCTGTCCAGCTCGGCATGCAAACGCGCCAGGGCCGCACCGTCATGGGCCGCTTCGGCGGTGGCCAGCTCACGCTGCACCTGACGCAGGCGCAGGTCGCCATCGAGCACGTAGTCGACCGCCAGCCGCTCGAGGGTGTCGACCTCCTGGCGCATATGGGCAATACGCCAGTCGGCGGGCAGGAAGCAGTCACCCGAATCCGGGTGCAACTCGCCACGCAGCAAGGCGAACAGGCTGGATTTGCCGGCGCCGTTGGCACCGATCAGGCCGGCTTTCTGGCCGGCGTGCAGGGTCAGCTCGGCGTCTTCTAGCAGACGTTGCGGACCACGCTGTAAAGTCAGGTTCTGAAGTCGAATCATAATGGCGGCGGAGTCTACCAGCTTCGTTCGCAACTGGCGCGAGTAGCAATATGTCCTCTGACCTGTGGAGCTTCACCCTCAAGACCTACGCCCGCCCGGGCGTCGAACAAGCCTGCCTGAACCTTCAGGCGGCCGGGGCCAATGTCTGCCTTCTACTCTGCGCGGCCTGGCTCGGCGCACGCGGGGTGGCCTGTACCGCCCAGCGCCTGCAACAACTGCAAACCCTGGGTCAGCCCTGGCACGACGAAGTCGTCAGGCCGCTGCGCCAGCTGCGCACGCAATGGCGCCCGGCCGCGAGCGCGGATCCGGAACTGGCGGTCTTGCGCGAACAGGTCAAGGCATTGGAACTGGAGGCCGAACGGCAACT
Source organism: Pseudomonas chlororaphis subsp. piscium (assembly GCF_003850345.1). Taxonomy (NCBI): domain Bacteria; kingdom Pseudomonadati; phylum Pseudomonadota; class Gammaproteobacteria; order Pseudomonadales; family Pseudomonadaceae; genus Pseudomonas; species Pseudomonas chlororaphis. The sequence goes on from NZ_CP027707.1 coordinate 6,764,460, forward strand.
GCTGCTGCGCCTGGAAGCACTGGCAGGGGAATGGTCGGAGGATGAAACGCAGGATCTGACGAACTGGCTGGAAGGACTGGCGGCCGAAGCCGCCAACCTCAACCGCGACGCGCTGCAGGCGCTGCGCGTCGCGGTGACCGGCGCTTAGGAAGCGCTGGTTGGCGTGGTGCTGGCAGGAGCGGCCGGAGCCGGAGCTGGTGCAGCAGTCGCCGCTGGAGCTGGCGAAGATACCGGTGCCGCAGGCTTGGCAGCCGGAGTCGCCGGGGTGGCTGGCTTGGCGGCCGCTGGAGCGGTGGCCGGTTTGGCAGCTGCAGGCTTGGCTGCGACTGGTTTCTTCGCAGCGGGTTTTGCAGCAGGCTTGGCAGCAGGTTTTGCCGCAGGCTTGGCGGCTGGTTTTGCTGCAGCCGGTTTAGCGGCTGCTGGCTTGGCGGCAGTGGAAGCCGCCGGCTTGGCTGCTGCAGGTTTGGCAGCGGGCTTGGCCGCTGGTTTGGCTGCAGGTTTAGCTGCGGCCTTCACCGGAGCTTTTGCCGCAGCCGGTTTGGCGGCCGGCTTCGCAGCAGGTTTTGCCGCTACGGGTTTAGCCGCTGGCTTGGCCGCAGCAGGCTTGGCCGCCGCGGTTTTAGCCACTGGCTTGGCGGCGGGTTTGGCCGCAGGTTTTGCTGCTGGCTTGGCAGCGGGTTTCGCTGCAGCCGGTTTGGCAGCCGCTGCTTTCGCAACAGGCTTGGCAGCAGCCGGTTTAGCCGCTGGCTTGGCAGCTGCAGGTTTGGCTGCGGCGGTTTTTGCCACTGGCTTGGCAGCAGGTTTGGCGGCCGGTTTGCTGGCAGCTTTTACCGGTGCCTTGGCGGCAGCTTTGGCAGGGGCTTTTGCCGCCGGCTTGGCTGCGGCTTTCTGTGCTGGAGCAGCTGCCGGTTTGGCGGAGCGAGTGCTCAGCACCTTGGCGACGGCTTCTTTCACACGACCTACGCCCTGGGCCAGTTTCAGGCTTTCCTGAGCGTCGCGCTTGAGTTGCAGAATGTAGGCGCGGGTTTCGGATTGACGTGTCTTGAGTGCATCGAGCAGGTCCTCAAGTTCTTTCACTGCGTCCTTGGCTTTGGCTTGTGCCTTGGCCTTGCCGGCCGCCGCGGCGTCCTGCAATTTGGTGCGCGATTTGTGCAGTTTTTCCTGTGCCTTACCGCGTTGCTTTTCCAGTTTGGCGAGCAGTTTTTCAGCATCAGCCAAGGCTTGGGAACAAGCGTTTTCCAAATGTTCGAGCAGGCTGCCCGAAAGCTGTTGGAGCAAATGCAACGGAGTATTTACAGGCTTCTTATTGGCCGACATGGTTTACCTCCTGGCTGACGTGAGTTGCGGCTCATACTAGACCTCTGCTGCTACCGCCGCTAGGGCATGTTGACAGTATCGAATGCCATGCGTTGCAGAGGATTGAAAATGTTCTTCGCGCACAAGAAAGTTACTCACCAGCCGCCACATCCACACTGGCATAATCCACCTCGTCTCAGGCCGGAGAACGCCCATGTCGCGTTACCTTTTTTATCCTTGTGTGTGTTGTTGCCACTGGCTCAGGCCGCCGAAGATTCGCAGAAAAACGATGCCCACGATCTCGCCTACAGCCTGGGTGCCAGCCTCGGTGAACGCCTGCGCCAAGAGGTGCCGGACCTGCAGATCCAGGCATTGGTGGAAGGCTTGAAACAGGCCTACCAAGGCAAGCCTCTGGCACTCAAGGACGAGCGCATCGAACAGATCCTCGCCCAGCATGAAGCACAGGTCGGCGAGCAAACGGACAAGCCGCGAATCGAAGTGGCACTGGAAAACGAACAGCGTTTTCTCTCGGCCGAAAAAGCCAAGCCGGGCGTACGCGAACTGGAGAACGGCATCCTGCTGACCGAGCTGGCACCCGGCAACGGAGTACGGCCGGGAGCCAATGGTTCGGTACAGGTTCGCTACACCGGACGCCTGCCTGACGGTACGGTGTTCGATCAGAATCAGCAGCCGCAGTGGTTTCGCCTGGACAGTGTGATTGCCGGATGGCGCAGCGCGTTGCAGCAGATGCCGACAGGGGCGAAGTGGCGCCTGGTGATTCCTTCGGCCCAGGCTTACGGCGCTGACGGCGCAGGCGACCTGATCGCGCCTTACACGCCCCTGGTGTTTGAAATCGAGCTGCTGGGGGCTACCGGTTAGGGTGGCGCAGAAACGAAAAACGGTGCGCAGTGCGCACCGTTTCGGTAAGGCTTTCGCTGCAAGTCAGGCCTGAACGGCGGCCTCTTCCTTGTGAGCGTTGTGCAGCACTTCGATCAGGCAATCTTCCAGCTCGAAGCGCTCATGCAGAAGACCACCCAGCTCCTTGAACTTCTCCGCCACGCATTTTCCTTCGTCGCACAGATCGTTGAACGCCAGCAGCTTTTCAGTGATGACATCGATCCGAGGATAAATGGTTTCGGCCAGCTCGAGCCCACGCTTGTCGTTGAAAGCCCTGGCCTCACCGGTCAGCTGTTCGTAGATTTCAAAGTGGCCGGCGGAAACGTAATCGACCAGGATTGCGCAGAATTCCTGCAGCGGCTGTCGGTTTTCAGCCAGCGTCTCAGGCTCCGCGCCGAGAGCATCATAGGCCCGAACCAGTTCGTGACGCTCCTGCAACCAGCGATCGATCAGCAGATGCACTCCACCCCAGCGTTCCTGAGCATTCTGACAACTTTCGAGCATGGCGATCTCTCTTCCCTTATGGGTCATGCCGCTCTGAATCCGTCACTGGACTGAACATCAGCATCCGGCCAGGCAGAACAGCATCGAGCAACGTAATTGCGGTGACACGTGCGGGCCAGATTATGCCCGCTCGACAGCCGCTTCAAGGTACGCAGGAGATAAAGTTCATACAAGTGTTTAATCTTTAGCCCCGTCGCGAAACGACGATTCAGGTCGCGGCCGCCCTGCGCCGGCCCCGTGGTAGAAGCCGCGCCAGGCGATAAGCACTCAAAATCATCACAGCGATGAAAAACAGCAGGCTCCACTCCGCGGCACTCATGTCCAGCAGCGTCCAGGTGACCTCCGCGCACTGCGCAGTCCCGGTGAAAACCAGCTGCAAGGCACGCCCCCAGGACAGGTTGCCAAGCATGAACGGCATGTCCGGCAAGCACGCCAGCAACTGATCCGAAGGAATGTTCTGCAGCAGCACATGGCGCCCTGCCGTGACGACACCCGCCAGGCTGCAGAGCAGCTCCAGCGACCAATACAGGGCACTCGCCGGGTATTGTGGACCTTGCAGGGCCGCGACCAGGCTGATCGAAGTCAACAGCAGCGCGAAGAAACGTTGCAACACCCACAGCAGACAAGGCTCGAGCCCAATCCCGTACTCCAGGTGAAACGAAGCCCACAGGGCCAAGGCACCGGTAAAGAACACAAGGGAGAACAGCAAGCGTGAGCCGGCCAGCGACATGGAGTATCCACAACGGAAGAAACAGGCTGCCACGGTAGAGAAAGCGCTCGGCCCTTTCAAGGCGCGCCATGACAAGATCGAGCGCGGCAAACGGGCACAGTGGCCAGATCGGGGAGGTTCGCGGGCCGGGCCGCCCCTCCAGGGACGGCCCGGCCCTGCGGTTTATACCCTGGCGGGCACCGGCAACGGCGACGCCAGCAAGCGCTCGTCCAACAGCCCCAGGCCTTCCTGGAACAGCTGGTTGCTGCGTTCGGTATCGCCCAACTGCGCCAGCAGGCGGGCCAGCTCGGCGCAGGCTTCGGGGTTGCGCTGGATGCGCAGGCTGCTTTCCAGATAGTCCCGCGCCTTGCCCCAGAGGCTGGTTTGCAGGCACAGACGACCCAGGGTCAGCAGCAGGCTCGGGTCGTTCGGATGGTCTTTGAGCCACTGCTCGGCGAATTGCAGCTGCCGCGCCGGGTCACTGCCCCGCAGCAAGCCGTAAAGCCGCGCCAGATGGCTGTCGTACTTGCGCTTGAGAGCGACGCGCAGCACTTCTTCGGCCTCGGCCCCGGCGCCCAATTGCCGCAGTTGTTCGGCGTAGGCCAGCACCAGCTGCGGTTCCTGACGCTGAGCCGCGGTCAGTTGCTGCCAGGCACGATTGAGCGATTGCAGGCCGACCGTACCCTCTTCTTCGCGATGCGCCGCGAGGGTCAGGTTCTCGCCCCAGGCCCGACGCTCCAGCTCGGCCAGTTCGTTGGCGGGCAGGACCTTGTCCTTGCGCAGTTCGGGCAGCAGGCGAATCACTGCCGACCAATCGCCCCGCTGTTGTTGCAGACGCTGCAACTGCCGCAGCACCTGGACACTGTGGGGGTGACGCTCGTGCATGGCTTGCAGGGTACTCAGGGCGCCTTCGGTATCGCCGCGATCGGTCTGCAGTTGGGCATGACTCAAGGCCACCGCCAACTCGGCCTGGGGCTGCCGCTCGAGGGCACGCTCCAGAAGGCTGTCGCACTGCTCGTAATTCCCCAGCTCGTTCGCCGCCCGCGCCGCGCCGAGGTAGTACAGAAGAGGCTGACGCTCGGCTTCCGCGGCACGATGCAAGTGCTTCTGGGCGCTGGCCCAGCGACCTTCGGCAAGATCCATCTGGCCTTGCTCGATGGCGATCTGTACGCGACGGCTGCGGTTGCGCCGCGACCAGGGATTGACCACGCCGCTGGAGGTCATCACCAGTTCGATCAATGTCTTGATACCCCAGATCACCAGCCAGATCACCGCGACCAGCGCCAGAGTCGCCCACAGGCTCGACTCATAACGGAAGCTGTCGTAGGCAATCAGGATGTACCCGGAATGCTCGGCGATCGCCAGCCCCAGCAATCCCGAGGCGGCGATCACCAGAAACAGAATCACATACAGGCGCTTCATGGGCTGGTCTCCTGCGGGGCATTCGCAGCAGGCTTGGCCAGTGGTTTCACCGACTCTTCAGCACTCAGGTTACGCCGCTCCAGGTAGGCCTGAACCGCGCCCAGGGTCTTGGCCAGGTCCGGCGTCTGCACGGTGACCGGCTGTTTGCTCAGTTCGGACACGCGCTCCAGCATGAGCTTGCTCTGCGGGTTGTCCTGATTGAAGTTGCCCTTCAATACATCGCGGGCTTCCACCAGCGCCTGGGTGTACACCGGCGCCTGGCCGTTCAACGCCGCCCACTGCGCCTGCTCCAGGGCCAGGCTCAAGGCCAGGCGCACCTGCGTCAGGCTTTGCCCGGCGAGCAGCGGCCGCACGTTCTTGTCCGCGTTGAAGTCGATACGAATGTAACGCGAGATCTGGTCCCACCATTGCGCCCAGCGGCTGGCGCCATCGCCGTCGGCGGTCAGGCCCAGCAGCGAATCGCCACGGTCGCGATATTCGGGGGCCAGCTCGGTGAGTTCGGCTACCTGGTCGCGCAATGCGCCCAGCTGCAGGAACAGCCCGGTGCGATCCGGCTGTTCGGTGCTGCGCAGGGCCGCGAGGCTCTTGGCCAGCTGTTCGCGCGCGGCGAAAGAGCCGGGATCGTTCTGCTCGCGCAGGATCTCGTCGGCACCCTGCACCAGGGCCTGGGCGCTGCTGATGTCCTGCAAGGCCGAAAGACGCAGGCTGGCCAGACGCAACAGATGCTCCGCCTCGGCCAGACGCCAGTCCTTGCGGCTGGCACCCAGAACGCTCTCCAGCTTCTGATTGAGTCGCTGCTGATCGCCCTGCAGTTGCGCCACCAGACGGCGGCGCTCTTCCAGTTCATCGGCCGCCGGCAACTGCTCCAGGCGCGCAGTCAGGCGCTGCTCGTTGAGCTTCAGGCTCTGCGCCTCGTCACCCAGGGCCTGCAACTGCCCCAGCTGCTGTTGATTGTTGGCCTGCAGGCTGCGCACCTGCCAGACACCCCAACCGCCGGCAGCGACACCGGCCGCCCCCAGCAGCAGGGCGAGGATCGCCAATCCGTTGCCACGGCGCTGCGGAGCAGGGGTTGCGGGCTCAGCCGGCGCATCGATTACCGGCTGGACATCATCTTTAGGCAAGGCTGTTTCGCTCACGTATCCATCCTTTGCGTTTAGAGAACGGGCACGGGTTGCTCCCGTAACGCCGTTAGCAAGGCCGCGGCGCTGGCGCCACGACAATCCACAACTTTCTCGGCCCCGGCGGCACGCGCCATCTCGGCGACCCGAGGGCTCGGTACAAACAACGGCAGCCGCGCCACCTGCGGCCAGGCCTCGCCGGCCAACTGCTGCAAGTACTCGAAACCCTGCCCACTGCTGACCACCAGCCCATTCAAGCGTTCCGCCTGGATGCGTTGCATCAGGACCCCGTTGGCATAGTGCGGCAGGTCGCGGCGGTACAGCTCCAGATAGTCGACACTAGCACCTTGGCCGCGCAAACGCTCAGCCAGCAGCTCGCGGCCGCCCTCCCCGCGCATGATCAGCACCCGTGGGGCGGATCGTGCAATAGCCTCGCGCAACTGGGGAAGTTCAAGCAAGGCTTCACTGTCATCGCCTTGCTCGGGGAAAAAAACATCCAGGCCGTGATCGGCCAGAATCTGCGCCGTGCCGGCGCCCACACTGAACCAGCGCTGGCTCGGTGGCTGCGGCCAGAACTGCTCGAGCAGTTGCACGGCCATTCGCGCGGCGGGCTTGCTGACCACGATCACCGCGCAGTACCGGTGCAGCTCAAGCACTCTGGCGCGCAAGGTATCGTCAAAAGGCAGGGCTTCGATTTCCAGCAATGGCAGGCTGCTGCTGAACACCCCCGCTTCGCCCAGAACCTCAGCCAGCAGCACCGACTCGTCCGTGGGCCGGGTCAGCAGCACACGCCAGTCGCTCACTCTTCGCCAGCCTCGCCATAGACCGCGCGCAGAATATCGTCGGCGCCCTGGGCCAGCAGAGCCTCCGCGACCTGCACGCCAAGCGCCGCCGCCGCGCTACGTGGAGCACGAGCCTCGGCGCTGAGCAACACACCGCCGCTCGGGTCGCCGACCAGGCCGCGCAGCCACAGCTGATCGCCTTCGAGCACCGCATAGCAGGCGATCGGTACCTGGCAGCCGCCATTCAGATGCTTGTTGAGGGCGCGCTCGGCAGTGACCCGATCCGCCGTATCGACATGATGCAGGGGCGCCAGCAGCTTATGGATCTCGCTGTCGGCCGTGCGGCATTCGATGCCCACCGCGCCCTGGCCGCCCGCCGGAAGGCTGTCGTCGACGCTGATCGAAGAGCTGATGCGATCTACGAAGCCAAGACGGATCAAGCCGGCAGCGGCCAGGATGATGGCGTCGTACTCACCGGCGTCGAGCTTGGCCAGGCGCGTGTTGACGTTGCCGCGCAGGAAACGGATCTGCAGGTCCGGACGACGAGCCAGCAGCTGCGCCTGGCGACGCAGACTGGAGGTGCCCACCACGCTGCCCGCGGGCAGGTCGTCGAGACTGGAATAGGTATTGGAGACAAAGGCATCGCGCGGGTCTTCGCGCTCGCAGATGCAGAACAGGCCCAGGCCTTCAGGGAAGTCCATGGGTACGTCTTTCATCGAATGCACAGCGATATCCGCTTCGTTTTCCAGCAGCGCGGTTTCCAGCTCCTTGACGAACAGCCCCTTGCCGCCGATTTTCGACAACGGCGAGTCGAGCAGCTTGTCGCCGCGACTGACCATGGGCACCAGCGTCACGATCAACCCCGGGTGAGCGCCTTCCAGACGAGCTTTGACGTGTTCGGCTTGCCACAAGGCCAAGGCACTTTTGCGGGTAGCGATGCGGATTTCGCGAGAGGACATGGATCAATCCGTACTGATAGAAAATACGGCAGATGATAACAGCTCAGCCAAATCAGCTTTGACTTGTATCAGGAACTACAGCCCCTCCCTGGCTGCAGGAACGTTGCGGGCGGGGTGCATGACCCGCCCGGCCACCCGGATCTAGAGCTGCTGCATCATCTTGCGCACGCCGGCCACATGCCGTCGGCTGACGATCAGCGCATCACCATTGAGACCCTTGAGGAACAGCTGGAAATGCCCCAGCGGCGTACGCTGCAGGCGTTCGATGCGTTCACGGGCCACCAGGGCGTTGCGATGGATGCGAACGAAACGCTCGCCAAACTCGTCCTCCAGCGCCTTCAGGGGTTCGTCCAGCAGGACTTCGCCGCTCTCATGGCGCAAGGTCACGTATTTGTGGTCGGCAATGAAATAGACGACCTGATCCAGCGGGATCAGCTCGATACCTTTACGGGTCCGCGCACTGATATGGCTGCGGGGGCCGCTGCCGCTTTCGGCGGCGGGCCGGGTCAGGGCCGCCAGCTGGACCCTGTTGGGGCGGTCGGCCTTTTTCAGCGCCTCGAGCAGATGCTCGGAACGCACCGGTTTGAGCAAGTGACCTACCTCGCTGACATCAAAAGCCTCGAGGGCGAATTCATCAGGGGCGGCACAGAACACCACGGCTGGCGGCGCCTCGCGCTCGCACAAACGGGCGGCAACCTGCAGGCCATCGAGACCCGGCATGCGGATGTCGAGAAGCACGACATCCGGTTTCAGGCTGTCGATCAGGGCCAATGCCTCTTCGCCATTGGTGGCGCTGGGCTCCAGGACACTGTATCCCTCAAGCTCACTGACCATGCGGCTCAGTCGCTCGCGGGCTAGGGGTTCGTCATCAACGATCAGGACATTCATATTGCGCTGGATTCCTGCGTGAGTCTCGCACAAGGATAGCGTAGACAGGTGAAGTGACGTCCGTCACGGCGATCCACGCTAAGACTAGTGCGAGGGCCAAAAAGTGCCCCACGACGGGCACCATTATTTACCCGGGCCCGCCAGATACCGTTCAAGGCCCGCCACTGCACGACATGGTCATGGGGACTGCTGATACAGGACACAAACACCCCCTCTCTTATAGTCCGCTTCCACACCGACCGCCTCCCTCGTGAATCGCGAGGTGGTGCCGGGACCGGAGCGCATGCGACAACGGTTGCGTGATCAGCGACCAGGCTCGATGAAACATCCGAGATTGCGCTGTTCCTTCAGTCCAACTGTAGACGGTTGCCAAGACGATATTGCTCTATCGATAAATATCGTTACATCACCCCTCGCACCCCGCCTTCGCTCGCCTAGTCTCTGCGCGCCCGAGGTCGGCGACAAGCGCCCGCGGCCCCCATGGCAGAAATAAAAACCTGCCGACCGGTGCCAGCTACAGGATTGGCAACCCTGTTATTATCCGCGGCAACTTTTCACCTCATTTCCCTTCCAGCCGATCACGAGCGAATTCATGAGCACTGACAAGACCAATCAGTCCTGGGGCGGCCGCTTCAGTGAGCCCGTCGACGCCTTCGTCGCCCGCTTCACCGCCTCCGTCACTTTCGACCAGCGCCTCTATCGTCACGACATCATGGGCTCGATCGCCCACGCCACCATGCTGGCCAAAGTCGGCGTACTGACCGATGCCGAACGCGACAGCATCATCGACGGCCTGAAAACCATCCAGGGCGAAATCGAGGCGGGCACCTTTGACTGGCGCGTCGACCTGGAAGACGTGCACATGAACATCGAAGCACGCCTGACCGACCGCATCGGCGTCACCGGCAAAAAGCTGCACACCGGCCGTAGCCGCAACGACCAGGTGGCCACCGATATCCGCCTGTGGCTGCGCGACGAAATCGATCTGATCCTGGCGGAAATCACCCGCCTGCAAAAAGGCCTGCTGGAACAAGCCGAGCGCGAAGCCGACACCATCATGCCGGGCTTCACTCACCTGCAGACCGCGCAGCCTGTGACCTTCGGTCATCACATGCTGGCCTGGTTCGAGATGCTCAGCCGCGACTACGAACGCCTGGTCGATTGCCGCAAGCGCACCAACCGCATGCCCCTGGGCAGCGCCGCGCTGGCCGGCACCACCTACCCGATCGACCGCGAGCTGACCTGCCAGTTGCTGGGCTTCGACGCCGTCGGTGGCAACTCGTTGGACAATGTGTCTGATCGCGATTTCGCCATTGAGTTCTGCGCCGCCGCCAGCCTGGCCATGATGCACCTGTCGCGCTTCTCCGAAGAGCTGGTGCTGTGGACCAGCGCGCAGTTCCAGTTCATCGATCTGCCTGACCGTTTCTGCACCGGCAGCTCGATCATGCCGCAAAAGAAAAACCCGGACGTTCCGGAGCTGGTTCGTGGCAAGAGCGGCCGCGTGTTCGGCGCCCTGATGGGCCTGCTGACCCTGATGAAGGGCCAGCCCCTGGCCTACAACAAGGACAACCAAGAAGACAAGGAACCGCTGTTCGACGCCGCCGACACCCTGCGCGACTCGCTGCGAGTCTTCGCCGACATGATCCCGGCGATCAAGCCCAAGCACGCGATGATGCGCGAAGCGGCGCTGCGCGGTTTCTCCACCGCCACCGACCTGGCGGACTATCTGGTACGCCGTGGCCTGCCATTCCGCGATTGCCACGAAATCGTTGGCCACGCAGTGAAGTACGGCGTGGAAACCGGTAAGGACCTGGCGGAAATGAGCCTGGAAGAACTGCGCAAGTTCAGCGACCAGATCGATCAGGACGTGTTTGCCGTGCTGACCCTGGAAGGTTCGGTCAATGCCCGTGACCACATCGGCGGCACGGCCCCGGCTCAAGTCAAGGCAGCGGTGGTTCGCGGCCAGGCGTTGCTAAGCAGCCGCTAAAAGCCAGCGCGGGCAAGCCAGGCTCCCACAAGAGCATGGCTTGCCCGCGATCAGCGACCTGAACCCTTTCTACTTCTTGCTGGCGATCATCGCCAGGAACTGCGGCATCGCCGCGTCCTTGTCCGCCGCGACCCGCTGCACATTGGGCATCTGCTCCAGCCGCGCCACCAAAGCCTTGGCTGCCGGCATCTCGGCCAGCAAATCCACACCGAACAGCTTCTGCCCTACCGCACAGGCCAGGCTGACGCTGTACAGGAAATACAGATCCGCCACGCTCAGGCTGCTACCCGCCACATAAGGGGCGAACTTGCCGTGCCTGGCCAGCGAGGCGAAGCCCAGCACCAGCTCGTTGCGGGATTTTTCCTTGATGGTCTCAGGGACTGCAGTGCCGAAGAACGCCTCGCCGTAACAGGCTCGCGCCGGCAGCTCGATGTAAAGCTCGATCTCCTTGGCCAGCGCCAGCGCCTGGGCACGCTCGAACGGATCGCTTGGCAGCAGCGCCGGGCCGGGCTGGCTTTCGAGGTATTCGAGGATCACGCTGGTTTCATTGATAAAACCCTGCTCCACCCCCAGCACCGGTACCTTGCCACGTGGGCTGATGGCCAACGCCTCAGGGCTTTGCCCGGCGTAGAACGGCACTTCTTCGAAAGGCAGAGCTTTTTCCAGCAACGCCAGTTTCACCATGTTGTAGTAATTGCTGACGGCGAATCCATAAAGCTTGAGCATCACGTAGCCTCCAGGCCGGGTACGGGGTTGGCAGCCACTCTTATAGATCCTCGACAGCCGACTGGCCAGCAGCATCAGGCTCCTGAATACGGGTAAACTGACGACCTTTCCTTGAGGAGCCTGCCATGAGCGAGCCAATCCCCGACGCCAACCAAGACGACAACGACGAAGAAGCGTTCGCCGAAAACACCCTGATCGAAGCGATCGAAAACCAGATCGAAAGCGACAACCCACCCGCGGCCAAGGCCACCTTCAACAAGCTGACCCTGGTTGGCTATGAGCGTGACGAAATCCTCAACCTCATGGCTCACGTCCTGGCGGTGGAAATCGACGCGATCCTCGAAGAAGACCGCGCGTTCGACACCCAATGGTACGAAGCGGCGCTGCGCGCCCTGCCCGAGCTGCCGCCCGAGAAGAAATAAGCCCGCCACGCCTCGCGCCCGCACCTGGCCGGCGCGATTGCGGGCCTTGGCTACACTGGTACGCGCCCTGCGGCCAAATACCGCCGCCCAGAGGCGTAAAAGTCCGCAGCGGACACTGGACAGGCTGCACAACTGCGGTCACCTTAAGGACGCTGTCGTCTAATTCCTAGAAAGTCTGGAGTCCTTATGTCGTATACCCCTGAGTTGGTTGCCGAACTGGAAATCCTTGTACTCTTCAACCTGGACAGTTCCCAGGAAGGCCTGAAAATCCATCAGACCGCTGCCCCCCAAGCTATCGCCGCCGCACGACGCCTGTTCGAAAAAGAGCTCATTACCCAGCCCGATGGTGGTTACCTGACCAGCCTGGGCCGCGATGCCGCCGAGCATGCCCAAGGCCTGCTGACCATTCTGACGGTCAAAGAAGCCGCCTGAACGCTCTCCCCTACGGCCCTCGGAATCCCCGCCTGTCGGATTCCGCGGGCAAGCTCCAGCCATCCGCTGGGAATCTGACGCCAAAAATAAAATTCAGCTTAAAGCTCGCCCTCGACTGGCTGTAAACTCCTCCTCACATAAGACCTCCCACGTTCAAGCTTCGCGAGCCTGTTTGAATGACCCGCACCCATGAAATCCGCCCAGATCTGGACGAGGGAATCGATCGCAAGGTTCTCAGCCAGTTGCGCGCGCGCTTTCTGAAGCTCAATGAAGGGCGCCTGGGCCGGGCCATGGAAGGGTTGTCGCCACGCCAGCAACTGGTGCTCAACCTGTTGCCGCTGTTCTTTCACGTCAACCACCCGTTATTACCGGGCTATGTGTCGGGCGGCACACCCGCCGGGCTGTCGAACTACGAGCCCGACACGCCGACGCTCAACGAAGCCCAGCGCCTGACCCGTTCGTTTTCCTACAAGGCCCGGCCCAGCAATGCGCCGCGACCTATCCACGGCCTGTTCCTGATGGGCAGCCTGGGTACCCTGGCCCAGGCCGACCAGAGCGATATGGACGTGTGGGTCTGCCATGCGCCCAACCTCGGCGAGAACGAACTCGCCGAACTGCGCAAGAAATGCCTGCTGCTGGAAGCCTGGGCCGCCAGCCAGGGCGCCGAGGCGCACTTCTTCCTGATCGACCCCAGCCGCTTTATCCGTGGCGATCGTGACACCCAGCTGAGTTCCGACGATTGCGGCACCACCCAGCACTACCTGCTGCTGGACGAGTTCTATCGCACCGCCATCTGGCTCGCCGGACGTACGCCGCTGTGGTGGCTGGTGCCGGTATACGAAGAAGCCCGCTACCACGAGTACACCCATACGCTGCTGTCCAAGCGCTTCATTCCCGCCGATGAAAACCTCGATCTTGGCCATCTGGCCCATATTCCACCGGGGGAATTTATCGGCGCCGGGCTCTGGCAGCTGTTCAAGGGCATCGAGTCGCCGTACAAGTCCGTGCTCAAGCTGCTGCTGACCGAGGTCTACGCCAGCGAACACCCGCGGGTGGAATGCCTGAGCCTGCGCTTCAAGCAGGCAGTGTTCGCCAACCGCCTGGACCTCGACGAGCTGGACCCGTACATCGTGGTCTACCGGCGCATCGAGGAATACCTCAAGGCCCGCGGCGAGCCGGAGCGCCTGGAGCTGGTGCGTCGCAGCCTGTACCTGAAGGTCAACCGCAAGCTCACTGGCAACAACGGCGCGCGCAACCCGAGCTGGCAGCGCTCGCTGCTCGAACGGCTGGCCCACGAATGGGGCTGGGATCAGCGCCAGTTGGCGATGCTCGACAGTCGCAGCCAGTGGAAAGTCCGCCAGGTCAGCGCCGAACGCCGGGCCCTGGTCAACGAGCTGAACTACAGCTACCGCTTCCTGACCCAGTTCGCCCGCACCGAGCAGACCCTCGGCCTGATCAACAAGCGCGACCTGAATGTCCTCGGCCGCCGCCTGTACGCGGCCTTTGAACGCAAGGCCGGCAAGATCGAGTTCATCAACCCCGGCATCGCCCCGGACCTGGCCGAAGACACCCTGACCCTGGTGCAGGCGCCCAATAAGAAAGAACCGGGGCAAACCCACTGGGGCCTGTACAACGGCAGCCTGAACGCCCTGGAGTGGGAACATTTCGCGCCGATCAAGCGCAGCCGCGAACTGCTGGAGCTGCTGACCTGGTGCCATCGTAACGGGGTGATCGACAGCAGCACGCGCCTGGCGCTGCATCCGGGCAGCAGCGACCTGAGCGAGTTCGAGCTGTTCAATCTGCTGGGCAGCCTGCAACAGACCATTGCCCTGCCCCTGGGCACCGTCAGCGAAGAACGCCTGCTGCGCACCAGCGTGCCCAGCGAAGTGCTGATCCTGGTGAACGTCGGCCGCGACCCGCTCAAGCACCACCGCGACCTGAACATCCTGATGACCACCGAGCGCACCGATTCCTTGAGCTACGCCGGAGTGCGGGAAAACCTGGTGCTGACCCTCGACCAAGTGACGCTCAACAGCTGGAACGAGGTCTTGGTCGGCCGTTACGACGGCGCCCATGCCCTGCTCGACTGCCTGCGCGACTATCTCAACAACCTGCCGCGCGGCCCTGAGCAGCCGAAGCTGCGCGTGCGCTGCTTTTGCCACAACCGCGCCCAGTTCATCGCCCAGCGGGTCGAAGAGCTGTTCGACACGGCGCAGAACCTGTTGCTCAGCCAGCTCAATCACCGCTACCTGATCCAGGTGCAGCAGCATTACCACGTGCTGGAGCTGGTGCCGGGCCAGGTCAATCATGTGGCGCTGGCAAGCCTGCCGGCGCTGATCGACTACCTGGGCGAAGAACAGTCGAGCTACAGCCCGCTGCACCTGGACCCGATGGCCCTGGAAGAACACGACCTGGCGCTGATCCTGCCGATGGGCCAGCCTGACTGCATCCAGGTGTTCTACCGCGTCGTCGAGGCTCAGGCCGAGCTGTACGTGCTGGATGAATTCGATGCGCTCTGGCAGCAGCGCCTGCCCTACCACGACGAACAGAGCCTGCTGGTTCCGTTGCAACGCTTCCTGCAGTCGATCCTCTATCGGCGCGATGCCCAACTGCCGATGGAGACCTCCCAGGCCCTCGTGCCGCTGGACATTTTGTATTACCAGATATTGCCTTCAGGCAGCACAAGGGCTCGCCGGGTCGAGCCGCGCCCGGCGCCACAAACGCCGGCGAACAAAGCCTTTTATGACGTGCAGGGCATCATCGGCAAAGCCGCACCGGGGCAGGTGCAGGTCACCCTGTATTGCAATCAACGGGAGTTTTCCGAGCTGGAGCATGGCGATCAGTTGTTCGCCGCGGTCGCTCAGGAGATTGTCGGCCAGCGTCGCGAAGCCGAACGCTATCGCTGCTACATCACCGACCTGGACCTGTCCGGCCTGCTCGGCGACCACCATGGTTCAAGCAACCTTTACCTGCGCTACAAAGCCGACCTGGAGCGCGCCTTGAACGACGCGCTCGAACAGGTCTAGCCGGTCAGAGACGCCAGTCAGAGGTGAAAGTCGCCAGCCGCTTCAGGTTGGTATTCCACTTCCAGCAGGGTCAGCTTCAGGGTCTTGCCGCCGGGTGCCGGCCAGTCGATGTACTGCCCGACCTGCAAGCCGAGCAAGGCGCTGCCCACCGGCGCCAGGATGGAGATCCGGCCTTCGTCGGCGTTGGCGTCCTGTGGATACACCAGAGTCAGGTGGTAGTCCTTGCCGCTGCCCTCTTCGCGGCAATGCACGCGCGAATTCATGGTCACGACACCAGGCGGGACTTCATCGTGGCCCACCAGGGTTTCGGCGCGATCCAGCTCGGTCTGCAACGCAATGACGCCAGGCAGCGTGTCGTCCAGGCTGTCGATCAGGCGCTCCAGACGCTGCACGTCGAGGCGGGTGAGAATGATGGAAGGTGCGGTGCTCATGATCCAGGCAGACTCCTTTTTTCGGCACAAAAAAGCAAAACCCCGTCCAGATAAGACGGGGTTTTCACCGGCCTCGATGTGGCGAGGCGTAACCGGACACTACCACAGCAGCACAAATAAACAAGCTGCCGGATTTTGGGGCCCAGGCTAGCCGGTGCTCGGCGGCGCCGCCTGCCTGCGCTCCAGCGCCTGGCGACAGATGACTCGCCGTCGCTCATCGTCCGCCGAACGCCATTCGCGAATGTCTTCGACATGCCGGAAACAGCCCTTGCAGACTTTTTCCTCGTCCAGCCGGCACAGGCTGATACAGGGCGAGGCCACGGCCGGGCTGACATTGCTGTACAGCGGCTTGGGCGGGCGCACCGGGGCGGTTGGCGTCACAGTCTCAGAGCCCTTCGAACTCGAGCTTGATGTCGGCCTGCTCAAGAACGATGCGCTCGAGCATTTCGCCCAGCTGCTCTTCGCTCTTGTCGCACATCCAGCGCTCGCTTTCTTCGTCGTAGTCGAAGTGGAAACCGCCGGAGCGCGCGGCCAGCCACAGCTGACGCAGCGGCTCCTGGCGGCTGAAGATCACCTGGCTGCCGTTTTCGAACTTGACGGTGAGCACACCGGCGGAGCTCTCCAGATCGATATCCAGGTCACTCTCATCGAAAATGTCCTCCAGCGTCTGCTGGGTGGCATCGACCAGGTCGTGGAAACGGGCTTCAGTCAAACTCATTGCGGGAACCTCGAAAAGTGTCTACTCACGCTCAAGCGCCGCAAGATACGGGCGCATCCGGGCGAATGCAAAGGATACCGATCAAGGGCACGGGCAGCAGAGAAAATATCCCCGCAGCCGCCGCGCTCGGCTCCTGCGCCCGGGGCAAAGGCCCGCCGGACGGGTATTCCAGCGCATAGGCAAGCCGCTGGGTGGCCGGTATACTCGGGCGCAATTAACGCATTCTCAAGGATTTCGCCATGAAGCGCCTGATCTCTTCCCTTGCTGCGCTCGTCGCGGTTGCCTGCCTTGTCACTGCCTGCGGTCAAAAAGGCCCGCTGTATCTTCCCGATGACAGCAAATCCCCTGAAGACCAAGGTCACTCGCAGTCGCACAAGCACGACACCAACTAAGGGAACCCCATGGACGCTTTTAACTACCGCGACGGGCAGCTGTTCGCGGAAGGTGTAGCGTTGTCCGCCATTGCCGAACGCTTTGGCACGCCGACCTACGTCTATTCCCGAGCGCATATCGAAGCGCAGTACCACGCGTACGCCGATGCCCTCGCCGGCATGCCGCACCTGGTCTGCTTCGCGGTAAAGGCCAACTCCAACCTGGGTGTACTGGATGTCCTGGCGCGTCTGGGCGCCGGTTTCGACATCGTCTCCCGCGGCGAGCTGGAACGCGTCCTGGCCGCTGGCGGCGCGGCCGACAAGATCGTTTTCTCCGGTGTCGGCAAGACCCGTGACGACATGCGTCGCGCCCTGGAAGTCGGCGTGCACTGCTTCAACGTCGAGTCCAGCGACGAGCTGGAGCGCCTGCAACAGGTCGCCGCCGAACTGAAGGTTCGCGCGCCGGTCTCGCTGCGGGTCAACCCGGATGTAGACGCAGGCACCCACCCGTACATTTCCACCGGCCTGAAGGAAAACAAGTTCGGTATCGCCATCGCCGATGCCGAAGACGTGTACATCCGCGCGGCACAGCTGCCGAACCTGGAAGTGGTCGGCGTCGACTGCCATATCGGCTCGCAGTTGACTACCCTGGCCCCCTTCATCGATGCCCTCGACCGTCTGCTGGACCTGGTCGACCGCCTGGGCGAGTGCGGCATCTACCTGCGCCACATCGACCTCGGTGGTGGCCTGGGCGTGCGTTACCGCGATGAAGAGCCACCGCTGGCCGCCGACTACGTCAAGGCCGTGCGCGAACGTCTCGATGGCCGCGACCTGGAACTGGTCTTCGAACCCGGCCGTTTCATCGTCGCCAACGCCGGGGTACTGCTGACCCGGGTCGAGTACCTCAAGCACACCGAACACAAGGACTTCGCCATCGTCGACGCGGCGATGAACGACCTGATCCGCCCGGCCCTGTACCAGGCCTGGATGGACGTCAGCGCCGTACGCCCGCGCGATGGCCAGGCCCGTACCTACGACATCGTCGGCCCGATCTGCGAAACCGGCGACTTCCTGGCCAAGGAACGTCAGCTTGCGCTGGAAGAAGGCGACCTGCTGGCCGTGCATTCGGCCGGCGCCTACGGTTTCGTCATGAGCTCCAACTACAACACCCGCGGTCGCGCTGCTGAAGTACTGGTCGATGGTGAACAGGCTGTTGAAGTGCGTCGCCGCGAGACGGTAGCCGAGTTGTTTGCTGGCGAAAGCCTGCTGCCGGAGTAGAACCATGCTGCTGCGTTTTACCAAGATGCACGGCCTGGGTAATGACTTCATGGTCCTCGACCTGGTCAGCCAGCACGCGCACATCCTGCCCAAACATGCCAAGCAATGGGGCGATCGCAACACCGGTGTCGGTTTCGACCAGTTGCTGATCGTCGAGGCGCCGAGCAACCCGGACGTGGATTTCCGCTACCGGATTTTCAATGCCGACGGCTCCGAAGTGGAGCAATGCGGTAACGGTGCGCGTTGTTTCGCCCGTTTCGTGCTGGACAAGCGTCTGACCACCAAGCGCCAGATCCGCGTCGAGACCAAAAGCGGCATCATCGAACTGGATGTGCGCAACGACGGTCAGATCGGCGTCGACATGGGCGCGCCGCGCCTGGTGCCCGAGCAGATTCCGTTCGTGGCGCCGGCCCAGGCCTTGAGTTACCAGGTCGAAGTCGATGGCCAGACCCTCGAGATGGCAGCGGTGTCCATGGGCAACCCCCATGCCGTGCTGCGGGTCAACGACATCAACAGCGCGCCGGTGCATGAGCTGGGGCCGAAGATCGAACATCACCCGCGCTTCCCGGCCCGGGTCAATGTCGGTTTCATCCAGGTCATCGACCGTCAGCGCGCGCAGTTGCGGGTCTGGGAACGTGGCGCCGGGGAAACCCAGGCCTGCGGTACCGGCGCCTGCGCCGCCGCAGTGGCCGCGATCAGCCAGGGGTGGATGGATTCGCCGCTATTGATCGACCTGCCGGGCGGGCGCCTGTCCATCGAGTGGGCAGGCCCTGGCCAACCGGTGAAGATGACCGGCCCGGCAGTGCGCGTATACGAAGGACAGGTGCGTCTTTGAATGAGCGAAAACCATGACTGATCAGCCTCAGGTTCCAGCCGAACAGCCCGACGAATCTCCTTCCGAAAACCTCGAGGCGGCGGCGATCGCCGCGTATCTGGAGGCTCATCCGGACTTCTTCGTCGAGCATGAAGAACTGCTCCCGGCGTTGCGCATTCCCCATCAGCGCGGTGACACCATCTCGCTGGTGGAGCGGCAGATGAAGATCCTGCGCGAGCGCAACATCGAGATGCGCCACCGGCTTTCGCAGTTGATGGACGTGGCCCGCGACAACGACCGGCTCTTCGAGAAGACCCGCCGCCTGATTCTCGCGCTGATGGATGCCAACAGCCTGGAAGACGTGGTGATGAGCGTCGAAGACAGCCTGCGCCAAGACTTCCAGGTGCCGTTCGTGAGCCTGATCCTGTTCAGCGACAGCGCCATGCCGGTAGGCCGCTGGGTCACCGCCGCCGACGCCCAGACCGCCATCGGTGGCTTGCTGACCGAAGGCAAAAGCGTCAGCGGCAGCCTGCGCGAGCATGAGCTGGACTTCCTGTTCGGCGAAGAACAGCGCCGGCAGATCGGCTCCAGCGCCGTGGTCGCCATCGCCCATCAGGGCATTCACGGTGTACTGGCCATCGCCAGCCGCGACCCGCAGCACTACAAAAGCTCGGTGGGAACGCTGTTCCTCAGCTATATCGCCGAAGTCATGGGCCGCGTGCTGCCGCGCTTCACTCACTCGCTACGCTCGGTTCGCTGACCATGGAACGACAATTGGACGCCTACTGCGAGCACCTGCGCAGTGAGCGCCAAGTGTCGCCCCATACGCTGCAGGCCTACCGCCGTGATCTGGAAAAAGTGCTGGCTTTCTGTGCCAAGCAGCAGGTTTCCAGCTGGTCCGACCTGGACATCCAGGGCCTGCGCAGCATGATTGCGCGCCTGCACCAGCAGGGCCAATCATCCCGCAGCCTGGCGCGCCTGCTCTCCGCCGTACGCGGCCTGTATCACTATCTGAACCGCGAAGGCCTGTGCAATCACGACCCGGCCAACGGCCTGGCGCCGCCCAAGGGCGAGCGTCGCCTTCCCAAGACCCTGGACACCGATCGTGCGCTGCAATTGCTCGATGGCGCGGTGGAAGATGATTTCCTCGCTCATCGAGACCAGGCGATTCTCGAGCTGTTCTATTCCTCCGGGCTGCGCCTGTCGGAGCTGACCAGCCTCGACCTCGAACAGCTGGACCTGGCCGATGGCCTGGTGCAGGTCCACGGCAAAGGCAGCAAGACCCGGGTCCTGCCGGTCGGCAAGAAGGCCCGCGAGGCGCTGCAGCTATGGCTGCCGCTACGGGCGCTGAGCAATCCGCCGGATGACGCGGTATTCGTCAGCCAGCAGGGCCGGCGCCTGGGCCCACGGGCGATCCAACTGCGGGTCAAGGCCGCCGGCGAGCGCGAGCTGGGGCAGAACCTGCATCCGCATATGTTGCGACACTCCTTCGCCAGCCACATGCTGGAGTCCTCCCAGGACCTGCGCGCCGTACAGGAACTGCTGGGGCACTCGGATATCAAGACCACGCAGATCTATACCCACCTGGACTTCCAGCACCTGGCAGCGGTCTACGACAGCGCCCACCCACGGGCCAAACGCAACAAAGGCGGTGAGTAATGACGATCAAGCTGATCACCTTCGACCTCGACGACACGCTGTGGGATACCACGCCCGTGATCGTCAGCGCCGAAGCCGTGCTGCGCCAGTGGCTGACCGACCACGCCCCGCAGCTGGGCGGCGTACCGGTGGAGCATCTCTGGGCCATCCGTGAACGGGTGCTGAACAACGAACCGGGGCTCAAATACCGCATCAGCGCCCTGCGCCGGCGGGTCCTGTTTCATGCGCTGGAGGAAGCCGGCTACGACCAGGGCCAGGCCAATGCCCTGGCCGACCAGAGCTTTGAAGTGTTCCTGCATGCCCGGCATCAGCTGGACATCTTTCCCGAGGTGCAGCCGACCCTGGAAGCGCTGGCCAACCACTTCGCGCTGGGTGTGGTCACCAACGGCAACGCCGATGTGCGCCGCCTGGGGCTGGCGGATTACTTCAAGTTCGCCCTGTGCGCCGAAGACATCGGCATCGCCAAGCCCGATTCACGGCTGTTTCACGAGGCCCTGCAACGGGGCGAGGCGACACCGGACACCGCCGTGCACATCGGCGACCACCCGGGCGACGACATCGCCGGGGCGCAGCAGGCTGGCTTGCGGGCCATCTGGTTCAACCCGGCCGGCAAGGTCTGGGAGGCCGAGCGGCTGCCGGACGCGGAAATCCGCAGCCTGACCGAACTGCCAAAACTGCTGGCGCGCTGGCACAACGGCGCCTGATGCGCGCTCACCGCAACACAGTGTCATCACCCAACAAACGCCCATGAAAAAGCCCGCAGCGACGGCGGGCTTTTTCAGCAAGCAAGTGGCGGGCGCTTAGATAGGCCGGCTACCGTACTTGTTATCAGGCTTCTTGGGCGGATCGGCAACCACATTGGCCTCGACTTCCTGCACTTTACCGCCACGGGCCAGGAACTCCTCCATGGCGCGCGCCAGTGCATCACGCTCTTTGTTCTTGGCTTCGACACTCGGCAACTCATCTACCGAGACGGCAGCCTTGGCCTTGCCTTTGGCGGTCGGGGCAGGAACATCACTGCCATCGTCTTCCGCCACATCGTCGGCGGCCGCTTCAAGACCTTCTTCGGTTTCGTCTTCGTCGCCTACTTCGAGGTCGTCGTTTTCCAGATCATCGTCGCTCATGTTCTACCTCATGACTTGCGAAAAGCAGATTAGTTATAGCCCAGCTGAGCCGACTGTCGAAGGCCGCTGGAAAAAAATCAACATCCACTGATAACCAGCGGCTTATGCCTTATCACCGTGCAAGGTGGCAAGGACTTTGCGGGCACCGCCATGATCGCGATGCTCGCCCAGATAAACGCCTTGCCAGCTGCCTAACGCCAAGCGACCCGCCGATACCGGCAAGCTCAATTGACAGCCTAGCAAACTGGCCTTGAAGTGCGCCGGCAGATCATCGGGCCCTTCGTCGTCATGTTCATACCCGGCCATGCCTTGAGGCACCAGGGTGTTGAAAAAACGCTCGAAGTCACGACGAACCGCAGGGTCGGCATTCTCGTTGATGGTCAACGAGGCCGAGGTATGCTGCAGCCACAAATGCAACAGACCGACCCGACATGCCTTCAGTTCAGGCAGGCCGGCGAGTAACTCGTCCGTTACCAGATGAAAGCCCCGGGGCCTTGCCCGCAGGGTAATCAGAGTCTGTTGCCACATACAGTTCTCCGCACATTCGGCGCGCATTCTAGCGCGCTCAGGGAAAAAACAAAGTGCCGAATATTCCTCCAATGCTGTAAGTCATTGACCCGAAAAAAAAGCGCTCATCAAACTGGCTGACAAGCTCTGGGAAAAACCTTTCAGCTGTCTCTCAATGACAAAACGCAGACAAAAAAATGCCCGGCAAGCCGGGCACTTTTTTCTGGCGGGATTACAGGTTGTAACCACGCTCGTTGTGTTGCGCCAGGTCGAGGCCGACCGACTCTTCTTCCTCGGTGACACGCAGCCCGATGACCACATCCAGCACCTTGAGGATGATGAAGGTCACGATCGCGGTGTAGATCACCGTGAAGCCCACGCCTTTGCACTGGATCCACACTTGCGCGGCGATGTCGGTCACGGTGCCGAAGCCGCCCAGCGATGGCGCGGCGAACACGCCGGTAAGGATCGCGCCGAGGATACCGCCGATACCGTGCACGCCGAAGGCGTCCAGGGAGTCGTCGTAGCCCAGTTTGCGTTTCAGGGTGGTCGCGCAGAAGAAGCACACCACGCCCGCTGCCAGGCCGATCACCAGGGCGCCCATCGGGCCTACGGTGCCAGCGGCAGGCGTGATCGCCACCAGGCCGGCAACCACACCCGAGGCGATGCCCAGGGCGCTTGGCTTACCGTGGGTCAGCCACTCGGCGAACATCCAGCCCAGCGCCGCGGCGGCGGTGGCGATCTGGGTCACCAGCATCGCCATGCCGGCGGTGCCGTTGGCGGCGGCGGCGGAACCGGCGTTGAAGCCAAACCAGCCGATCCACAGCATGGCCGCGCCCATCAGGGTGTAACCCAGGTTGTGCGGCGCCATCGGGGTGGTCGGGAAGCCTTTACGCTTGCCCAGCACCAGGCACGCTACCAGGCCAGCGATACCGGCGTTGATGTGCACTACGGTGCCGCCGGCGAAGTCCAGCACACCCCAGTCCCACATCAGGCCGCCGTTGCCGGACCAGACCATGTGTGCGATCGGCGCATAGACCAGAGTGAACCAGATGGCCATGAAGATCAGCATGGCGGAGAACTTCATCCGCTCGGCGAAGGCACCGACGATCAGCGCCGGGGTGATGATGGCGAAGGTCATCTGGAAGGTGATGAACACCGCCTCGGGGAACAGCGCCGCCGGGCCGGTCAGGCTCGCTGGGGTGACGCCGGCCAGGAAGGCCTTGCCCATGCCACCGACGAAGGAGTTGAAGTTGACGACGCCCTGCTCCATGCCGGTGGTGTCGAACGCGATGCTGTAGCCATAAATGACCCACAGGATGCTGATCAGACCGGTAATGGCGAAGCACTGCATCATCACGGAAAGAATGTTTTTCGAACGCACCATGCCGCCGTAGAACAGCGCCAGGCCGGGAATGGTCATGAACAGCACCAGGGCCGTCGAGGTCAGCATCCAGGCGGTGTCGCCGGAATTGAGGACTGGGGCTGCCACTTCGTCCGCCGCCATGGCCAGGCCAGGCATTACGAGGGACAACAGGGCTCCTAGCCCTGCGATTTTACGCAGAGTCATATTGTTTTCTCCTGGGGCGTTGGGTTTGGGGCGGCTTAGATGGCGTCGGTATCGGTTTCGCCGGTACGGATGCGAATCGCCTGTTCCAGATTGACCACGAAGATCTTGCCGTCACCGATCTTGCCGGTGTTGGCGGCCTTGGTTATCGCCTCGATGACCCGGTCAAGATCCTTGTCGTCGATGGCGACGTCGATCTTCACCTTGGGCAGGAAGTCGACTACGTACTCCGCGCCGCGATACAGCTCGGTGTGCCCCTTCTGCCGGCCGAAGCCTTTGACCTCAGTAACGGTAATGCCCTGCACGCCGATCTCGGACAGCGACTCGCGCACGTCGTCCAACTTGAACGGCTTGATGATGGCAGTGACTAGCTTCATGAAACTTTCTCCCGAATTGGTGGACTTGCCCCAGGAAAACAAACCCGACTCAAGTCTAAGCGCAGTGCCTGGCTTTGTAACGCATCGTCGGCCTTCCTCGACCAGACCGACGCCAGCTAACCGCTGCTGACGAAACACTTCCCCGCTCCGCCTGCCGCACTGCATTCGTCACAGCGACTGCATCAGTGCATGGGTCATCAGCGACTAAGCAGAAACCTTGCCATCTCGTGAAAACCCACTGATTTCAGTCCCTTGGCCGCTGCTGAAGAAGCCACTTCGCCATCATCGCCACGGATACGCACAACAACGGTGCGCCACTGCCCGGCGCTATGCGCGAAAAGCGTGCATCCCCGCCTGCCGATTGACTATAGACAGTGCGTGATACACTGCCCGCCATTGTTTTCAGGACACTCCCCATGCTCGCGCCCAAAGACCTCCTCGACGCCCTGAGCGGCCATGCCGCCCGCCTGTTCAGCGGCGAAACCCCACTGCCCCGCGCCGAAATCGAAAGCCAGTTCAAGGCCCTGCTACAAAGCGGCTTCAGCAAGCTGGACCTGGTCAGCCGGGAAGAATTCGACAGCCAGATGGTCGTCCTGGCCCGCACCCGCGCCCGCCTGGAAAGCCTGGAGGCGAAGGTGGCCGAGCTGGAAGCCAAGCTCAATCCGAGCGAGCAATAACCACCTCGACCGCGCTCCTGCGCATAGGCTCGACCGGGCAGCACCTGCCATCGGTCGAGCCGGGCCCTGCCAGCAAAGATTTTCCGCCCCGCCCGTTCATTTCCCCCCTACTCCGCCGATAACATGTCCAGCGTTTGCGATCCTGGCCACCCCTGGGCGAGTCATGCCCCGCAACACCACCAAGCAACGCGAACGCTTGCCTCGACTTAATTGCACCAGGTAGCCCTATGACCGCGCCAAAACCCTTCAGCCGCTTGGCCTTCTTCGTCCATACCGCCGAGATGCTCAATCACTATCAGGCAGTCTGGAGCCTGCTCGGGGCCGACGCTTTCGATGTGGTCCTGCATGGTACCCATGAAGAGCGTGCGCAAAGCCGCGAGCTCATTGGTGGTCTGGGTTACAGCTGCCACGGCAGCCTGGATGTGATCAAAGCCAATCACCGCTATGACGTGGTGGTCTCCAACCACAGCATGTACGACCACGGCTCCCAGCCGATGATCAAGGCGCTGGGCCATCGGCAGGTGCGCTTCATGTACGCCCTGGGCAAGTACAAACACAACTTTTCCAGCTGGAACCAGCACTACGACCTGATTCTGTGCTTCGGCCCCTGGCAGGCCGAGCGCCTGCGCGAATGCTGCGATGCGGTGACCTTCCAGATGGGTTACCCGCGCTACGACGCCTACTTCCGCGAAACCTCGCTGCAAGGCCAGCACCCGGCGGACCTGGGCCTGGACCCGGCGAAAAAGACGGTGCTGTGGCTGCCGACCTGGATGGAGCTGTCGTCGATCAGCCGCTTCGCCGACGCCATGGCCGGGTTGTGCGATCGCTACAACGTCATCGTGAAAACCCATCCGCTGTCGGTCGAGGCCGATCCCGAGGCCTTGAAACTGCTCGAGCAATACCCGTTCACCGCGGTGATTACCCGCGTCTACGACAACCTCACCCTGTTCCGCTGCGCCGACTATGTGGTATCGGACTACGGCGGAACCGCGTTCGGCGCCCTGTACCTGGACAAGAACCTGCTGCTGTTGAACGTGCCGGATGCCGAACAGGATGCGCTGACCGGCGAGGAATCGCCCGATGTGCTGCTGCGCAACGACATCCTCAACCTCGACCCCGAGGCGCGCTGGCAACTGGCCGACCTGCTGGGGGACGAGAGCCTCTGGCAACAGCAGGCTGCGGTCCGTCAGCGCCTGCGTCGCCATTACTTCGCCCCCAGCTATGGTTTCTCGGCGGAGCTGGCGGTACTGGCGCTGCGCAACATCGAAAACATACTCAAGCAGGGGTGAAACCATGGTGATCTGGCTGGTCGGCATGTCAGGAGCGGGCAAAACCACGATTGGCCGGGCCCTGTATGCCAGCCTGAAAGCGCAACGGCCGCAGACCGTGTTCGTCGACGGCGACGAGATTCGCGCGCTGTTTCGCCATGATCAGCGGGCGGATGCCTATAGCGTCGCCGGACGCCGGGTCAACGCCGAACGGATCCAGGCCCTGTGCGGCTGGCTCGATAGCCAGGGCATCGACGTGGTCTGCTGCATCCTGTCGATGTTCCAGGACATCAGCGACGACAATCGCCAGCGTTTCTCCAGCTACCGGGAAGTGTTCGTCGATGTGCCGCTGAGTACCCTGATCAGCCGGGACAACAAGGGGCTGTATCAGTCCGCCCTGCGGGGCGAACAGCGCAACGTGGTGGGCGTGGACATCGAGTATCCGCCGCCGCAACGCCCGGACCTGGTGCTGCACAACCGTCACGAGCCCGACGATATCCCGGGCTACGTGGAACGCATTCGCCAGCTCTGTGGATATCCACCATCATGCTGAACTACGTCTACAGCGACGGGGACCTGCTGGAAAACCCGCAGACCTACCGCTACAGCAGCTTCCAGGGCGAAGCTTTCGTCGATGCCTGGCGCGCCTCGCGCCTGGCCGCATGTGCCCACCTGTCGGCGCCGGCCTTGCCCGCGCTGCATCCGCAAGGCCCGGCGCATGCCGAAGACAGCACGACACTGCTGAACCATCTGTGCCTGGAGATGCGCGCAGGCACTGGCGTCTCCGGCCCGCTGGCAACCTACTGGCTAGCGCGCCTGCTGAAGAAGTTCGAAGTGAGCAAACGCCTGTATACCGGCTACGAAGCCGCGGCTCCGCACCGTCCGCTGCCCCATGGCAGCTATGGGTCCGTACCGCCTTACCTGTTGCTGGCCGAGTGCATGCTGCACGGCTGGCAGGCGAGCGGCGCGGCCTATTACCTCAGTGGCCTGCTCAAGCTGACGGATACCCTGGTGTCGCAGCAGGGCCGCCTCGACCCAGACCAGGGTGCCTACCTGGCCTGGCTGCTGACCCAGGAACAACAGGTGCTGGCCACAGTCGCCCGGGAGGCCGGCTTATGAGCCGCGCCCGCCTGCTGATCCTCTGCGCCCGCACCGCGCGCTCGGTCGCCTACCTGCAAGGCTTGGCGGCCGCCGGTATCGAACCTGAAGCGGTGATTGTCTACGGCCAGGGCGGCGGCGCGCTGCAAACCACCCGCGAGTTGCAGGTACAGCCACTCGCGGGGCTGTTCTGCCCGGACCTGAGCCAGGACATCGACACCTGCCTGGCCGCCCTGGACTGGCCCCACGAGATATGTCCCGCCCAAACTCTCGACGACCCGCAACTGCTCGCACTCATCGCCCGCCAGGCGCCGGACCTGCTGGTCTACTCCGGCTACGGCGGGCAACTGGTGCCGGCGGCCCTGCTGAGTCGCTACCCGGTGCTGCATATCCACTCCGGCTGGCTGCCGGACTATCGCGGCAGCACCACCCTGTACTACCAGATCATCGAACAGCGCGAATGCGCCGCCAGCGCCCTGCTGCTCGATGAGCAGATCGACACCGGCCCGGTGCTCGCGCGCAAGGCCTATCCCCTGCCACCGCCAGGCATGGACGTCGACTACCTGTATGACAATGCGATCCGCGCCGACCTGCTGGTGGACGTCCTCAGCCGCTGGCGACGCGAAGGCGCACAAGCCCTGCGGCCCCTGCCGGCCGAGGCCGAAAAGCCGCCCTACTTCATCATTCACCCGCTGCTCAAACACCTGGCCCTGCTGGCGGTGGACAAGCACGAGGACACACCATGAACCGGGCCGCCGAAAACATCGTTCGTTTCGGGACCAAATCCGAAACCCTGGAGCGCCTGCAACCACGGGTCACTCGCTCACAGATCCTGCCGCTGTATTTCTTCACCGCGCGGCAGTGGCTTGATGCCCCCGCGGACGTGCTGCTGAACATCGCCAGGATGGAGCATGGCGGTTGCGTGATCGTGCGCAGCAGCGCGCAGAACGAAGACAGCTTCAACAGCTCGATGGCCGGCCTGTTCACCAGTTGCCTGAACGTCAGCGCCACGGATCCACGGGCCTTGAATGCGGCCATCGAACAGGTGATCGCGTCCTTTGCCGAGCACCGCTGCGAGGACAACCAGATCCTGATCCAGCCGATGCTGACCTCGATCCAGATGAGCGGCGTGGTGATGACCCACGACCTGGAGCATGGCGCCCCTTATTACGTGGTGAACTACGACGATGAGAGCGGCCTGACCGATACCATTACCGGCGGCCAGGGCATCCAGAAAACCGTGCTGGTCTACCGCGACACCGAGAGCGCCCAACTGCGATCCCCACGCCTGCAGGCGGTGATCGATGCCTGCCGGGAGCTGGAAATGCTCTGCGGTAACGTGCCGCTGGACATCGAATTCGCCGTCGACCGCCACCAGCAGGTGTATGTGTTGCAGGTACGGCGCATCACGCTGTGCAACACCTGGCACCCGGTCACCGAACGGCGGGTGGCGCGCCAGCTCGAGCACATCCAGCGCTTCCTGGGCAAACGCCTGGCGCCCCAGGCCGGCCTGTACGGTGACAGCACCCTGCTGGGGGTGATGCCCGACTGGAATCCGGCGGAAATCATCGGCACCACCCCACGCCCGCTGGCAGCCTCGCTGTATCGGCGCCTGGTGACGGATTCGACCTGGCGCGAAGCCCGCGCCCTGATGGGTTATCACCACCCCCGGCACCAGGCCCTGATGGTGATGCTCGGCCATCACCCGTATATCGATGTGCGCTGCAGCTTCAACTCATTCCTGCCGGAGGGCCTGGAGCCGGGGTTGTGTACAAAGCTGGTCAACGCCTGGCTACAGCGCCTGCAGGCCCACCCGCAATGGCACGACAAGGTCGAGTTCGAAGTCGTCCAGACCTGCCTGGACTTCACTTTCGATGCCGACTTCGCCGAACGTTATGGCGACAGCCTCAGCGCCGCCGAGCAACAGGCCTATCGCTCGGCCCTCGACCAACTGACGCTGCGGGCGCTGAGCGGTGACGGAGCCGGTGCGCTGCCGCCCTTGCTGGATCAGGTGCGCGCCCACGAGCGCCAGCAGCAAAGCCGCCGTCTCGATGCCCTGCCGGCCGACCTCGACAGCATCCACCGCCTGCTGCTGGACTGTCGCGAGCAAGGCACACTGCCGTTCGCCATGCTCGCCCGGCATGCATTCATCGCCGAAGCCCTGCTGCGCTCGGCCTGCCGCCGTGGCGCCCTGAGCACCGAGCGCTTGCTGGCCTGGAAGCAGTCGATCCACACCGTCACCACCGAGCTGACCCGCGAATACGCCCAGGTCTGCGCCGACGCCCGGACACTGCCGGCCTTCGTCGCCAAGTTCGGCCATCTGCGCCCTGGCACCTACGACATCACCTCACTGCGTTATGACGAACGCCACGACCTGTTCGCCGCCGCGACCGTCGAACTGGGTCATGGCGAAAGCCCGCAGGCGGCATTCCAGCTGCACCCCGAAGAACGCCAGGCCCTGCAGCAATTGATCGACGAACAAGGCTGGCCGCTGTCGACCGAACACTTGCTGGACTACGCCAGCCAGGCCATCCAGGCCCGGGAATACGCCAAGCTGGTGTTCACCCGGGACCTGTCCGATGCCCTGCAACTGCTGGTGAGCTGGGGCGCCGACGTCGGCCTGGCCAGGGAAGACCTGTCCTTTCTCGATATCCACCCGCTGCTCGACAGCCTCACCACGCCGCTGATGGACGACACCGACCGGGTCCTGCTGGAGTCGGCCAGCCAGGCGCGACGCAGTTATGAACAGGGCATCTCGCTGAAGCTCGGGCACCTGATCAGCGCGGTCGACGATGTGTTCGTCGCGCCGCTGCATCGCAGCCTGCCCAACTTCATCACCCGGCAGAACGTCGAAGCCATCGGCATGGAATTGCGCCAGGACACCCCGGCTTCGGCGCCGCTCAAGGGCAAGATCGTCTGCATCGAAAATGCCGACCCCGGCTACGACTGGGTCTTCACCCGCGGCATCGCCGGGCTGGTCACCCAATACGGCGGGGCCAACTCGCACATGGCCATCCGCTGCGCCGAGTTCGGCATTCCGGCGGCCATCGGCTGCGGCGAGCAGTTGTTCAACCGGATCCTGCGCAGCCCGCGCATCGCCCTCAATTGTCGCGACAAGACCCTGAACCCGGTGCAGCCATGAAACGCCTCGGTATCACCCTGAGAACCTGCAACCCGCAGGCCTACCACGAACCGCGCGATGGCCTGGCCAGGGACTGGTACCGCTTTTTCGCCGAGCTCGGCTGCGGCAACCAATGGATGCTGCTGCCCAACCTGGGCGAGGACACCGTGGCCTATGCCCGTGACCAGGGCGTGCAAGGCGTGATCTTCAGCGGTGGCGACGACCTCGGCGGCGATCCGTTGCGCGACCAGAGCGAACAGGCGCTGCTGGCCCACTGCGTGGCCGAGCGGTTGCCGGTGCTGGGGGTCTGCCGCGGGTTGCAACTGATCCACAGCTTTTTCGGCGGCCGGTTGGCCGATGCCGACCGCGACGTGCACGTCGCGCAACGCCACCTCATCACCTTGCTGGCCGCCGACGAGCTGCCCTGGCTACAGGGCCAGGCCGCTTCGCGCGCGGTCAATTCCTTCCACGGCAAACAGTTGCTCGACCCGCCGCCCGCCGCCCTGCGCCCCTGGGCCGTGGATGCTGCCGGGACCTGCGAGGCCCTGGTGCATGCCAGCCTCAAGGTGGCCGGCATCATGTGGCATCCCGAGCGCGAAGCAGCGCTGGACGAAGCTGATCGACAACTGTGCCAATGGCTCTTTGAGTGACCTGACATGAAAGCCGTAATTCTCGCCGCCGGCCGCGGCTCCCGCCTGAAACACCTGACTGCCGCGCAACCCAAGCCCCTGGCCCGCCTGGCTGGCAAGCCGCTGCTCGAATGGCAGCTGCACGCCCTGGAAAACGCCGGGGTCGACGAGGTGCATCTGGTCAGTGGTTATTGCAGCGAAGCCCTTGAAGGCTATGGCCAGAGCCGGCTGTACAACCCGCATTGGGCCAGCAGCAACATGGTGCGCAGCCTGATGCGCGCCGATGCCCTGCTGTCCAGCGAACCGACCCTGGTGTGCTACGGCGATATCGTCTACCGCCCGGACATCGTCCGTGACCTGATGGCCTCCCAGGCGCCCCTGAGCATCACCTACGACCTCGACTGGTGGGACCTGTGGTCGGCGCGCTCCGATGATCCCCTCAGCGACGCCGAAAGCTTCCACCAACAGGCCGGCCAACTGCTGGGTATCGGTGAAAGGGTCGCCAGCCGCGAGGAAATCGAGGGCCAGTACATGGGCCTGCTGAAATTCACTCCCGCAGGCTGGAGCCAGGTCCGGACACTGCTGTCCGGCATGAGCGACCCGCAGATCGACAAACTGGACATGACCAGCCTGCTGCGTGCCCTGCTCCAGGCCGGCACCGCCATCGCCACCGTGGCCATTCGCGGTGGCTGGGTGGAAGTCGACAATCAGTCGGACATCGCCCTGTACGAACAGCGCATCGCCCAACCGGGCTGGTCCCACGACTGGCGCGGCTGAGCCGCCCGCCGCAACATCCTGAGTCTATTTGCTGGCGCGGCACAGCCCCGGTCGGGGCTAGGCTTGCACAACCGCAGGACGCGGTTTCCCAGCCTCAAGGAACGAGTCATGTCTCTGGCCATCGTCCACAGCCGTGCCCAGACCGGCGTGCAAGCGCCGGCCGTGTCGGTCGAAGTCCATCTGGCCAACGGCCTGCCGGCCCTGACCCTGGTGGGCCTGCCCGAAGCGGCGGTCAAGGAAAGCAAGGACCGGGTGCGCAGCGCCATTCTCAATGCCGGCTTCGATTTTCCAGCCCGGCGCATCACCCTCAACCTCGCCCCGGCCGACCTGCCCAAGGACGGTGGGCGCTTCGACCTGGCAATCGCCCTGGGCATTCTCGCCGCCAGCGTGCAGGTGCCGACCCTGGCCCTGGAGAATGTCGAATGCCTGGGCGAGCTGGCGCTTTCCGGCGCGGTTCGCCCGGTGCGCGGCGTGCTGCCAGCGGCCCTGGCCGCGCGTCAGGCCGGCCGCACGCTGATGGTGCCGCGCGCCAATGCCGAGGAAGCCTGCCTGGCCTCGGGACTGAAAGTGATCGCAGTCGAGCATTTGCTGGAAGCCGTCGCCCACCTCAACGGCCACACCCCGATCGAGCCCTATGCCTCGGACGGCCTGCTCTACCAGAACCGGCCCTACCCCGACCTGAATGAAGTGCAGGGCCAACTGGCCGCCAAACGCGCGCTGCTGGTGGCCGCGGCCGGTGCGCACAACCTGCTGTTCAGCGGCCCGCCAGGCACCGGCAAGACCTTGCTGGCCAGCCGCCTGCCCGGCCTGCTGCCGCCGCTGGAAGAGCAGGAAGCCCTGGAAGTGGCCGCCATCCAGTCGGTCACCAGCCACATTCCCCTGAGCCACTGGCCGCAGCGGCCGTTTCGCCAGCCTCATCACTCTGCGTCAGGGCCAGCCCTGGTGGGCGGTGGCTCGAAACCGCAGCCTGGGGAAATAACACTCGCCCATCACGGTGTGCTGTTCCTTGATGAGCTGCCGGAGTTCGATCGCAAGGTCTTAGAGGTGCTGCGCGAACCGCTGGAGTCCGGGCAGATCGTCATTGCCCGGGCCCGCGACCGGGTGCATTTTCCCGCGCGTTTTCAGCTGGTGGCGGCGATGAACCCCTGCCCCTGTGGATATCTTGGCGAGCCCAGTGGCCGTTGCCGATGCACCCCGGAGCAGATCCAGCGTTATCGCAACAAGCTCTCCGGGCCGCTGCTCGACCGTATCGACCTGCACCTGACCGTGGCCCGGGAAAGCACAGCCCTCAACCCCAAGCCCCAGGCTGGGGATAACACCGTGCAAGCCGCGGCCCTGGTGGCCCGCGCCCGGGAGCGGCAACAACGACGCCAGGGTTGCGCCAATGCCTTTCTCGATCTGCCAGGCCTGCGCCGGCATTGCCAGTTATCCACAACCGACGAGCACTGGCTGGAAACCGCCTGCGAGCGCCTGACCCTGTCCCTGCGCGCCGCCCACCGCCTGCTCAAGGTCGCCCGCACCCTGGCGGACCTCGAGCAGGTCGAGCAGATCAGCCGCGAGCACCTGGCCGAAGCGTTGCAATACCGGCCGGCCGCGAGCTGAGGAGGATCACTCCTTGCTCAGGTCCACCAGCGGCGTCGGCCGTACTTCGGTCTGCCGGCCGTTCTGGATCTGGCTGATCTCGGCCAGGGATTTATCCACAGCCGCCTTGTCGGCCAGCAGGCTGTAGCGGATCTGGAACTGTTTGCTCTGCCTGGCCTCGATGGTCGGCACCAGGCCCAGCGGGCGCTGGTAGCGACGGTTGTAGGAGAAACTGGTGCCCGGCTCCAGGCCGGTCACGTAGCCCTGGCCCTGGGTGTCGGTGTTTTTCCACAGGGAGAACACCGGCAACTGCCCGGTATTGAAGCCCACCGCCACGCCGAGGCTGCCGGCCTTGTTGTGCAACACCGTCAGGGTATCGCCCTGGGCATCGGCGTAAGGCACCAGGTTGTAGACGGTCTCGTCGTAATCCCGGGTCGGGCCGCGGTAGGTCTGCCAATCCGCGAGGTCGGCCTTGGCCTTGTCATTGAACGGCGATACTTGCTTCACCGGTGCGGCGAACTTCGCGCCCTCTTCGAGGAACGGTGTGCTGAAGTTGCTGTGATACAGCGCCTGGTACTCCTTCGGATAGTCGCCGTTGTTGGTCAGGGTGTCGTTGAGGGTGAAACTGACGCTGCCCGGTTCGGTCACCAGTTCGGTGGCCACCGAGAAATCGACCTTCTTGAACGCCTGCTCCTTGAGTTCGCCCCGCAGGCTGATGGCGTACGGCGGCTTTTCGTCGATATGCAGGGTGACCTTGTTCGCCGGGATGTTCGCCGCCCGACCGTGCAAGGTCAGCAACTCGCCATTATCCATGCCCGGATGCCCGACCCACTCGTAGCCGCAGCGGGTCACCAACTCGTTGAAGCCTTCCAGCCAGCCCAGGCCGCCACGGCCGCTGAGCTCGATGAATGCCGGGTTGACCACCTCCTTGACCGGCGAATCCCAACCCATGCGCACCGCGCCGACGGAAGCCTGCAACACGTTCATGCCACGGGTCGGTACCACCGAGAGCTTCATCGCACCATTGTCGATATCGACGATGCTCACCCCCTCCTGCCGCCCGCCATGCAGGGTGCGCAAGGTCACGGAAAAGGGCTTGGCGGTTTTCACCCCCAACTGCGCGCTGGTGATATGGAAGTCCTGGGCGGCCTTGTCGGTATCGAGCAGGACATAGTCCCAGGCCATGGCGTGGGAAGCAGCGGTGAACGCGGAAAGAGCGACCAGCAGTCTGAGCGGTGTCATAGGGGTATGCCTTTATTGGAGTTGTGGGATTTTTATAGCGCTGATGAATCGTTTCAGCAAGCGTATAAATCAACTCCCTAACCAGACGTAAGACCACGGCTGGCCAGCTTCTCCGTCAAATCAGTGCACATGCTTGTCATCCCATGACACACTCGCCACCGCTGCCACCAATGTCACATTGACGACGACATCATTATGACATTAAGGTCGCCAGCTAATTTAGGGAGCAAGTACAGGCATTTTGTCTGTCCTTTTGCGCGAATGAGCACATGGAGTTTGGATGCGCGGGGCACTATTACGCAGCGGCAAAAGCGGATCATTCACTGCCCTGGGCGAAACAGGTCAACCGGTCTATCGGGCGGCCCTGCAACTGCGCGAAGCCATTCGTCGCAAGAATCCCGACATGGTCGACCACTTGGCCATCCCGCAAAGCGACGAGCTGGGCAACCAGATCGACTGGTACAGCGGTATGGCCGGCGATGTCATTCCCTGGAGCAGCGCGACCGAAGAGGAGCGCATCCCCGCACGCGCGCAGCTTGGAGCCCTCAAGACCGCACTTGAAGAACTGAGCCAACGCTTCCTCGGCAACGACCCAGCCGAGCAGCAAGGCGACAAGGCGGTTTTCGGGAAACTGCTCAAGCGCGTCATTCATTTCCCCGACGAAAATTTCGTCTACCTGGTGAACGGCAAACCAGTACTGACTTTCTGGGGATTCGAGCACGCCGACGCCGAGCGCAATCGCGACCCGTTGCACTGCCTGCAAGCCGTCGCTCCGGCGGCCCCCAGCACCCCTCTTGTCCCACCCGTGGCCGCTCCAGTGGCTGCCGCACCGGTCATAGCTCGTCCTTGGTGGCGTCGCTGGTGGTGGCTGCTGCCATTGCTCCTGCTGCTTTTGCTTCTGCTCCTGCTGGGTCTGCGCGGCTGCATCCCGGGTGTACCGATGGTCACGTTGCCAGTGGGCACCCAGCATGAAGAACCTGTGGCCGAGACGCCCTTGGAGCCCACCGCCCTACCTACGGTGAACGGTATCGTCACCCCCGGCACCGCCGTAATCGGCAGTGGCGGCGCCCTGGTCACTGAAACACCAGTGGTCGGTGGTGCAAACGAAACGACCGCAGCGGCCGACGTGAAGGTCGATCCGTCCGTCACGCCAAATGCGGAAACCGCAAACGACCCGGCACAGACACCTCCCGCCGCAGAGCCGACACCCCCGGCAACCCCACCGCAAACCCCGGCAGCCGCTACCCCTGCGGGTCCGGCACTGAGCATTCCAGCCAACAGCGCCGATGGCGTGGCTGACTTTCTCAACGGTCAGTACCGCGCAGGCGCTGGCATCCAGGATCGTCGGACGGGTAAGCCACTGCGTCTGGAATACCAGTTCAAGGACGGCAAGGGCGAAGTCACTGTGCGCCGGGCCAATGGCGTGACCTGCACCGGCCCGGTCACTGCGGCCATGAATAAAGGCAGCCTGGCGATCAACAGCCAGGGCCAGGCCGTGTGCGGCGACGGCAGCACCTATGACATGCCAAAGGTCGATTGTCGGCAGGGCGCGACCAGTGTCGCGGACTGCACCGGCGGTTATGGAAATGAGAAGTTCCCCTTGTCCATGCGCCAGACGGGCGAATAAAACTGGAAAACCCTGACATGTTGCCTGAAGTCACCCAATTCGAAGATACCGTCACCCTCGTCAGTGACACCGGCATCCAGTTCATGGACTTCGCCCTGCGCCTCGATCCGCGCAAGGAGCCGGCTGGAGAGTTCGCGCCGATGATCAGTGGGCTGGTTTGTCGCCTGCTGTACAACGAAGAGAAAGACTTTTACTTCTACGAACCCGAACCGGAAAAGATCGAAAAGACCAAGCCGGTGTTCAGTATCGACATGAAAAGCAGCCTCGAGTTGCTTGATGGCGTCTGGTTACCGATTCCATTCTTTCGTTTCATGCCGCCACATCGTTTCGACGAAGGCCCGAGCAACTGGTCGCGGATGCGCCTGGTCAAACTGCCGGCCCCGGATATCGACGGCAACACCCACCGTCTGACCATGGCCTTCGACAGCCGGGTCATGCCCAAGCGCGAAGGCACCGCCTATCTGGCCCCGAACGAAGAAGACATCAGCTCCGGCGTGTCCTTCAAACTCGCCAGCAAGGCCCAGGAGCTGCGCTGGTTCCTGGCCCAGCCGTGGGTCAACGAATGGCTGCTGGAGGTGTTCAACGAGGGCAATAACCATCGCTCCCGCGAAGAACTGGACATCGACATCCGCGCCAACCACCACCTGGCCCACTACCTGAATGTGCTCAGCCTGCTAGGCAGACCCACGGCGGCACAGCAGTCCGACAAACCACCAAAGGTAGAGATCCCCGAGCTCAAGGTGGTCGCCAACGACAGCAACAGCCTGGTCAAGCCGATTCCGGTGGATCTGGTGCTGGACGTCGGTAACTCGCGCACCTGCGGCATCCTGATCGAGAACCATGGCCAGGCTGGTTCTGGGCTCAAGCAGAACTATGTACTGGAACTGCGCGACCTGATCGCCCCCGAACACACCTACAACCAGCCATTTGAAAGTCGCGTGGAGTTCTCCCAGGCGTACTTCGGCAAGGACCACTGCTCGGTCAAGAGCGGCCGCCATGATGCCTTCCAATGGGCAACTGTCGCACGCGTCGGTAGCGAGGCCGGACGCCTGGCCAGCCGTCGCCGCGGTACCGAAGGCTCCACCGGGCTCTCCAGCCCGAAACGCTATCTGTGGGACGAGAGCGCCTACGGCCACGGCTGGCGTTTCAACTGCTCCTACGTCAAGACCGACAACGAGCCTTACGCCACCGCAGCGCCGTTCTCGCACCTGATCAACGAAACCGGCGAAGCCCTCTACACCCTCGATGAGGACGACCGCCTGCCGGTGTTCATGCCGCGCTATTCGCGCAGCTCGCTGATGACCTTCATGCTGGCCGAGGTACTGGCCCAGGCCTTGTCGCAAATCAACAGCCCGGCCCAGCGTTCGCGCCAGGGGCACACCCGGGTACCGCGCCAGCTCAACAGCGTGACCCTGACCGTGCCCCCGGGCATGCCCCAGGCCGAACGCAGCATCCTCAACGAGCGCATGCTCCAGGCCATTGGCCTGGTGTGGAAAAGCCTCGGCTGGCACGCCGGCGAAGAAGACCCGCACCAGGACGAAAACCATAAGGCCCGCACACCGATCCCGAGCATCCGTGTGGAATGGGATGAGGCGTCCTGCGGCCAATTGGTCTATCTGTACACCGAGGTCAACGAAAACTTCGCCGGCCACCCGGAAGAGTTCTTCGACACCATCGCACGCCCGGACAAGCGTGACCGCGAACGCATCACCCTGGGCACCATC
Source organism: Pseudomonas chlororaphis subsp. piscium (assembly GCF_003850345.1). Classification (NCBI taxonomy): domain Bacteria; kingdom Pseudomonadati; phylum Pseudomonadota; class Gammaproteobacteria; order Pseudomonadales; family Pseudomonadaceae; genus Pseudomonas; species Pseudomonas chlororaphis. The sequence continues at coordinate 6,802,218 of NZ_CP027707.1, forward strand.
GACATCGGCGGCGGCACCACCGACCTGGTGATCACCGATTACCGCCTCGACCGCGCCGGCAACATGGGCAGCGGCAGTAACGTGCATATCGTGCCTGAGCAGCGTTTCCGCGACGGTTTCAAGGTTGCCGGCGACGACATCCTGCTTGACGTGATCCAGGATTTTGTCCTGCCCAGCTTCGAGAAAGCGCTGCACAGCGCCGGCGTCAGGGCCCCGGACTCACTGATGTCCCGGCTGTGCGGCGGCGAGACCGTCAGCGTGCAGGACGAAATCCTGCGCCAGCAACTGAACCTGCAGGTCTTCGTCCCACTGGGCCTGGCACTGCTCAAGGCCTATGAACACTATGATCCACAGGACCAGGCGGAAGTAGCCAACCATCGGTATCGCGACGTGCTGGGCGACAACGCCATCAGCCAGACTGTGCTCGACTACGTGAACAGCGCAGTGCGTCGAGAAGTGGGCGGGCAAAGCGGCTTCGACCTGTATGACTCGCCGATCAGCTTCGACCTGCAACGGCTGCACGCGGCCTTCCTCAACGACCAGATCAATATCACCAAGATCCTCGGTGCGCTCTGTGAAGTGGTCGCCCATTACCCCTGCGATGTGCTGTTGCTGACGGGTCGGCCTTCGCGCCTGCCCGGCGTCCAGGCCTTCATTCGCAAGGTCCTGCCGCTGCCGCCGGGACGCATCCTGGCGCTACAAAACTACCGCACTGGCGGCTGGTATCCATTCCACAAGAACGGGCGCATCGACGACCCGAAAAGCACCGCTTCGGTCGGAGCCATGCTCTGCCTGTTGTGTGCCAGCCACAGCATGCCGAACTTCTACTTCCGTTCTTCGGCGCTCAAGCCGTACTCGACGGTCAAGCACATCGGCATCATCGACCAGAACAACGTGATCAAGGATGCCGACGTGCTGTACCGCGACATCCAGTCCGAAGACAACAAGATCAAGTTGCCTGTGATCGGTACAGGCGATGAGGCCGATACGCCGCAGCTGGAAATGCGCGGCGACCTGCGCCTGGGCTTCCGCCAACTGGCTACCGATCGCTGGGCTGCGTCACCGCTCTACACCCTGAGTTTCACCCCCGCCGGCCGCGACAAATTCTCCCGTGCCGTGGGTGAGAACGGCGACGCACCGCTGCTCAAGGTGCGATTTGAAGTCAAAGCTCCGGACAAGCACACGCGCAAACACGGGCTGGTCAGCGACCGGCTCTCGGTGAGTGGCATCGAATCCAACAGCAACAATGTCAGCTTCAACCCGCGCAGCGACCTCAAGCTGGAACTCAATACCCTGCTTGACGCCAGCCTGAGCGAGACCAAGTACTGGCTCGACAGTGGAAGTGTGAAACGCAAATGAACGACCTGACCCCCGAACAAACTCAGCTCTCGACCAGTTGGGCCGCGGTTTATGAAGGTGCCGGTCAGGCACTGGAATGGATCAGCCAGACCCGTGGCAATGCCCCGCGGCTGGACGGCGAAGCCGACAATCTGAACCTGCGTTTGCATCGCGCGCGCAATCTGGCCCATAGCCTCGGACGCGTCGCTTGCACACCGATGACCATCGGCTTTTTCGGCCTGTCCCAGGCGGGCAAGTCCTACCTGATCTCGGCCTTGGCCGCAGGCCAGAACGGCAAGCTGGAAACCGAACTCGGCAGCAAACGCCTGGATTTCATCGAACACATCAACCCGGTGGGTGGCGGCAAGGAAGCCACCGGCCTGGTCACGCGTTTCAGCCGCCGGGCCAAGCCCAGCGAGGACCCGCAGTTTCCGGTCGAGCTCAAGCTGTTCAATGAAATCGAACTGGCGAAGATCCTTGCCAACTCCTGGTTCAAGGACTTCGACCTGGAGCGCATCTCCTACGAAATCGACGAAGAACGCATTCAGCGCGTACTCAAGCCGTTCGAGGGCCGGGAAACGGGGCCCCTGCAACCGGGCGTCAGCGCCGACGACCTGGTGTCGTTGTGGGATTACCTGCGGGACAACTTCCGCAACTCGGTGAAAAAGCTCGAGCATCTGTACTGGCCGAAGGCGCTGCAACTGGCGCCGCGCCTGAACTTCCAGGAACGCGCCGAGCTGTTCTCGATTCTCTGGGGCGAGCAACGCGAACTGGTCCGTGCCTATCAACAACTGGCCGGGGCCCTGCACAAGCTCGGCCTGCCCGAAACCGTATTTGCTCCACTGCATGCGCTGGTGCGTTTCGAGAACGATGCCTATAGCCAGCGCGATAGCATCATGAACGTCGACATTCTCGAACGTTTTGCCACTCCACAGGATTTGCCGATCGAGGTCCGCCCACAGATTGACGGACGCCTGCACAACAGCCAGGGCATCCCGGTGGCGCAGCTCGCGGCATTGACCGCAGAGATGATTTTCCGCCTGATCGAGGCCCCCAGCGACGAGATCGTCGACCACGTCGATCTGCTGGACTTCCCAGGCTACCGCGGACGCAAGAAGCTCCATGAAATCGCCAATTCCAGCGACCCGGACTCCAGCACCAAGGACAATTCCGTCTCGCAACTGATCCTGCGGGGCAAGGTTGCCTACCTGTTCGAACGCTATACCGACAATCAGGAAATGAACGCCCTGGTGGTCTGCACCGGCTCGACCAAGCAGAGCGACGTCAACGATGTCGGCCCAGTGCTGACCCGCTGGATCGAAAAAACCCAGGGTGGCGATGCCGCCACACGCGCCAAACGCGAAACCGGCCTGATCTGGGCGCTGACCATGCTCGACCTGCGGGTCAGCACCTCACTCAAGCTGACCCCGGCGCAGTATGACGAAAGCTGGGACGGCATGATCAAACTGACCATGCTCGAACGTTTCGGCAGCCTGCCGTGGATGAACGACTGGGCGGGCGCGCCGTTCCAGAACACTTTCCTGGTGCGCAAACCGCGCATGGACGCGGCCTTCATCAAGCAAGACAGCTCAGGGGCGGAAACCGGAATCAACCCGGACTATCAGGACCGTCTCAACGAACTGGGCCAGAGCTTCGCCAGCAACGAACTGGTGTGCAAACACATCAAAGCGCCAGGCAAAGCGTGGCAAGCCATGCTCAAGGAAGACGACGGCGGTATCAGTCACTTCAGCAGCAGCTTCAGCGGTGTGGCCAACACTGAGTTCAAGTTGCAACGCATCCGCGAGCAACTGAGCGAATGCATCGAAAGCCTGACCGTCCATGGGTTGAGCACCTGGTACCACGCCGATGGCGACGGCGCCGCGGCAGCCAAGAAAGCCCAGGCGCAGATGATTCTGACCCAGTTGGGCCGTCGTCCGGCCGTGCTCGGCGAGTTGATCAATCATCTCGACGTGCCCAGTGAGGAAATCCGCGACCTCTACCTCAGCGGTGTATACGAAAGCGACGAGGTGCAAGCCAGCGACGAACCGGCAACACCGGCATCGAGCCCGAGCCTGTACGGTGACGATGGCGGTTTCGACTTCGCTGACTTCGGCGACGACCTGGACAGTAGTCCGGCCCATGTTTCGGCCGACATCAAAGCACCGGAAGCACAAAGCAACGAGCACCGTTTCGCCAAGGCCGCCTTTACCGCCTGGATCGCTCACCTGCGCGAACTGCCGACCCGCCAGAGCCTGCTGAATCTGCTGGGCCTGGAAAAGGCCGTGATCGAAGCGACAGTCGATGAGCTGGTGACCGCCGGACATCGCCAGGACCTGCCTGGCCAGCTGAGCCGTGCCGTGCTCAAGCGCGCCCAGAGCGGTGCGCGCCGCGACCAGCTGGTGGAGCGTCAGGTGCTGGAAGTGCAGCGCGTACTGCGCGATTTCGTGTCGTGGTTCGGCTATATCCAGAAGCCCGTTACCGAGCGGCCCAACAGCCGCGCGGGCGCCAAGGCTCCGTTGTTCTCCTTCTATACCGACGTAGGCCCGGGCCAAGTTCCCGTGTTACCGGCCCAACCGGCAAACCAGGCGCAGCTGTTTCTGGGCGACTGGCTCTCGGGCCTGGCCTACATCACGCTGGATAACGCCGGCCATGGCGCCGGTCGCGAAATCACCCCCGAACAGAACGAAAAGCTGGGCCGCGTGCTCACAGCCTTCACAGCGAGATAAGCAATGCCCATTCGAGTCGACCTGCTCGCGTTAGAGCCCAATGCACCCGGCCAGGCCCGCCTGACGGTAAAAAAATGGCAAGGCTCTCCGGAGAACCTGGAGTTTTCGATCCAGCGCAACCAGGATGCCTACTACCTGCAGAATGGGCAGAAGTGGAGCAACAACCCGTACTGGTTCCAGATCTCCCGATTCGATCTGGATGCCAGCGGCGAAACCCTGCAAACCCAGGTGGGCATGGAGGTGGTCGACCCATTGCTGGAAGGCAGCGCCAATTCGAACTTCCAGATCGAACTGCGCGAACAAGGGCCGGGGTTCAGCGACAAGGGCGTGGTTCGTCCGGGAGCCGGCCTGTTGCCGTCCACAGCAGGAGGTCAGACCCGTTCGACGTACGACGCGGGTCATCTGGCCTCCCCGACAGCTGCCGATAGCCCGGAAATCCCGCAGCTGCCGGAACTGACGCTGCCGGAACCCGAGCCGGCACCGGACGACTCACGCTTCGCCATCAACGAAACAGAACCCCTGGTGCAGCCACCGGTACCGGTGAAAAAGAACCGCTGGATCTGGCCGCTGCTCCTGATCCTGGTACTGCTTGTCGCCGCCGCGGCCTGGTTCTGGATGCAAAAGGCCGAGGCGCCGGCACCCGCCGCCGAAGCCGGTGCCTGCACCCTGGAAAGCATGAACGGCCAACCCGAGCTGACGTTCGTCCAGGCCTGCATCAAGGCCGCGCCAGCCAGCGCCCAACTGCTGGAAATCATCAATCTGGCCAAGACCAACAACCATTGCGGCGTGGCCCAGCGCTTGTACGCCAACCGCGCCCAGGCCGGCGATCTGCAGATCGCCAGCGCCTATGCCCACGAATACGACCCCAAGTACCACAAGGCCAGCAGCTGCTTCGCAGAGCCCGACAAGGCCACTGCCGCTTACTGGTACGAAACCATCCTCAGCCACGAACCGGACAACGCAGAAGCCAAGCAGCGCTTCGAGGAGTTGCAGAAGTGAGTCGCGCCTCCCTCAACCGTGCCCTGTTCGGCGCCGCCGCATTGCTGGCCCTGGGCATCAGCCCAGTGTCCCAGGCCGATGACAAACCGCTGATCCAGGAGGGCAAGAAGACCCTGTTCCAGCGCGTGCTGACCACACCTGGCTGCCATCTCAGCCCAGCGGCGGGCGGTGCGGCAGGCGAGGCCCAACCGACTTTCTCGCGTTTCTATGTGTATGAACGCGCCCAGGCCGGCAATGCCGAATGGCTGAAGGTCGGCCCTGACAGCTACGGCAAGACCGTCGGCTGGCTGCCGGCCAACTGCACCACCGACTGGAAAATGCAGCTGACCCTGGCATTCACCAACCCGGCCAACCGTGATCGCCTGCTGTTCTTCAAGGACCGCACCACCGTCGAAAGCATCCTCGATGCGCCGGACCCGGTGAGCAAGGTCGCGCCGCTGCGCGCCAAGCTCAAGCAAGGCGCCCAGGCCCCCGGGGTACTGGCCGAAGAACCTGAATACTTCGTCGATCTGCAAAAGCAGTTCTACCTGCTGCCGATTCTCAGTGGCGAAGAAGTGATGACCGAAAGTGGCTTCCGCACCCGCCTGCTGAACGTCGCGTCGGTCAGCAAGGACGATGACAAGAACGCCAAGGGTGGCAGCGGCGCAGGCGCCAATGGCGGGGCCGGCGGCGACGTCAATGCCAGCAGCCAGCTGAAGGAGTTCAGCGCCGCGGTGGTGTTCGTCATCGACTCGACCATTTCCATGGACCCCTACATCGACCGTACCCGTGAAGCGATCCGCAAGGTCTACCAGCAGATCGAGTCGCAGAACCTGGGCAAGCAGGTCAAGTTCGGCCTGGTCGCCTTCCGCTCCAGCACCAAGGCCGTACCGGGCCTGGAATACGTGAGCAAGATGTATGCGGACCCCAATCAGGTCAAAGACAGCGCCGACTTCCTGGCCAAGGTCGCCGACCTGAAACAGGCCAAGGTCTCCAGCAGCAGCTTCGACGAAGACGCCTATGCCGGCGTCATGCACAGTATCGACAAAGTCGACTGGAGCCAGTTCGGCGCGCGCTATGTGGTGCTGATTACCGACGCAGGGGCCATCGAAGGTGACGAGAAGCTGTCGAACACCGGGCTCAGCGCCACCCAGGTGCGCCTCGAAGCAGCCAAGCCTGGCGTGGCCATCTACACCTTGCACCTGAAGACACCCGCCGGACTCAAAGACCACAGCAAGGCCGAGGGGCAGTATCAGAACCTCTCGACCTACCCGGGCACCAACACCTCGCTGTACTACCCGGTCGACGCCGGTGACGTTCAGGCCTTCGGCCGCAAGGTCGATGCCCTGGCCACTGCCATCACCTCCCAGGTGAAGGCGGCATACATGGGTGAAGACGCCATCGGCAGCGCCCTCAACGCCAAGCAGGACCCGGCCGAGAAGAAGATGCTCGAAGACGCAGCGCTGATCGGCCATGCCATGCAGCTGGCCTACCTCGGTGAGAAGACCAACAGCAAGGCACCGCCGGTGTTCAAGGCGTGGATTACCGACCGTGACCTGATCAAGCAGAACATCCCCACCACCGATGTACGGGTGCTGCTGACCAAGGCCCAGCTCAGCGATCTCAGCGACGTGATGAAGAAGATTCTCGACGCCGCCAACGAAGGCCTGATTTCACCGACCGAAATGTTCGAGCGCTTGCGTTCGGTGGCCGCCACCATGGGCGCCGACCCCAATCAGCTGAAGCAGAACGGCAACGCCAAACTCGCCGACATGGGCGTGCTCGGCGAATACCTGGAAGACCTGCCGTACCAAAGCGAAGTCTTGAACCTGGATGAGGAAACCTGGAAGAGCTGGGATGGCCTGGCCCAGGAAAAATTCATCCGTACGCTGAACACCAAACTGCGTCACTACCAGCGCTATAACGCTGACGTAGACCGTTGGGTGGCTCTGGCCAAGGACAGCGATGCCCGGGATAACGTGTACCCGGTGCCCCTGGAAATGATGCCTTAACGAGACGCCCATGCTGGATATCAAAAACCTGCTGGTGCGCCGGGGAGAAGGCGCACAGGCTCATCAGGTGCGCCTGCCGGAACTGCAGATCGGTACCGGTCAGGTCCTGGCCATCACCGGCGAAAGCGGGTGCGGCAAAAGCACCTTGCTGGAGGCTATCGGGTTGCTGCTACGGCCGGTGGAACTGCAACGTCTTACGCTGACGCCACCCGGTTCGCCGGCTGCAACGCCGCTGGATATTGGCCGGTTGCTCGCCGACGACGACCAGCCAGCCCTGGCGGCGGTGCGCTCCAAGCATCTGGGGTTCATCCTGCAAAGCGGTGGCTTGCTGCCGTTCCTCAGCGTGCGCGACAACATCCGCCTGCCCCGCCGCCTGCTCGGCATGCCACTGCACAGCGAGCACGTCGACCGGGCCATCGCTGCCCTGCGTCTGGAGGCGCTGCTGGACAAGCGCCCCCAGGCACTGTCCATTGGCGAACGCCAGCGGGTGGCCTGTGTTCGGGCCATCGCCCATGAGCCATTGCTGTTGCTTGCCGACGAACCCACTGCGGCGCTTGACCCACACAGCGCCAGGCGCTTGTTCGAACTGTTGCTGAGTCTGGTGTCGAGCCTGGGCCTGAGTGCGCTGGTGGTGTCCCACGACTGGGCCTTGCTCAAGGACTTTGGCTTGCCGCGCCTGGGCGCGACCAGTCGTCAGGGAGAGACACTGTTTGAACCAATGGATTGATCGCCTGCGCCTGCTCGGCAAGCTGGCCATGGAAGACCTCTGGCACGACCGCAAGGTGTCGCTGTGTATCGCCGCTTCGCTGGTGGCGGTGATTGCTCCGTTGTTGCTGCTGTTCGGCCTCAAGCACGGAGTGGTCAGCCAATTGCAGGACGAATTGCTGCGAGACCCGCGCAACCTTGAAGTGAAGATGCTCAGCAGCGGCAACTACGACAGTGCCTGGATCGAACGTCTGCGCCAGCAGCCCGAGACCGGCTTTGCCCTGGGACAGACCCGTTCGCTCAACACCCAGGCCGACCTGTTCATCGGCATGCAACGCTTCGTCGAAAGCGCGGAAATCATTCCCACCGACGCCGGCGACCCACAGCTGAACCTGCCTGGGGTCAACCCCAGCGGTCATCAATTGATCCTCAGTGCACGAGCCGCGCAACGCCTGCAGGCCAAGGTCGGCGACAGCGTACGCTTACGCGCCGAGAGGCGGCTGGACGGCAACCGGGAGCGCGGTGAGGTAGCCCTGACGGTAATCGCGATCCTCGACGGTGCACGCTTCGGCCGCGCCGCAGGATTTGTCGCGCCGCCCCTGCTGCTGAGCCTGGAGCACTTTCGCGACGGCTATCAGGTCAGCGAGTTCGGCGTCGATACCGGCAAGCCCGTGGGCAATCTGCAACCGCTGTACGCGCGGGCCCGCCTGTATGCCCGCGACATCGACCAGGTAGCCCCGCTGGAGCGCTGGCTGAACCAGCAGCACATCGAAACCTCCAGCCGCCTGGCCGACATCGATAACGTCAAGGCCATCAACCATGTGCTGGGGCTGATCTTCGGGGTCATCGCCCTGGCGGCGCTGATCGGCTGCGTCGCCTCGATGGTCGGCGCCTTCCTGGCCAACATCGACCGTAAGCGCAAAAGCCTTGCAGTCCTGCGCCTGCTGGGCTTCAACCGCCCGGCGGTGGCCGGTTTTGTAGTGTTACAGGCACTGTTCTTGAGCCTGGCCGGCTACCTCGGCGGCCTGGGGTTCTACTTTGTCGGCAGCCAACTGTTCGATGTCTTGCTCGGCAGCAGCCAGGCCACCGGCACTTTCATTTGTCACATCACCGTCTGGCATGGCCTGGCGGCGTTGCTCATTACCTTTCTGGTCGCTGCTCTGGTTGCCCTTATCGGCGCCATGCGAGCCATCAGCATCCAACCTGCGGAGAGTCTGCGTGAGCTATAAACGTTTCGGCTGGCTGTTGTTGCCCCTGAGCCTGGGCTATGTACTCGACGCCTCGGCTGCGGGCTGGGAAGAAAAGTTCTACAACCCGATGCCCCAGGACAACGACGTGATCCTGCCGATGCCCTGCGAAGGCTCGATGGTGTTTCGCAAGGTGTTCATCCCGGTGGCCGGACCGCTGGACGACTATCCGACCAACATTGGCCAGGACGGCTCGGAGTACGGCTACGTCGAACAGACCCGCCCGACCTTCATCGCCGGTAGCTTCACCGGTGCCAAATCCGACAAGTCGCGCTACTACCTGCTGGCCAAGTACGAAATGAGCCAGTTGCAATATGCCGCACTGACCGAAGAAACATGCCCGACCGCCTCGACCAAGCTGCGCCTGCCACAGGTGGCGGTCAGCTGGGTCCAGGCCGTCGAGGCAGCGGACAAATACAACCTGTGGCTGCGCAAGAATGCCGCCGACAAGTTGCCCAAGGAAGACGGCGCCCTGGGTTTCCTGCGGCTGCCAACCGAAGTGGAATGGGAGTTTGCCGCTCGTGGCGGCATCGAAGTCGGCACCGCCGAATTCCGGGACACCCGCTACCCGATGCCCGAAGGCCTGAATGCCTACGAGTGGTTTGCCGGTGCGCAATCGTCCAACGGCAAGCTGCAGCTATCCGGTCTGCAGAAACCCAACCCGCTGGGCCTGCACGACATGCTTGGCAATGCCGATGAAATGATCTTCGAGCCGTTCCGCCTGAACAAGCTCGATCGCCAGCACGGCCAGGCCGGCGGTTATGTGGTGCGCGGCGGCAACTACCTGACGTCCCAGGCAGACCTGCGCACCTCGCTACGCAAGGAAGAGCCGTACTACAACAGCGACGGCCAGGTGAAGAACAAGACCACCGGGCTGCGCCTGGCCCTGGTGTCGCCGACCCTGACCTCTCGCGATCGCGTGGCCAGCATCGAAAGCAGCTGGAAGAAACTCGGCACCGGCGCCACCCCCAACGCGCCATCGACACCCGGCACCGCCCAGGCCTTGGGCACCCTGGCCTCCGGCGTCGAAGACAAAGCCCTCAAGGAAAAGCTCCAGGCTCTGGAAAACCAGTTGCGCGCCAGCAACCAGCAGCAGGAAGAAACCCGCGACCAGGCGATCCGCGCCAGCCTCAACCTCGGCGCCTTCCTGTGCACCAAGATGCTCGACGATGGCCAATACGTGGACTTCCTGCAGAAGAACTATGCCCTCAACTGTGAATCGGCCGAGAAAGACGCCACCTGCGACATGCGCAAGGGCAAGCTCGACGAACAGAAGGACCGCCTGCACAAACTCAGCCGCTACTACGCCAGCAGCCTGGTGGAATCCGCTTCCCTGTACGGCCAGCCCTTGATCGAGCCGCAAGTACCGGTGATGGAAGAAATCATCTCGCGTAACAAGCAACTGCAGGATCTCAAGCCGTACCTGCGTACCCACTGGGCCAACCAGAAAGCGTTCCTGCAAAAACAGAAGATCGACACCGAGGCCTGGCTGAAAAGCTGCAAGTCCGTAACCCAATAAGAAATGCCAACATCGCTAGAAAAAACGCCAACACCGCCAACCAGGAGCACCACCATGTCGCGCAGCCTTTGGACTCGCTTCAAGCTACAGATCGCTTTCATCCTCACCGGCAGCCTGCTGCTGACCGGCTGCGCCAGCACCGGCAGCTCCATGCTCGGCGGCGACGGTGCCGACCCGCGCCTGACTCAGGGCAATGACGCCCAGTTCTTCAGCAAATCCGGCTACCAGGCCTGCGCCGTTGGCGCTGGCGTCGGCATCCTCGGCTGCGCCTTGTCCAACAGCAACAACAAGGCGGTCTGTGCGATTGCCGCGGGTATCACCGCATGCGGTGTGGCCATGGGCGCCAACTACTACCTGGACCAGCGTCGCAGCGAATATGCCGACACCACCACCCGCCTGCAAAAGATGAACGCCGACGTCGAGCAGGACACCCAGAACGTCATCACTCGCACCGCGACCGCCCAGCAAGTGATCAAGGATGACCAGGCACGCATCGCCCAGATCAAGCAGGACATGGCCAGCAAGAAACTGGACAAAGCCAAGGCACAGACGCAAATCGCCGAGATCGACCAGAACATCGTCCGCCTGCGCAAGGACCTGGGCAACATGCGCAACAAGGTGACCGAGTACACCAAGGTGGCCAACCTGGAACGCTCCCAGGGTGCCGGTGCGGAAATCAAGCAAGTGGATATGAGCATTCTGAAGATGAACGAAAAAGTCGCTTCTCTGCAGAAGGAAGTGGACGCGCTGTACAGCCAGCGTTCGGCAATCACCCTGGGTTGAGACCATCACCATGACCACTGTAAAACACTGGGCGGCGCTCGCTGTCGTATTGGCACTGGCCGGTTGCGCCAGCAAACCGGGCGACTGCGATGCGACCAACCGTGACGCCAGCATGCTGACCAAGATGAACTGCGACTACTCCGGCGGTTACAGCGAACAGGTCAAGCAGAAGGAACAGGTTCTGACCGCATCCCGTCAGGAAAACGCCATGTTCCGCCAGGTGTACGACAACATCGCCGCCCAACAGACCAGCACCCGCCAGGACCTGGCCAGCCAGCAACAGGCCCAGGCCTCGCTGAATCAGTCCCTGGGGCAGTTGCTCAAGTCGCTCAAGGCCCGTCATGGCAACGAGAGTCAGGTACAGCGGCAGATCGCCGGGCTCGAACAGCAACTCAAGACCGCTCAGGCCAAGACCGCCAGCAACACCCCGGCAGCCCTGGCGGCCAAGCAGGAAGAGCTCAAGGCCTTGCAGAAAAAGGTCAACCAACTGCAGTTCAGCCTGGGTTACGAATAACCTGCTCTCTCCCCAACCTTGCAGGCATCTTTCGGGATGCCTGCGCCATTTTCAGGAATCGTCTGCATGCAACGGGTCATCAGGGATGGTCAGTTCACCGTCGACAAGGTTGATGCTCTGTCGGCCAAGGTCGCGCTGATCCAGAAACACTTCCCGCCCACGGTCGCCAGCCTCTATGCCATCCCCCGCAAAGGCAGCGGTGACGTACTGGAATGGTGGACCGAACTGGGTGGCCAGCCTACGCCCTACGCTGAATTGAACGAGGATCAGCAACGGCGCTTGCTAGACCTCTACCAGCAGCGCCAGGACGCCCTGGGTCGGCTCGCAGACGAGCTGCAGAACCGTAATCAGCCCGAAGGCGCCAGCCTGCGTACGCTGATCGGCCCGCCTGAGCTGCAAGACCTCTACAGCCTCAACGGTGAACCCCTGGTGATTCGCTGGGGCCTGCGTCCCCCCAAACCAGTACCGCCGCCAGTCGTGGTACCGCCGGTGGTGGTACCGCCAAGCCGCAACTGGTGGAAAATCATCGCCGCACTGCTGGCCTTGCTGCTGTTGCTGCTTCTGCTATGGGCCGCCTATTGGTTCCTGTGCCCGCAAAGTCATCCCGTGGTACCGCAACCAGTGGCACCTGCCGCCGTCGAGCCCCCCATCACAGCGCCGAAGCCAGTAGCCGAGCCTGTCGTGCCCGAGGCCGTTCCGGAACCGGCTCCTGAGCCCGTACCAGAGCCGGTCCGGGAGCCTGCACCACCACCGCCACCGCCTAAACCCGCACCGGCGCCAACCCTGGACAACTACGCCTGCCGCAAGCAGGCACCGGATGCCATACCGCCGCAATTCGTGGTGGTACTGGATACCTCGGGCTCGATGAACATGAACATCAAATCGGTACAGGCCGATGAAGAATGGTTCTTTGGCAACCAGTTCAACCAGTACCTCGATCCGGTACGCGCCGAACGGATCTTCACCCCACCGAGTCGCCTGTCGGTAGCCACCGAATCGCTGACCAGCATGATCAAGGGGCTGGATCCGAAGATCGACACCCGCCTGATCACCTTCAATGGCTGCGCCAGCCAGATTGACCATGGTGTATTCAGGGCCGCCGACCGGCCACGGTTGATCAATGGTATTCGCGGGCTCGGCGCCAACGACGGCACACCGTTGGCGGACAGCCTGGCCAAGGCCGCGAGCACGGTCGACGGGCGCAAGAACGACGCGGTGATCGTCATGTTCGTTGACGGTGAGGACGGCTGTCAGAAGGACGTCTGCGCGGTGTCCCGGAAAATCGCCGCCCAGCAGCCACGCTTGCGAGTCAACGTGGTGAACATCGGGGTAGGCGGCCCGTCGCGCTGCATCGCCGAGAACACCGGTGGCCGGGTCTACAGCAGCAGCGACGCCGCCGGGTTGGGCAAGGCACTGAAGATGGCCAGCAAGGAAGTCTCCAGCAGCACCAAGTGCAACTAAACCACTTCTGGCTTAAATCCCAGCAACAGCTCGACCACTTCCATCACCTCATCCATCGCCGCTGCGGCGGCCTCGGCCGAGGGCCGCAGCAACAGGCCATCGGCATAACCCATGATCTGGGCGAAGATCTGCCGGGCTGCGCGTGCGGGTGATGCGCACTGGAACACCTGGGTCTGCACGCCGGCTTCGATGATGCTGGCGAGCATGGCCTGCCACTGCTCATCCACCTTCTGGTAGGCCTCGGCCAGCGCGGTGTCGTGCATGGCTTCATCCCAGGCATCGAGCCACAGCGCCCAGCTGTCTTCGGCGGAAACCGGCAGGCAATCGCGCAGGAATCCATGCAGGGCCGCAAGCGGCGGCAAGCCAACCAGGGGCGCGCCTACGGCGTCCAGTTGCTCGGTGGCAAAACGCACGAAAGCTTCGCGACGCAATTCATTCCAATCGCTGAAGTAGTGATAGATGTGGCTACGGGACAGGCCGGCGTGGTCCGCCAGGTCGCGGGTGGAGACAGCGGCGAAGCCCTTGCTGAGAAACAGCTCCAGAGCAGCGGCAATGATCTGGTCTTTGCGGTCGGTACGGGACATGCGGGCATTACCTCAGGGCGCCGGTGGATCGACGGTGCTTGCGTTTTGAGCGGTCGCTCAAATACTATTGAGCAGTCGCTCAATAATAGCGTTTATCTTCCATCCGGTGCACTCATGTCAGCCGTTACCCCGCAAGTCCTGATCGATGAAAGCAAAAAAATCGGCCAGCAATCCGCCAGCCAGACCCTAAAAGCCATCGCCCGCGCTTACCCTGGCAAGCTGTTCTGCACCTTATCGCTGGTGGCGCTGGAGAACGCGTTGCTGCTGGCCTACCCGCTGTTTGCCGGGTTCGCCGTGGACTCGATCATTCGCGGCGACGCCGGCAGCGCCCTGGTCTATGCCCTGGTGGTGCTGGCGTTCTGGGTGGTCGGGGCCGCGCGGCGGGCGGTGGATACCCGTACCTTCACGCGGATCTACGCCGACCTGGCGGTGCCGGTGATCCTCAACCAGCGCCTGCAGAACCAGAGCACCTCCACCGCCGCGGCGCGGGTGGTGCTGGCCCGGGAGTTCGTCGACTTCTTCGAGAAGCACGTACCGACCATCGCCACCGCGCTGGTCTCGATTGTCGGTGCGGCGGTGATGCTGTTGGTGATCGAACCCTGGGTCGGCCTGGCCTGCCTGGTGGCCTTGCTGCTGTGCATCACCCTGCTGCCGCGTTTTGCCCGGCGCAATCAGGAGCTGCATGAGCGCCTGAACGACCGGCTGGAAAAGGAAATCGGCCTGGTGGCCAAGGTCGGCGCCACGTCCCTGCAACGGCACTACCGGCTACTGTCGCGGCTGCGGATCTGGCTGTCGGACCGCGAGGCGGCGGCCTATCTGCTGCTCGGCTCGGCGGCCGCGCTGCTGTTCGTGATCGCCATCAGCCAACTGGCCCTGACCGAAGGGGTCAAGGCCGGGCATGTGTACGCGGTGATGACCTACCTGTGGACCTTTGTCAGCAGCCTGGATGAAGCGCCGACCATGGTCGACCAGCTGGCGCGCCTGCGGGATATCGGCAAGCGGGTGGATCCGGGGTTGGGGGAGAAGGCTGAGGAATGAGGGGGTCGGTCTGACGTTATCGCGGGCAAGTCGGATCGCCGCCCGCTCGCTCCTACAGATCGGCGTCGTTCATAAATATCGTGAACGACACAGCCCTGTAGGAGCGAGGCTTGCCCGCGATGCTGTCAGCGGAAGCGATCGACTTCCTGGCGCAGATCCGCCGCCAGCTTCTCCAGTTC
Organism: Pseudomonas chlororaphis subsp. piscium; assembly: GCF_003850345.1. Lineage (NCBI taxonomy): Bacteria > Pseudomonadati > Pseudomonadota > Gammaproteobacteria > Pseudomonadales > Pseudomonadaceae > Pseudomonas > Pseudomonas chlororaphis. The sequence goes on from NZ_CP027707.1 coordinate 6,817,302, forward strand.
CTTGGCGGTGATCGCCAGGTTCGACACCACTTCGCGCTGTTCGCTGTTGGCCAGGGCGATGCTTTGCAGGTTGCTGCTGAGCAGGGTCGCGGTGCTGCTCTGCTCCTGGGTCGCGGTAGTGATCGCGGCGAACTGCTGGCCGGCCGAGCGGCTCTGCTCGTCGATGCGGGCCAGGGCCGAGGCGACATTGGCGTTGCGCGACAGACCTTCCTGCATCAACACATTGCCCTGCTCCATGGTGGCGATGGCGTTGCCGGTTTCCTGCTGGATGCTGTTGATCATCCCCGAGATTTCGTCGGTGGCTTCGCGGGTCCGCGAGGCCAGGTTGCGCACTTCATCGGCGACCACGGCAAAGCCGCGGCCCTGCTCACCGGCACGCGCGGCTTCGATGGCGGCGTTGAGCGCCAGCAGGTTGGTCTGGTCGGCAATCGCGGTGATCACCCCGACGATGCCGCCGATTTCCTCGGAGCGCTGGCCCAGGGTATTGATCACGGTGGCGGTGCTGTTCAAGGCGCCGGCGATCTGCTCCAGCGAAGCCGAAGCTTCTTCCATCGAGGTGCGGCCGATCCGGGTCTGCTGGGCATTTTCCTGGGCCAGGCGTTCGGTGTTGCCCATGTTGTCGGCGATGTTCAGCGAGGTGGCGCTGAACTCCTCCACCGCCCCGGCCATGCTGCTGATCTCGCCCGACTGCTGCTCCATGCCCTCGTACGCCCCGCCCGACAGCCCGGACAGCGCCTGGGCCCGGCCATTGACCTCCTCGGCGGCCTTGCGGATGTGCTCGACCATGGTCGACAGGGCCTGGCCCATCTGGTTGAAGCTGCTCGCCAGCTGGCCGATTTCATCCTGGCTGGAGACATTCAGGCGCGCGCTCAGATCGCCCTTGCCCAAGGCGTCGGCCTGGCGCACCAGGTCGCCCAGGGGCGCGAGCTTGCTGCGCAGCAGCCAGACCGTGGCGCCCACCGCCAGCAGCATCGCCAACAGGCTGCCGATGACCAGGCGCGTACCGACGCTCCAGGTCACCGCACGGATTTCGGCTTTCGGCATGTTCGCCACCACCGACCAGGGCCCGCCTTCGAAGGGGACGGCGACGCTGTAGAAGTCCTCGCTCTTGTCGCTCCAGAAGCGGCCCTTGCCCGGCTGCTTGGCCAGTTCAGTAATGGTCGTTGCCGACTGCTCCAGGGCCTGCACGCCAGCCGGCGGGACCAGCCATTTATGCTGCTCGTCGAGCAACGCCAGGGAACCGGTCTGGCCGATGCGGAAGCGCTTGAGGTTGTCGAACTGGGCGTTCTGCGCGTCGGTGTAGTCGAAGCCGACGAACAGCACCGCGATCACCTGGCCGGCGCTGTCCCGCACCGGCGTGTACTGGGTCATGTACAGCCGCTCGAAGAGCAGCGCGCGGCCGACATAGCTCTGCCCCGCCATGAGTTTCTGGTAGGCCGGGTGCGCGTGGTCCAGCAGGGTGCCGATGGCGCGGCTGCCATCCTGCTTGCTCAGCGAGGTGCTGATGCGGATGAAATCGTCGCCGCTGCGCACGAACACCGTCGCCACGCCGGCGGTCATCTGCTTGAACTCGTCGACTTCCTCGAAGTTGTTGTTCAGCACCACGTCACCCAGGTGCAGGCCCGGGGTCTGGGTACCGGCCACGGTCACCGGCTGGTCCGGGTGCAGGCTCAGGCCGCTGCTGAAACGCTTTTCGAACAGCCCGCTCAGGCGTTGGGTACTTTCGCGCAGGGTGCTGTGGAAGGTATTGAGCTGGTCGGCCAGCAGCCGTGCCTCACTGGCCAGGTGTTCTTCCCGGGTGGCGAGGTTGGCGGCGTCCAGCGAGCGCAGGGCGAAGACGGTACTGCCGCTGATCACGATCGCCAGTACCACGGCGAGTGCGAGACCAAGCTGCGAGGCGATCCGGGCACGAGGTTGAGGCATGACAGCTCCTGGCCGAGAGACCGGATCGTCCTGATCTCGTCACACGCTCGGCAATGGTTCTAAAAGAATGAGATGTCGGAACCGATCAGAACGAAGGTTCCACTTCCAAGGATTCGGCGGCACCGATCAATACTTGAGTGCATCGGACGGGTATCGCGCAGGCCCCTTGTCATGGGGTCTTCATCGTTTCAGCCGAGACGCTCTACATCAGGCAATTGCATGGCCCGGACCTCGTTCTGGAGAAAGTCGCTGAGGCGGCGCAAACGTTCGCCTCCAGGCCGGGTCTTGGGCCAGACCAGGTAGTAATTCTCGCCACTGGCCACCGCCGTCGGCCAGGGCAGGCTCAGGCGCCCCTGGGCCACATCCTCGGCCACCATCAGCAGATCGCCCATGGAAACCCCGTAGCCCCGGGCCGCGGCGATCATGCCCAACTCCAGAGTGTCGAACACCTGCCCGCCCTTGAGCGAGACCTGCTCGGACAGGCCCATGCGCTCCAGCCAGTTGCGCCAGTCGCGGCGATCCGGGGTCGGGTGCAGCAGCTCGGTGGCAGCCAGTCGTGCCACATCCCACGGCTGGTCGTTGAGCAGGTTGGGCGCGCCCACCGGGATCAGCAATTCCGGAAACAGGTAGCTGGCCTCCCAGTCCGGCGGAAAGTGGCCGTTGCTCAGCAGCACCGCGCAGTCGAAGGGCTCCTGGTTGAAGTCCACCGAATCGACGTCCATCCAGGCGCTGGTCAGTTGCACCTCGTTGCCCGGCTGCAGATGGCGGAACCGACTCAGGCGCGCCAGCAGCCAGCGCATGGTCAGGGTCGAGGGCGCCTTCATGCGCAGGATGTCGTCTTCAGCGCGCAAGGTATTGCAGGCGCGCTCGAGGGCGGTAAAACCTTCGCGGATGCCTGGCAGCAGCAGGCGCGCAGCTTCGGTCAGTTGCAGGTTGCGCCCGCTGCGCTGGAACAGCCGGCAGGCGAAGTGGTCTTCCAGGGTGCGGATATGCCGGCTGACCGCGCTCTGGGTGATCGACAGTTCCTCGGCCGCGCGGGTGAACGAGCTGTGTCGCGCCGCGGCTTCGAAGGCGCGCAAGGCATACAGGGGCGGAAGACGACGGGGCATGGCAGCACTCCACAGGCGCAATGGCGCCAAGTTACCAGAATCCGCCAGGCATGAGTTTTAATCATGCTACCAATCGTTTTTATCCCTTTGTGCAACTCGCCGCGAGCGCCGAGAATCAACCCTCTTAACTCCCTCCCCCGTATCGAGACCGATGACCATGCAGCATCCAGCACGCACCGAACTCTGGGCCATCCTGCGGCTGGCCGGGCCGCTGATCGCCTCACAGTTGGCGCACATGCTGATGGTGCTGACCGACACCCTGATGATGGCCCGCCTCAGCCCGGAAGCCCTGGCCGGCGGCGGTCTCGGCGCAGCCACCTATTCGTTCGTGTCGATCTTCTGCATCGGCGTGATCGCGGCGGTCGGTACCCTGGTCGCGATTCGCCAGGGCGCCGGCGACATCGAAGGCGCCACCCGCCTGACCCAGGCCGGGCTCTGGCTGGCGTGGCTGATGGCGCTGGTCGCCGGCCTGCTGCTGTGGAACCTCAAGCCGGTATTGCTGCTGTTCGGCCAGACCGAAACCAACGTGCAGTCCGCCGGCCAGTTCCTGCTGATCCTGCCGTTCGCCCTGCCCGGCTACCTGAGCTTCATGGCCCTGCGCGGCTTCACCAGCGCCATCGGCCGCGCCACGCCGGTGATGGTCATCAGCTTGGCCGGCACCCTGGCCAACTTCCTGCTCAATTACGCCTTGATCACCGGCATGTTCGGCCTGCCGAAACTGGGGCTGGTGGGGATCGGCCTGGTCACCGCGATCGTCGCCAACTGCATGGCCCTGGCGCTGGCCTGGCACATCAAGCGCCACCCGGCCTACGCCGCCTACCCGCTGCGCCAGGGCCTGGCGCGGCCCAATCGCCACTACCTGCGGGAACTCTGGCGCCTGGGCCTGCCCATCGGCGGCACCTATGCGGTGGAAGTCGGGCTGTTCGCCTTCGCCGCACTGTGCATGGGCACCATGGGCAGCACTCAGCTGGCGGCGCACCAGATCGCCCTGCAGATCGTCTCCGTGGCCTTCATGGTGCCGGCCGGGATCTCCTACGCGATCACCATGCGCATCGGCCAGCACTACGGCGCCGGGCAGCTGTTGCACGCGCGTATGGCCGGGCGAGTCGGGATCGCCTTTGGCGGCGCGGCCATGCTGGGCTTCGCCATGGTGTTCTGGCTGCTGCCGAACCAGTTGATCGGGCTGTTCCTCGACCATAACGACCCGGCCTTTCGCGATGTGATCAACCTCGCGGTCAGCTTGCTGGCGGTCGCGGCCTGGTTCGAGCTGTTCGACGGCACGCAGACCATCGCCATGGGTGCGATTCGCGGGCTCAAGGACGCCAAGACCACCTTCCTCGTGGGCCTGGGCTGCTATTGGCTGATCGGTGCACCGGCGGCCTGGTTGATGGCCTTCACCCTGGGCTGGGGGGCGACCGGCGTGTGGTGGGGCCTGGCATCAGGGCTGGCGTGCGCCGCCATCAGCCTGACCCTGGCCTTCGAATGGAAGATGCAACGGATGATTCGCCGGGAAGGCGCGGAACCCGCGCCACGGGATAACTTCCAGACCGCCCAGGATTCGCTGTAGCTGCAGGAGCCCGATTGCGCCTGCAGCTATGGCGGGGTGCCGTCAGATGACCTCGCCGGCCAGGGCCTGCTGGCTTCTGCCAAACGTCAGGTATTCCACCAGTTCCGCCAGCGGCAGCGGCTTGCTGATCAGGTAGCCCTGCGCCTGATCGCAACCGAAGCTGCGCAGCAACGCCAACTGTTCGGGGGTTTCCACGCCTTCGGCCACCACCTCGAGATGGAGGTTGTGGGCCAGGTTGATCATGGCGTGCACCAGCTTGCGGTTCTCTTCGCGCTGCTCCATGCCGCCGACGAAGCTCTTGTCGATCTTGAGCAGGGCAATCGGCAGGCTGTTGAGGTGCACGAAAGACGAGAACCCGGTGCCGAAGTCGTCCAGGGAAAACCGCACCCCCAGCCTGCCCAGCGCATCCATGGTCTGCTTGACCAGGTCGCTGCGGCGCATCACCGCGGTTTCGGTCAGCTCGAACTCCAGCCATTGCGCCTCGACACCACGCTCGGCAATCAGCCGGCTGAGGGTCGACAGCAGCTGGCTGTCCTGGAACTGGCGGAACGACAGGTTGACCGCCATGTGCAGCGGCGCCAGGCCGCGTTCGCGCAGGGCCTGCATGTCGCGCAGCGCCCGGGAAATCACCCAGTAGCCCAGCGGCACGATCAGGCCGCTCTGCTCGGCCAGCGGCACGAACTCGCTCGGCGGCAACAACCCGCGCTCGCCATGGCGCCAGCGCACCAGGGCTTCGAGGCCGACGATCTGCCCGTCATGCAGGTTCAGGCGCGGCTGGTAGTGCAGCTCCAGCTCGTCGCGGCGCAAGGCCCGGCGCAGTTCGCTTTCCAGGTCGGCGAGGCTGCGGGCATTGCGGTTGATGCGTTCGTTGAAGATATGAAAGGTACAGCCCTGGGTACTTTTGGCCTGCTGCATGGCGATGTGCGCGTGCCACATCAGCGGGTCGGCGCCGGCATTCGCCCTGGCGTGGGCGATGCCCAGGCTGCAGCCGATCAACAGGCTTTCACCGTCGATCCAGTACGGCTCGGCCATGACTTCGGCGATGCGTTCGGCCATCCACTCGGCGCGTTGCGGCGCCCGGCGGGTATCGATCAGCAGGGCGAATTCGTCGCTACCCAGGCGCGCCAGCTGGTCCCCGGCCTCAAGCTGGCTCTTGAGCCGCGAGACCACTTGCAGGATCAACCGGTCGCCGGCCTGGTGGCCCAACGCATCGTTGGCATGCCGGAAGTTGTCCAGGTCCAGGTGCCCCAGCGCCAGTCCGCGCCCTTCGTTTTCCGCCAGGCGCGCCGCCAGCAGGGTCTGGAAACCTTGGCGGTTGGCGATGCCGGTCAAAGGGTCCTGCTCGGCCAGGCGCAACAGGGTGCTTTCCAGCACCCCGCGCTCGCGCACATGGCGCAGGCAACGGCGCACTGTATCGGCGCTGAGATTTTTATTCACCAGCCAGTCGCTGGCGCCGGCTGGCGTATTCAGCGGCTCCTGCTCCAGCAGCAATACCGTGGGCAGGCTGCAACGACCGGGTGCCGGTTGCAGTTGGGGAACGGTTAACAGAATCGCAGAGCGATCTTCGTCGAACAGACGGCTGACAGATTCCCAGGTCGGCGCACTGATCAGCACCACCGAGTCTCCCAACGGAGCGAGACACTCGCGCAACAACGCTGCCCACGCCGGCTCTTCGGCCAGCAGCAGCAAGCGCAAGGGTTCGACAGGCTTAGACAAGCTAGCTCCCTAGACTCTGTAATAGAAGTTGGCGGCGGGCATTATGACGCGTAGATAAACAATGACAAATGATATTGATTATCAAACGCAATTTCTTGTACCGCTCTAACTCGAACATTAGACGCATATTCAGCGCGCATCCTGAGGGAAAGTATCAAAACCGGCAAATTTAGATAGCGTGCTGCGTCACAAGTCGGAGAGAGCAGCAGAATCCGTTCATCCTGTTAAAATGCCCGCCCATTTCGTTACAGACCCCTTTTTTCGTCATGTCCCGACTCAATCCCCGGCAGCAAGAAGCCGTGAACTATGTCGGCGGCCCTCTTTTGGTGCTCGCCGGTGCTGGCTCCGGCAAGACCAGTGTAATCACGCGCAAGATCGCCCACCTGATCCAGAACTGCGGCATTCGCGCGCAGTACATCGTCGCCATGACCTTCACCAACAAGGCCGCGCGGGAGATGAAGGAACGGGTCGGCACCCTGCTGCGCAGTGGCGAGGGCCGCGGCCTGACCGTGTCGACCTTCCACAACCTGGGGCTGAACATCATCCGCAAGGAGCATGTGCGGCTGGGCTACAAGCCGGGCTTCTCGATCTTCGACGAGACCGACGTCAAGGCCCTGATGACCGACATCATGCAAAAGGAATACTCGGGCGACGACGGCGTCGACGAGATCAAGAACATGATCGGCGCCTGGAAGAACGACCTGATCCTGCCGGCCCAGGCCCTGGAAAACTCGCGCAATCCCAAGGAACAGACCGCGGCCATCGTCTACACCCACTACCAGCGCACGCTCAAGGCGTTCAACGCGGTGGACTTCGACGACCTGATCCTGCTGCCGGTGAAGCTGTTCGAGGAGCACGCTGACATCCTGGAGAAGTGGCAGAACAAGGTGCGCTACCTGCTGGTGGACGAATACCAGGACACCAACGCCAGCCAGTACCTGCTGGTGAAAATGCTTATCGGCAAGCGCAACCAGTTCACCGTGGTGGGCGACGACGACCAGTCGATCTACGCCTGGCGCGGCGCCCGCCCGGAAAACCTGATGCTGCTCAAGGAGGACTACCCGTCCTTGAAGGTGGTGATGCTCGAGCAGAACTACCGCTCCACCAGCCGCATCCTGCGCTGCGCCAACGTGCTGATCTCCAACAACCCCCACGAGTTCGAGAAACAGCTGTGGAGCGAGATGGGCCACGGCGACGAGATCCGCGTGATCCGCTGCCGCAACGAGGACGCCGAGGCCGAGCGGGTGGCCATGGAAATCCTCAGCCTGCACCTGCGCACCGACCGGCCCTACAGCGATTTCGCGATCCTCTATCGCGGTAACTACCAGGCCAAGCTGATCGAGCTGAAGCTGCAGCATCACCAGATTCCCTATCGCCTGTCCGGCGGCAACAGCTTCTTCGGCCGCCAGGAAGTGAAGGACCTGATGGCCTACTTCCGCCTGATCGTGAACCCGGACGACGACAACGCCTTCCTGCGGGTGATCAACGTGCCGCGCCGGGAAATCGGCTCCACCACCCTGGAAAAGCTCGGCAACTACGCCACCGAACGCAAGATCTCGATGTACGCCGCCACCGACGAAATCGGCCTGGGCGAACACCTGGACAGCCGCTTCACCGACCGCCTGGCGCGCTTCAAGCGCTTCATGGACAAGGTGCGCGAGCAGTGCGCCGGCGAAGACCCGATCTCCGCCCTGCGCAGCATGGTCATGGACATCGACTACGAGAACTGGCTGCGCACCAACAGCTCCAGCGACAAGGCCGCCGACTACCGCATGGGTAACGTGTGGTTCCTGATCGAGGCGCTGAAGAACACCCTGGAAAAAGACGAAGACGGCGAAATGACCGTCGAAGACGCCATCGGCAAGCTGGTGTTGCGCGACATGCTGGAGCGTCAGCAGGAAGAGGAAGACGGCGCCGAGGGCGTGCAGATGATGACCCTGCATGCGTCCAAGGGCCTGGAATTCCCCTATGTATTCATCATGGGCATGGAGGAGGAAATCCTCCCCCACCGCTCCAGTATCGAAGCCGATACCATCGAGGAAGAACGCCGCCTGGCCTACGTGGGCATCACCCGCGCGCGCCAGACCCTGGCCTTCACCTTCGCCGCCAAGCGCAAGCAGTACGGTGAAGTCATCGACTGCGCCCCCAGCCGCTTCCTCGACGAACTGCCGCCGGACGACCTGGCGTGGGAAGGCAACGACGACACCCCGACCGAAGTCAAAGCTGTTCGCGGCAATAACGCGCTGGCGGATATACGGGCGATGTTAAAACGCTAGAATCGAACACTTTTTAGCCGCAGCATTTTTAACCGAACACCTTTTATCAGAGCTCAGGCGCCCAAGGCGCCAACAGAGGAAAGCTTCATGGAAGCACTGCACAAGAAAATTCGCGAAGAAGGCATAGTGCTTTCCGACCAGGTCCTGAAAGTCGACGCCTTTCTGAACCACCAGATCGACCCGACCTTGATGAAGCTGATCGGCGACGAATTCGCCACGCTGTTCAAGGATTCGGGCATCACCAAGATCGTCACCATCGAAGCCTCGGGCATCGCTCCGGCGATCATGACCGGCCTGAACCTGGGCGTACCGGTGATCTTCGCGCGCAAGCACCAGTCCCTGACCCTGACCGAGAACCTGCTGTCGGCGACCGTGTACTCGTTCACCAAGCAGACCGAAAGCACCGTGGCGATTTCCCCGCGTCACCTGACCAGCAGCGACCGCGTGCTGATCATCGATGACTTCCTGGCCAACGGTAAGGCGTCCCAGGCACTGATCTCGATCATCAAGCAAGCGGGCGCTACCGTGGCCGGCCTGGGCATCGTGATCGAGAAGTCGTTCCAGGGCGGCCGCGCCGAACTGGACGCGCAAGGCTATCGCGTGGAATCCCTGGCCCGGGTCAAGTCCCTGGCCGGTGGCGTGGTGACCTTTATCTAAAGAGGCTTCGCCTCTTCAAGCGCAAGCAAGCCTCGCACCTACAGACGCCACCCGCATCTGTAGGAGCGAGGCTTGCCCGCGATGACGCTGCCAGGCGTCTACCTTATGCCTGCGCCGTCTCGCGTAATGCGGCCAGCAGTAAACGCTGATAGATCTCCTCGCGCCAACCATCGGGCTTCACCAGTTGCATCCGCTGCAGATGCGCCGGGAAGGCCTCGGGCGGTGGAGCGTCCAGCGCCGCCTTGCCCAATTCGAGAATCTCGCTGAGCTTGAACTTGCTCTTCAGCCAGTTCAGCGCCCGCAGCAAATCCCGCTCCTCCGCGCTGAAGTCGCTGCCCAACGGATACTCCGGGAACAGATGCCGATGCTGCGCCTGGATCGCTAGCAGGCGTTGCGGGTGGTTGTCGCTGAAACGCGAATCGAGGTGGAAATCCTTGGGCAACTTGCCGGCCTTCTGCGCCTGTTCGATCAGGCCCGGCTGGAACCGCGAGTCGCTGATATTGAGCAGCGCCTCGATCACCTTCGCATCGGTCTTGCCGCGCAGATCGGCGATGCCGTACTCGGTGACCACGATGTCCCGCAGGTGCCGCGGGATGGTGCAATGGCCGTACTCCCAGACAATGTTGGAGCTGACCAGGCCCGCGGATTCGCGCCAGCTGCGCAGAATCAGGATCGAGCGCGCGCCTCGCAGCGCATGGCCCTGGGCAACGAAGTTGTATTGCCCGCCGACGCCACTGAGCACCCGGCCGTCTTCCAGCTGATCCGCCACCCCGGCGCCGAGCAGGGTGACTATGATCGAGCTGTTGATAAAGCGCGCATCCAGGCGCTGCAGGCGCTTGAGTTCTTCGTTGCCGTACAGCTCGTTGATGTAGCTGATGGCGGTCATGTTGAACTCGCCGAGCTTGCTCTTGGGCAGATCCCTGAGGCGCTGGTAGAAGCTGCGCGGCCCGAGGAAAAAGCCGCCATGCACCGACACCCCGCCCAGCGCCTGGTCTTCATCCAGCGTCCCGGCGTTGGCCTGCTGCTGCAGGGCCACCGAGGGATAGACCTTGCGCCGTACGATGCCGGCATCGGCCAGGGCCAGCAGGCCGTTGACGAACATCTCGCTGCAGCCATAAAGGCCCTTGGCGAAAGGCTCCACCCCGCCTTCGCGCTCGATCAGCGGCTTCCAGCACTGGATCTCCAGGTCCGCCAGCAGCGCCCGATAGCCGTCGTTGTCCGCCTGGCGCGCCAGCAATGCCGCTGTCAGTGCATCGCCCATGGAGCCGATGCCAATCTGCAAGGTGCCGCCATCGCGCACCAGGGTGCTGGCGTGCAAACCGATAAAGTGATCCTGGAAACCCACCGGCATGTTCGGCGTGGAAAACAGCGTGCTGCCCTCCTCTTCGTCGATCAGCAGGTCGAAGGTGGCGGCGTCGAGCTCGGCGTCCCCCGGCATGTAGGGCAGGTCGCGATGCACCTGGCCCAGCAGCAGAATGGTTTCACCGGCGGCGCGGCGCTCGGCGATCATCGGCAACAGGTCGAGGGTGATGTCCGGGTTGCAACTCAGGCTCAGGCGGTCGGCCTGTTGCGGGTCCCGGGCCACCAGTTGGGCGACCAGGTTCAGGCCGGCGGCATTGATGTCGCGCGCGGCGTGGCTGTAGTTGCTGCAGACGTAATCCTGCTGCGCCGTCGCGCTGTTGAGCAGGCTGCCGGGCTGCATGAAGAACTGTTCGATATGGATATTGGCCGGCACCTGGTTGCGGTGCAGGTCGGCAAGGAATTCCAGCTCGGGGTAGTCGCCGAAGACCTGTTCGATAAAGGGTTCGAGGAAGCGCCGTTGCAGGCCATCGCCCAATGGCGGGCGGCCCAGGCTCAGGGCGGTGTAAATGGTCAACTGACGCTCGGGCAGCTGCGCGACCCGACGATACAGGGCATTGGCGAAGCGGTTGGGTTTGCCCAGCCCCAGGGGCATGCCCATGTGAATATGCGCCGGCAAGCGTGCCAGGACCTCATCGACCGCCAGCTCGATAGAACATGACTGCACCATCCGATCCTCCAGAACCTTCCATGAATTGAGGTTGGACCGAGATTGCCGGGTCTTTGCTGCAATGAACAGTCCCGGTCGAATCGCAGGCATGAAAAAAGCCGCTCGTAAGCGGCTTTTTTGCGGAAGATGCGGGCTTATTTCAAACCGGACATTTTCTGGATCGCGCCTTTGAGCTCGTCATCGGAGCAGTCGGCGCAGGTGCCTTTAGGCGGCATTGCGTTCAAGCCAGTGATGGCCTTGGCCAGCAGACCGTCGAGACCGCCCTGGTGATCCGCACGGTCTTTCCAGGCTGCGGCGTCGCCGATTTTCGGCGCACCCAGCAGGCCGGAGCCGTGGCAAGCATTGCAATGCTTGGCAATCACTTCGTCTGGAGTCTTCGCACCACCGCCACCGGCGGCAACAGCGACTTCCATGCCCTTGCATTCCTGACCTTGGACGCAGACCTGGCCAACCGGCTCGAGGCGCTTGGCAATGTCGTCGTTGGTCGCAGCTTGAGCGCTGACAGCCCAGAGGGCCAATACGGTTGCTGGTGCAGCCAGCATTTTCATAATTAGGTTCACGCGTACACCCTCAATGGTGGCTAGTCACGCCCACGGCCACGGTTTCGCGGGCGGGCGCAAGTATAGCGGTTAGCCCGCCACTCTGAAACAACCCTAGATTCAAAGGGGGATTAGAGAGAGGCGAAATGCTGCTTCGGGCACCGCTGCAATCCTTGCAGGACGCCTCTTCTATTAGAAGTTCGCGGGCGTGGCTGCGCTGATTAGTCGCGCGGGTGCATCGAAAGGATTACGGAAACGGTGTGGCTTGGTGCTTTCGAAATAGTAGCTGTCACCGGCTTCGAGCACGAATGTCTCAAGGCCCACCACCAGCTCCAGGCGTCCTTCCACGAGAATCCCGGTTTCCTCGCCTTCATGGGTGAGCATCTCTTCCCCGGTATCGGCGCCCGGTGGATAGATCTCGTTGAGAAAAGCGATCGCCCGGCTCGGATGCGCCCGGCCCACCAGTTTCATGGTCACCGCGCCATCGGAAATATCGATCAACTCGTTGGCTTTGTAGACGATCTGGGTGGGTTTTTCCTGGAGGATTTCTTCCGAGAAAAACTCGACCATCGACATGGGAATACCGCCAAGAACCTTTCTCAGCGAACTGATCGAGGGGCTGACGCTATTCTTCTCGATCATCGAAATGGTGCTGTTGGTGACGCCCGCGCGCTTGGCGAGTTCACGCTGGGAAAGGCCTTTGAGTTTACGGATGGATTGCAGTCGTTCACCGACGTCCAATGCGGCAGCCTCCTAGGGATCAGGCGTTGTTCTAGTTGAGCGTTATCATGGCGATAGCGTTCAGTATTTACAACACTTGGGCCCCAATCCCAGGAGGCAAGGCGACTTTCGGCAGTGCGCGGCGCTGCTCAGTCCCCGGAATAGACGCGTGGCACCCGGCGCAGGTTGCAGAACAGCTGGTAAGGGATGGTATCGGCGGCGGCCGCCAGCTCGCTGGCGAGAATGTTCTTGCCCCACAGCTCGACGGTAGAACCCAGCCCGGCCTCTGGCACGTCGGTCAGGTCGATGCACAGCATGTCCATGGATACCCGGCCGAGCAGCTGGGTCCGCTGCCCCGCCACCAGCACCGGCGCACCGGTCGGCGCATGCCGCGGATAACCGTCGGCGTACCCCATGGCCACCACGCCGATACGCATCGGCCGCGGCGTGACGAATTTGGCGCCATACCCCACCGGCTCGCCGGCCGGCAGTTCGCGCACGCAGATCACCTTCGACTCCAGGGTCATCACCGGTTGCAGGCGCGCGGCCAGCGGATGCGGCTCTTCGAACGGGGTAGAGCCATACAACATGATGCCGGGGCGCACCCAGTCGCTGGGGATGTGCGGCCAACCGAGCACGGCTGGCGAGTTGCGCAGGCTGATCTCGGCGGACAAGCCCTGGCGCGCCGCCTCGAACACCGCGACCTGCTCGTCGCTGCGACTGCAACTGAGCTCGTCGGCGCGGGCAAAGTGGCTCATCAGCACGATCTTCGCCACCTTGCCGCTGGCCAGCAGCCGTTGATAGGCCGGCTGATAATCCTTGGGATGCAGGCCGACGCGGTGCATGCCCGAATCCAGCTTGAGCCATACCGTCAGCGGCTTGGCGACGGTGGCTTGCTCGATGGCTTCCAGCTGCCACAACGAATGCACCACGCACCAGAAATCATGCTCGACGATCAGGTCCAGCTCGTCGGCCTCGAAAAAACCTTCGAGCAGCAATATCGGCGCGCGAATCCCCGCCGCCCGCAGCTCCAGGGCCTCTTCGATGCAGGCCACGGCAAAGCCATCGGCCTCGGCTTCCAGCGCCTGGGCGCAGCGCACCGCGCCATGGCCATAGGCATCGGCCTTGATCACCGCGAGCGCACGGGCGCCCGGCGACGCTTCGCGGGCCAGTTGGTAGTTGTGACGCAGGGCTTGAAGATCGATCAGGGCACGGGCAGGACGCATGGCGGCAGACTTCTAGGCGGTCATGTGGGAAGAAAAAACCGGCGCCGGCCGACAGGGTTAACTATCGGTAGCGCCGGGAGAGGGATCTTGCTTAAGGCAGAGCGGCCACGACGGACAGCTCGACCAGGATTTCCGGCTCGCAAAGCTTGGCTTCGACGGTTGCGCGGGCTGGCGCGACGCCTTTTGGCATCCACTGGTCCCATACGCTGTTCATCCCGGCGAAGTGCGCATCGATGTCCTTCAGGTAGATGGTCACCGACAACAGGCGCGACTTGTCGGTACCGGCCAGATCCAGCAAACGCTCGATATTGGCGAGGGTTTCACGGGTCTGCTGCTCAATCCCGGCGTTCATGTCGTCGCCGACTTGCCCGGCCAGATACACGGTGCCGTTGTGAACGACGATCTGGCTCATGCGCTCATTGGTGAGCTGGCGCTGGATTGACATGTTTTGCAGGCTCCTGAGGATTACCGTAACGAGAAATATCGAGACCTTCGGCGCTGATCTGCGGCTTTTTCTTCGCCATCAGGTCAGCCAGCAGACGACCGGAACCACAGGCCATGGTCCAGCCAAGCGTGCCATGCCCCGTGTTCAAGAACAGGTTGCGCATGGGCGTGGCGCCGACGATCGGCGTGCCGTCCGGGGTGGTAGGACGCAGGCCGGTCCAGAAACTGGCCTGGGACAGATCACCGCCCTGAGGATAAAGATCGTTGACGATCATCTCCAGCGTTTCGCGCCGGCGTGGGTTCAGCGAGAGGTCAAAACCGGCGATTTCAGCCATGCCGCCAACGCGAATACGGTTGTCGAAACGGGTGATCGCCACCTTGTAGGTTTCGTCGAGGATGGTCGAAGTCGGGGCCATGGCCGGGTTGGTGATCGGCACGGTCAGCGAGTAACCCTTGAGCGGATACACCGGAGCCTTGATGCCCAGCGGCTTGAGCAGTTGCGGCGAGTAGCTGCCGAGGGCCAGCACGTAGCGGTCGGCGGTTTCCAGCTTGCCGTCGATCCAGACGCCATTGATGCGGTCGCCGGCGAAGTCCAGGCGCTGGATGTCCTGGTCGAAGCGGAATTCCACACCCAGCTTGGAGCACATTTGCGCCAGGCGCGTGGTGAACATCTGGCAGTCGCCGGTCTGGTCGTTCGGCAGGCGCAGGGCGCCGGCCAGGATGTCGGTGACGCTGGCCAGGGCCGGTTCGACGCGGGCGATGCCTTCACGGTCCAGCAGCTCGAAAGGCACGCCGGACTCCTTGAGCACGGCGATATCCTTGGCCGCTCCATCCAGTTGCGCCTGGGTGCGGAACAGCTGGGTGGTCCCCAGGCTGCGGCCTTCATAAGCGATGCCGGTTTCCAAGCGCAGTTCGTCGAGGCAGTCGCGGCTGTACTCGGACAGGCGGACCATGCGCTCCTTGTTCACCGCGTAGCGGGCAGCGGTGCAGTTGCGCAGCATCTGCGCCATCCACAGGTATTGATCGATGTCGGCGGTGGCCTTGATCGCCAGCGGCGCATGGCGCTGCAGCAGCCACTTGATGGCCTTGAGCGGTACGCCCGGCGCGGCCCAGGGCGAGGCATAACCCGGCGAAACCTGGCCGGCGTTGGCGAAGCTGGTTTCCATGGCAACGGCCGGCTGACGGTCGACAACGGTCACTTCGAAACCGGCACGGGCCAGATAGTAGGCACTGGTGGTACCGATCACGCCGCTACCCAAGACCAGAACGCGCATTTTCATATCCCTCATCGCGGATAACCGCTGACGTTTGTTATTCAGAGCGAAGATGCGCGCAGTATAAAAAGCAACGGCCAGTGCTTTTCACTATATAAACGCCTATATTTGGCGAGAATTCTCGGCAAAAACCCTTTTCACGGAGGCGCATCCCCTATGCGTACCAACCATCAGACAAAGCGCGAGCTAGACAAGATCGATCGCAATATCCTGCGCATCCTGCAGGCCGATGGACGCATCTCCTTTACCGAGCTGGGGGAAAAGGTCGGGCTGTCGACCACACCGTGCACCGAGCGGGTCCGCCGCCTGGAGCGCGAAGGCATCATCATGGGCTACAACGCCCGCCTCAACCCGCAGCACCTCAAGGGTAGCCTGCTGGTGTTCGTCGAAATCAGCCTGGACTACAAGTCCGGCGACACCTTCGAGGAGTTCCGGCGCGCGGTGCTGAAACTGCCGCACGTACTGGAATGCCACCTGGTGTCGGGGGACTTCGACTATCTGGTGAAAGCGCGGATTTCCGAAATGGCCTCGTACCGCAAACTGCTGGGCGACATCCTGCTCAAACTGCCCCACGTGCGCGAATCCAAGAGCTATATCGTGATGGAAGAGGTGAAAGAGAGCCTGAGCCTGCCGATTCCGGATTGATTGCAGCCGGCCGGGACCTGTGTCGTCAGGGTAATCGCTATCGCGGGCAAGCCTCGCACCTACAGGTTAGGCGACCCCCGTAGGAGCGAGGCTTGCCCGCGATGGCTTTGGATCAGACCAGCACCTGCCGGGTGCTCGCCATGTATTCATGGATCTGCTTCTCCACCCGGGGGTGGATCAGCTCCACCGGGCGCCGGCCATTGGGGCATGGCAGGCTCGGCGTGGTCCCGAACAGGCGACAGATCAGCGGCCGCTCGTCATACACCGTGCAGCCGTTGGGCCCCAGGTGCACACAGTTCAGCTCTTCCATCGCCGCGTCCTGCTCGGCCCGGGTCTTGCGCGGCAGGCGCGACATCTCTTCGGTCGAGGTAGTGACCGGACCGCAGCAGTCATGACAGCCGGGCACGCACTCGAACGAGGGGATCTGCTGTCGGAGCATGCGGACTTTCTGGCTGTTGCAGCTCATCGAAGCGCTTACCGGGAGTATGGAGAGGCGGCGATTTTGCCCTAAAAGCCCTGTTCCAGACAGCACTGGCCGACCAATGTTGCCGCGCCGGAAAGGTCCGGCTTATGCTCCGTCAAATTTTCCAAACACACGAATCAGGATGATCCACATGAGCACCCGTGTTCAGCCGTCGGGGCCAGGCCATTCGCACCCCGCCTCCTACTACGCCGCCAGCAGCCTGCCCCAGCCCGAATATCCGGCGCTGGCCGGCGAGCAGGTGGCGGATGTCTGCGTGGTCGGCGGCGGCTTCTCCGGGCTCAACACCGCGATCGAGCTGGCCGAGCGCGGGCTCAGCGTCATTCTGCTGGAAGCGCGCAAGATCGGCTGGGGCGCCAGCGGGCGCAACGGCGGGCAACTGATTCGCGGGGTGGGTCACGGCCTCGAGCAGTTCGCCCCAATAATCGGCGAAGACGGCGTACGCCAGATGAAACTGATGGGCCTGGAAGCGGTGGAAATCGTCCGCCAGCGCATCGAACGCTTCCAGATCCCTTGCGACCTGACCTGGGGTTATTGCGACCTGGCCAACAAACCGCGCGACCTCGAAGGTTTCGCCGAAGATGCCCAAGAGCTGCGCGACCTGGGCTATCGCCATGAAACCCGCCTGCTGCAAGCCCATGAGATGCACAGCGTGGTGGGTTCCGACCGTTACGTCGGCGGCCTGATCGACATGGGCTCGGGGCACCTGCACCCGCTGAACCTGGCCCTGGGCGAAGCCGCGGTGGCGCAGCAACTGGGTGTGCGCCTGTTCGAACACTCGGCCGTGACCCGTATCGATTACGGGCCGCTGGTCAAAGTCCATACCGCCCAGGGATCGGTGCGCGCCAACAGCCTGGTGCTGGGGTGCAACGCCTACCTCAACGATCTCAACCCGCAACTGGGTGGCAAGGTGCTGCCAGCCGGCAGCTACATCATCGCCACCGAGCCCTTGAGCGAAGAGCTGGCCCATGCCCTGTTGCCACAGAACATGGCGGTCTGCGACCAGCGGGTGGCCCTGGACTACTACCGCCTTTCGGCCGACCGCCGCTTGCTGTTCGGCGGCGCCTGCCATTATTCCGGCCGCGACCCGCAGGACATTGCTGCTTATATGCGGCCGAAGATGCTGCAGGTGTTCCCGCAGCTGGCGGCCGTGAAGATCGACTATCAATGGGGCGGCATGATCGGCATCGGCGCCAACCGCCTGCCGCAGATCGGCCGGCTCAAGGACCAGCCCAATGTGTATTACGCCCAGGCCTATTCGGGCCACGGCGTGAATGCCACGCACCTGGCCGGCAAGCTGCTGGCCGAAGCCATCAGTGGCCAGCAGAGCGGCGGATTCGACCTGTTCGCCCAGGTCCCGCACATCACCTTCCCGGGCGGCAAGCACCTGCGCTCGCCCCTGCTGGTGCTGGGGATGCTCTGGCATCGGTTGAAAGAGCTGGTCTGATAGCTGTAGTCGCCACGCGACAGACATGAAAAAGGCCGCATCCGGTGAAGTCGGATGCGGCCTTTTTGTGGTCGTTGCGCCAGCAACGACCTGTCAGCGAATGTTCAAAGCCGCCAGAACGGCTTGAGCCCTTCCTGCCGCGCCTGTTCGCGACTCAGGCCGATATCGCGCAACTGTTCGGGGGTCAGCTCAAGCAGCGCCTTGCGTGTACGCAGTCGATGCCAGTACAAGCCCCAGAGACCGAGGCCGGACGGCGCATTGTGGACGGACGTCGCCCCTGCTGCCCGCTCCTGCCCAGCCGCCAGTTCCTGACTGTGTAACGACAGACGCACATCGCTCAAGCCATTCATTTTTGCTGCTCCTGTTTACTTGGGTCGCTATGAGCAGACATCATGCGCGGGAACCAAAAACCATTACAGATTCAAAGATCCGCTATTATCCCCATACAGAATTCCCCCTATCTGGGCTGAATCCTGTAATTTTGCACCATCTGTACTGGTTACCCGATTAAATCACCCCGAGGCTGCGCCATGACCCTGTACGTCAATCTCGCCGAACTGCTGGGCACACGTATCGAACAAGGCTTCTATCGCCCCGGCGACCGGCTGCCGTCGGTACGGGCCTTGAGTGTCGAACACGGGGTCAGCCTGAGTACCGTGCAGCAGGCTTATCGGGTGCTGGAGGACAGCGGCCTGGCGACGCCCAAGCCCAAGTCCGGTTACTTCGTGCCGGTCAGCCGCGAGCTGCCGGCATTGCCCGCGGTGGGCCGGCCGGCGCAGCGGCCGGTGGAGATTTCGCAGTGGGACCAGGTGCTGGAACTGATCCGCAGCGTGCCGCGCAAGGACATCGTCCAGCTGGGTCGCGGCATGCCCGACGTCACCAGCCCGACCCTCAAGCCCCTGCTGCGCGGGCTGGCCCGCATCAGCCGGCGCCAGGACATGCCCGGTCTGTATTACGACACCATCTACGGCGTGCATGAACTGCGCGAACAGCTGGCGCGGCTGATGCTCGACTCCGGCTGCCAGCTCGGCGCCAACGACCTGGTGATCACCACCGGCTGCCATGAAGCCCTGTCCACCAGCATCCGTGCCACCTGCGAGCCCGGGGACATCGTCGCCGTCGACTCGCCGAGCTTCCACGGCGCCATGCAGACCCTCAAGGGCCTGGGCATGAAGGCCCTGGAAATCCCCACCGACCCGCTCACCGGCATCAGCCTCGACGCCCTGGAACTGGCCCTGGAGCAATGGCCGATCAAGGCCATACAGTTGACCCCCAACTGCAACAATCCGCTGGGCTATATCATGCCGGAGTCGCGCAAACGGGCCCTGCTGACCCTGGCCCAGCGCTTCGATGTGGCGATCATCGAAGACGATGTGTATGGCGAGCTGTCCTACACCTACCCACGCCCGCGGACCATCAAGTCGTTCGACGACGATGGCCGGGTGCTGCTCTGCAGCTCCTTCTCCAAAACCCTGGCGCCGGGGCTGCGCATCGGCTGGGTCGCGCCCGGGCGCTACCTGGAACGGGTGCTGCACATGAAATACATCAGCACCGGCTCCACCGCTCCGCAACCGCAGATCGCCATCGCCGAATTCCTCAAGAGCGGCAATTTCGAGCCCCACCTGCGGCGCATGCGCACCCAGTACCAACGCAACCGCGACCTGATGATCGACTGGGTCAGCCGCTACTTCCCCACCGGTACCCGCGCCAGCCGGCCACAGGGCGGGTTCATGCTGTGGGTCGAGCTGCCGGAAGGCTTCGACACCCTGCGCCTGAACCGTGCGCTGCTCGGCCAGGGCGTACAGATTGCGGTGGGCAGCATCTTTTCGGCCTCGGGCAAGTACCGCAATTGCCTGCGGATGAACTACGCTGCCAAGCCAACCCCACAGATCGAGGAAGCCGTGCGCAAAGTGGGGGCCGCTGCCATCAAGCTGCTGGCTGAAGAGCGCGCAACGGACTGACTTTTTCCTGTGAAACCGGCGTCACGGCTAGACCACCGCTGCGATTCGAGATGAGCTGACTTGAGATCCAGACAAGCCCTGGCTTCCCTTATGCTGATCGCACTGTGCCTGAGCGGCTGCGTCAGCCTGAATGTGCCTCGTGAGCCCAGCCAGGCGCTGCCGGCCGCCGACTCGGCCTTCGGTCGCTCGATCCAGGCCCAGGCCGCCCCCTACCAGGGTCGCTCCGGCTTTCGTCTGCTGTCCGACAGCAGCGAAGCCTTCATGGCCCGCGCCGAACTGATCCGCAATGCCCAAAGCAGCCTCGACCTGCAGTACTACATCGTCCATGACGGCATCAGCACCCGGATGCTGGTGGACGAACTGCTCAAGGCCGCCGACCGCGGCGTGCGCATCCGTATTCTGCTGGACGACACCACCAGCGACGGCCTGGACCAGATCATCGCCACCCTCGCCGCCCATCCGCAGGTACAGATCCGCCTGTTCAACCCCCTGCACCTGGGACGCAGCACCGGCGTGACCCGTACCATGGGGCGCCTGTTCAACCTGTCGCGGCAACATCGACGGATGCACAACAAGCTGTGGCTGGCGGACAACAGCGCGGCTATCGTCGGCGGGCGCAACCTGGGGGACGAGTACTTCGATGCTGAACCCAACCTGAACTTCACCGACATCGACATCCTCGGCGTCGGCCCGGTGGCCGAACAGCTCGGGCACAGCTTCGACCAGTACTGGAACAGTGCCCTGAGCAAACCCATCGGCGAGTTTCTGTCACGCCTGCCATCGGCCAGGGAACTGGCCAACACCCGGCTGCGCCTGGAGCAATCGCTGGGCGAGGCGCAGCAACAGAACCATGCGTTGTTTCAGGAGCTCAAGACCTATCGGACCCAGCCACGCATGAACGCCTGGCGCAAAGAGCTGGTCTGGGCCTGGAACCAGGCGCTGTGGGATGCCCCGAGCAAGGTCCTGTCCAACGGCGAGCCCGACCCGCGCCTGCTGCTGACCACCCAGCTGGCGCCAGAGCTGCAAGGTGTCAGCAAAGAGCTGATGATGGTTTCGGCCTACTTCGTCCCCGGCCAACCAGGCCTGGTCTACCTCACCGGGCGCGCCGACGCCGGGGTTGCGGTGAGCCTGCTGACCAACTCCCTGGAAGCCACCGACGTACCGGCGGTCCACGGTGGCTACGCGCCCTATCGCAAGGCGCTGCTGCAACACGGCGTGAAACTCTACGAACTCAGGCGCCAACCCGGTAACGGCGGCGGCAGCGGCCCCCATCTGTTTCACAGTGGCTCGTATCGCGGCTCGGACTCCAGCCTGCACAGCAAGGCGATGATTTTCGACCGTCAGAAGTCCTTTATCGGCTCCTTCAATTTCGACCCGCGCTCGGTGCTGTGGAACACCGAAGTCGGGGTGCTGGTGGACAGCCCCGAGCTGGCCGAGCGCGTTCGCAGCCTGGCGCTGCAAGGCATGGCGCCTGCCCTGAGCTACGAAGCGAAGCTGCAGGACGGCAAGCTGGTCTGGGTCACCGAAGACAACCAGCAACTGCACACCCTGAGCCGCGAGCCGGGCAGCTGGTGGCGGCGCTTCAATGCCTGGATGAGCAATACCATCGGCTTTGAACGGATGCTCTGACCCCTTCTCCTGTAGGAGCGAGCTTGCTCGCGATAGCGGAATCACATTCAACCAGGATGTTGCCTGTCAGTCCCTCATCGCGGGCAAGCCTCGCTCCTACAAGGTTTGTGGCTGGGCCGCGCCAAACGCGCCTTCACGCAACAACAGCACAATCAGCCCCAGGGCCCCGGCCGCCATCAGCAACAGCAAGGCATGCCCGCTGATCCACTGGCTGCCCGCCCCCGCCACCAGCGGCCCGATCAGGCAACCGATACCCCACAGCTGGGCGACGTGGGCATTGGCGCGTACCAGCGCATCGTCACGGTAGCGTTCGCCGATCAGAATCAACGACAAGGTGAACAGGCCGCCGGCGCTGGCGCCGAACAGCACCCACAGCGGCCAGATCAGCAGGGTGTCGAGCAGCAACGGAATGGCCAGGCTCGACAGCAGCAGGATCACCGCACAGCCAGCAAACAAGGCACGCCGCGATACGCGGTCGGCCAAGGCGCCAATCGGCAGCTGCAACAAGGCATCGCCCACCACCACGGTGCTGACCATCGCCAGGGCGATGTCCTCGGTAAACCCCTGGCGCAGGCAATAGACCGGCAGCAGGGTCAGGATCATCGCTTCAAACGCGGCGAACAGCGCCACCGCCCAGCCAATGGCCGGCAGGCCACGGCAGAACCGCCACAGATCGCCGAAGGTCACGCTGCAGGACTCGCTGCTCGGCGCACCGCTGCGGCCCATCAGCAGTAGGGGCGACACCACCAGCAGCACGACGCCCACCCAGAAACCGTAGTCATGCTCGGTGCCCAAGGCTCCCAGCAGCAGCGGGCCAGCCAACTGGCTCAGGGCGTAGCTGCTGCCGTACAGCGCCACCAGGCGACCGCGCCACTGCTCCACAACCAGTTGGTTGATCCAGCTTTCGCCGAGAATGAAGACGATGGTCAGCACCACACCAATCATCAGCCGCAGTACCAGCCACAGGGGATAACTCGGCAACAGCGCCAGCAGGCCAATGGAGATCGCCCCGCCCCACAGGCACAGGCGCATCAGTCCCGCCGTGCCGAAGCGCGCCGCCAGACGGCTGGAAACCTTCGCCCCGAGCAAGACGCCAATCGCCGGCATCGAGGCCATCACCCCGATTGCAAAGGGTCCATAACCCCAGCTCTCCAGGCGAAACGACACCAGCGGCATGCTCACGCCCAGGGCCAGGCCCACACTCAGGACAGCCGCCAAAACGGCGAAGTAAGTTGCCCAGCGCATTTCCACGCTCCTGTGGATGGTTTTTTTCATGACAGAGACAACGCAGCCGGACCTCCCTTGCGGAAAGTCCGGCTGCGATATGGATCGGGTAACGGTGCGCGGGATGGCGTCTGTTCAGACGCCCGATATCCGCGCCCCTTGAATTACAGCTTGATCCAGGTCGCCTTCAGCTCGGTGTACTTGTCGAACGCGTGCAGCGACTTGTCGCGACCGTTGCCCGACTGCTTGAAGCCGCCGAACGGTGCGGTCATGTCGCCGCCGTCATACTGGTTGATCCAGACGCTGCCGGCACGCAGCGCCTTGGCGGTCAGGTGGGCCTTGGAGATATTGGCCGTCCATACCGCCGCGGCCAGGCCATAAGGCGTGTCGTTGGCGATCTGGATGGCTTCTTCCACCGTGTCGAAGGCGATGACCGAAAGCACCGGGCCGAAGATCTCTTCCTGAGCAATCTTCATCGCGTTGCTGACGCCGTCGAAGATGGTCGGCTCAACATAAGTCCCGCCGGTTTCCTGCAGGGTGCGCTTGCCGCCCACCACCAGTTTGGCGCCGTCGGCATGGCCGGACTCGATGTACGACAGCACGGTGTTCATCTGCTGGGTATCCACCAGCGCGCCGACGTTGGTGGCCGGGTCCAGCGGGTTGCCCGGTTTCCAGGCCTTGAGGGCCTCGATCACCAGCGGCAGGAATTTATCCTTGATCGAGCGCTCCACCAGCAGGCGCGAACCGGCGGTGCAGACTTCGCCCTGGTTGAAGGCAATGGCGCTGGCCGCGGATTCGGCCGCGGCCTGCAGGTCCGGGGCATCGGCGAACACGATGTTCGGGCTCTTGCCGCCCGCCTCCAGCCAGACGCGCTTCATGTTCGACTCGCCGGAGTAGACCATCAGTTGCTTGGCGATCTTGGTCGAACCGGTGAACACCAGGGTATCGACGTCCATGTGCAGGGCCAGGGCCTTGCCCACGGTGTGGCCATAACCTGGCAGCACGTTGAGCACGCCGGCCGGGATCCCGGCCTCGACGGCCAGGGCAGCGATACGGATAGCGGTCAGCGGCGATTTTTCCGACGGCTTGAGGATCACCGAGTTACCGGTGGACAGCGCCGGACCGAGTTTCCAGCAGGCCATCATCAACGGGAAGTTCCACGGCACGATGGCGCCGACCACGCCCACTGGCTCGCGAGTCACCAGGCCCAGCTGGTCGTGAGGAGTGGCGGCAACTTCGTCGTAGATCTTGTCGATGGCTTCGCCGCTCCAGCTCAGCGCTTGCGCCGCGCCCGGAACGTCGATGCCCAGGGAGTCGCTGATCGGCTTGCCCATGTCCAGGGTTTCAAGCAGGGCCAGCTCTTCGGCGTGCTTCTTCAGCAGGCCGGCAAAACGAATCATGGTGGCTTTGCGCTTGGTCGGCGCCAGGCGCGACCAGACGCCGGAGTTGAAGGTGGCGCGGGCGTTTTCCACGGCACGTTGCGCGTCGGCGGCGTCACAGCTGGCAATACTGGCCAGCAGACGGCCATCGACCGGGCTGATGCATTCGAAGGTTTCGTTGGAAACGGCGGCGGTGTATTCACCATTGATGTAGGCGCGGCCTTCGATTTTCAGCTCGCGGGCGCGTTGTTCCCAATCGGCTCGAGTCAGGGTGGTCATGCGAGTGTCCTCCTCTTGTTGGATACAGGCGCCACGCGATCGATGCCGGCACCTTCAGGAATTCTGCCCGGCCAGCCTGCTTCGGCCCATGGCATTCGCCACCCTAAACCAGCGGCACCCGAAGTTTCAATATATTTGACAGGGGCCGGGCAAACGCCATTGCTATGTTCATTTTAATAAACATAGACTTTGGGCTTTCCAGCCACTCGCAGCGCAATCAGGGGGGAATACCAGCATGAACATCCAGGACATCGTCGACTTCAATCAGGCCAACACTGCGCCCGAGCGGTACCGCCCCGCCCAGGAAAAAGTCCTCAAGGGCGACCCTGAACAAACCGTCTTCAACCACTACAACAGCCCGTGCGGCCAGATGAACGCCGGGGTCTGGGAAGGCGCGGTCGGCCAGTGGACGGTGAGCTACACCGAGCACGAGTACTGCGAGATCGTGCAGGGGGTTTCGGTCCTGCGTGACGGCGAAGGCAATGCCAAGACCTTGCGCGCCGGCGATCGCTTCGTCATTCCCGCTGGCTTCAAGGGCACCTGGGAGGTGCTGGAGCCGTGCCGCAAGATCTATGTGATCTTCGAACCGAAAGCCTGAACCCCAGGCACAAAAAAACCCGCTTGAAGGCGGGTTTTTTTGTCAGAAGAAAAATCAATTACTTGATTTTGCCTTCCTTGTAGATCACGTGCTTACGAACAACCGGATCATATTTCTTGATCTCGATTTTGTCCGGAGTAGTGCGCTTGTTCTTGTCGGTAGTGTAGAAGTGACCAGTACCGGCGCTCGAAATCAAACGAATCAATTCACGCATGATTAGCTCCCTTAAACCTTGCCATCGCGACGAAGTTCGGCCAGCACGACATCAATGCCACGCTTGTCGATGATACGCATGCCTTTGGCAGATACGCGCAGACGCACAAAACGTTTCTCGGACTCAACCCAGAAGCGGTGATGCTGCAGGTTCGGCAGGAAACGACGACGGGTTTTGTTGTTTGCGTGGGAAATGTTATTCCCAGTCACCGGACCCTTACCGGTAACTTGACAGACTCTCGACATGCCTCAGCCCTCTAAAACCACATGCCCAACCCGGCATGGGTTGGCCGCTTAATCTCTCAGTCATTTGGCGCCAGGCGCCGCGTTTCTTTAGGGTCTTACCGGCTACACCTACAAGCGAAGGAACCGGGCCCCTAGAAAAGAGCGCTGCTTTATACCAGAAAGACCCCGTAGCAACAACAGCCGGTGTGCTTTGGATTTCGAAAAGTCCCTGTTTTCTGGCTCCGGATGCCTGCACCAAAGGCTGGCGCCATGGCTGACCGCTCGTCGCAGAATAAATTTTCCGCGGGCGAATCAGGCGGCAAAACCGGCATGAACAACCACTGTGACGGTCACTCCAGGTCAATTATATGGAAAAAGCCTCTGTCAATTTATGCCTGATGTGACCATGGCAGCCGGCCGCAGAGAGGCTTGGCACAGCAATAAGCGCAAAGCTTTCCAGCCCGCAGGCCAAAAAAGGGGATAGTCATTTTCCAGCGAGGCCACTAGGGTAAGCCTTTTCCAGACTGCACTCGCAGATGGGCCTTCGATCTGCAAAGGAAGCCAAACATGCGCCTCGCTGCCCTCCCGCTCCTGTTCGCCCCTCTTCTTCTGAGCCCGCTGGCCCACGCCGCTGCGTTAAGCGTGTGCACCGAGGCCAGCCCGGAAGGTTTCGACGTGGTGCAGTACAACTCGCTGACCACCACCAACGCCTCGGCCGACGTGCTGATGAATCGCCTGGTGGACTTCGACGCCAGCAGCGGCAAGGTGGTACCGAGCCTGGCCGACAGCTGGGAAGTCTCAGCCGACGGCCTGACCTATGTGTTCAAGCTGCACCCGAAAGTGAAGTTTCACCGCACCCCGTACTTCAACCCGAGCCGCGAGCTGACCGCCGAAGACGTGAAGTTCAGCTTCGACCGCATGCTCGACCCGGCCAACCCCTGGCATAAAGTGGCGCAGAGCGGTTATCCCCATGCCCAGTCGTTGCAGCTGCCGGCGCTGATCAAGAAGATCGACGCTCTGGATCCGCTGACCCTGCGCTTCACCCTCGACCATGCCGATTCGACCTTCCTCGCCACCCTGAGCATGGGGTTTGCGTCGATCTACTCCGCCGAATACGCCGACCAACTGCTCAAGGCCGGCACCCAGGACAAGCTCAACAGTCAGCCGATCGGCACCGGGCCCTTCGTTTTCGGCCGCTTCCAGAAAGACGCCTCGATCCGCTACAAGGCCAACCCCGACTACTTTGCCGGCAAGCCGGCAGTGGACTCGCTGATCTTCGCCATCACCCCGGACGCCAACGTGCGCCTGCAGAAGCTGCGCCGCAACGAATGCCAGATCGCCCTGTCGCCCAAGCCGCTGGACGTGACCGCCGCGCTTGAAGAGCCGGCGCTCAAGGTCGAGAAAACCGCGGCCTTCATGACCGCGTTCGTCGCCATCAACAGCCAGCACCCGCCGCTGGACAAACCTGAAGTGCGCCAGGCCATCAACCTCGCCTTCGACAAGGCCAACTACCTGAAAGCGGTCTTCGAAAACACCGCGGAACCCGCCAACGGCCCCTTCCCGCCCAACACCTGGAGCTACGCCAAGGAGCTGCCGGGCTACGCTCACGACCCAGCAAAAGCGCGCCAACTGCTGGCCAAGGCCGGCCTGAAAGACGGTTTCCAGACCACGATCTGGACCCGCCCTTCCGGCAGCTTGCTGAACCCCAACCCGAGCCTGGGCGCGCAACAACTGCAAGCGGACCTGGCGGAAGTCGGGATCCAGGCGGAGATCCGCGTGATCGAATGGGGCGAACTGATCCGTCGAGCCAAGGCCGGTGAACACGACCTGCTGTTCATGGGCTGGGCCGGCGACAACGGCGACCCGGATAACTTCCTCACCCCGCAGTTCACCTGCGCGGCGGTGAAGTCCGGGACCAACTTCGCCCGCTACTGCGACCCGGGCCTGGACAAGCTGATCACCGCCGGCAAGACCACCACCGAGCAGGGTGTGCGCAGCAAGCTCTACCAGCAGGCGCAAACCCAGATCCAGCAGCAGGCCCTGTGGCTGCCGCTAGCCCATCCGACCGCCTTCGCCCTGACGCGCAAGGAAGTCCAGGGTTATCAGGTCAGCCCGTTCGGTCGCCAGGATTACTCGAAGGTCAGCCTCAAACCCTGACCGAGGGCTATATCCAGCCGTACTCGGCCATCGACAGTGGCTCGCCCTCGCCGACAATGAAATGGTCGAGTACGCGCACATCCACCAGGTCCAGTGCCTCCGTGAGCCTGCGGGTCAGCACCCGATCCGCCTGGCTCGGCTCGGACACGCCCGAAGGATGGTTGTGGCACAGGATCAAGGCCGCCGCGTTGTGCGCCAGGGCACGCTTGACCACCTGCCGCGGATAGACGCTGGTGGTGTTGATCGAACCCTGGAACAGCGCCTCGAACGCCAGCACCCGGTGCTTGGAGTCAAGGAACAGACAACCGAAGACCTCATGCGGTTCATGCCGCAGCATCGCCTTGAGGTAGTCGCGAACCGCCACCGGGCTTTCCAGCACCGAATTGCGACTGAGCTTTTCCGCCAGGTGCCGCCGCGCCATTTCCAGCACCGCCTGCAATTGCACGAACTTGGCCGGGCCCAGGCCCAGCTGTCGGCTGAAGGTCAATTGGTCCGCCTCGAGCAGGCCACGCAGGCTGCCGAACTGATGCAACAGGTGTCGCGCCAGGTCGACCGCGCTTTTTCCGGCGACCCCGGTGCGCAGGAAGATCGCCAGCAATTCGGCGTCGGAAAGGGCCAGCGCGCCCTGCTCGAGAAGCTTCTCCCGCGGACGCTCCGCCGCAGGCCAGTCGCGAATGCTCATAGCACCTCCATGTGTGTGGGCGCCGCTGTTCCATAGCGGTCGCTGTGCTATCTTAGCCCATCTTTTTGCGTGGATTTTCCCCTGGGGAGGGGGTGTTACACGCAGCAATCATTGAACTGAAAGGCAGGCCTATGCAGCGGCTGTATCGGAAACGCATCGTTCTCGGCGTCGGCGGCGGCATCGCTGCCTATAAGAGCGCCGAGCTGGTTCGCCGACTCCTCGACCACGGCGCGGAAGTGCGGGTGGTCATGACCCGTGGCGGCAGTGAATTCATCACCCCACTGACCATGCAGGCCCTGTCCGGGCACCCGGTCCACCTGGACCTGCTCGACCCCGCGGCCGAAGCCGCCATGGGCCATATCGAACTGGCCAAATGGGCCGACCTGGTGCTAATCGCCCCGGCCACGGCCGACCTGATCGCCCGCCTGGCCCAAGGCATCGCCGACGACCTGCTGACCACCCTGGTCCTGGCCACCGATGCCACCGTCGCCATCGCCCCGGCGATGAACCAGGCCATGTGGCGCGACCCTGCCACCCAGGCCAACACCCAGTTGCTGCAAAGCCGCGGCCTGAAAGTCTTCGGTCCGGCGTCCGGCAGCCAGGCCTGCGGCGACGTCGGCCTCGGCCGCATGCTCGAAGCCAACGATCTGGCGCTGTGCGCCGCCGACTGCTTCCAGCACCTGGCACTGACCGGCAAACACGTGCTGATTACCGCCGGCCCGACCCAGGAAAACATCGACCCGGTGCGCTACATCACCAACCACAGTTCCGGGAAAATGGGCTTTGCCCTGGCCGAAGCCGCGGTCGAAGCCGGCGCCCGGGTGACCCTGATCACCGGCCCGGTGCACCTGCCGACCCCGGATCGCGTGACCCGCATCGACGTGGTCAGCGCCCGCGACATGCTCGCCGCCTGTGAGGCCGCCATCCCCTGCGACCTGTTCATCGCCTCGGCCGCGGTCGCGGACTACCGCCCGGAAGTCGTCGCCCCACAGAAATTAAAGAAAGACCCTACGAACGGCGACGGCCTGCTGCTGCAGATGGTGCGCAACCCGGACATCCTGGCCACCATCGCCACTCGCCCCGACCGTCCGTTCAGCGTCGGCTTCGCCGCCGAAACCGAACACTTGCTCGACTACGCTGCGCGCAAACTCAAGGACAAGAACCTCGACCTGATCGTCGCCAACGACGTGGCCAACCCGAGCATTGGCTTCAACAGCGAGGAAAACGCCTGCAGCGTGATTGACCGGGAGTTGCACGCAACTCTCTTCGCCCAGACCAGCAAGGGCAAGATTGCCCGCCAACTGATCTCTTTCATCGCCGAACGGCTGAACCAGGTTTAACTCGCATGCACGCTTTACAAGCCAAGATCCTCGACCCACGCATCGGCAATGAATTCCCTCTGCCGCAGTACGCCACGCCAGGCTCCGCCGGCCTCGACCTGCGCGCCATGCTCAAGCAGGACACCATCCTGGAACCGGGCCAGACCCTGCTGATTCCTACCGGCCTGTCCGTCTACATCGGCGATCCTGGCCTCGCCGCGCTGATCCTGCCGCGCTCCGGCCTGGGTCATAAACATGGCATCGTCCTGGGCAACCTGGTCGGCCTGATCGACTCCGATTACCAGGGCGAACTCATGGTTTCCTGCTGGAACCGTGGCCAGAC
Organism: Pseudomonas chlororaphis subsp. piscium; assembly: GCF_003850345.1. Taxonomy (NCBI): domain Bacteria; kingdom Pseudomonadati; phylum Pseudomonadota; class Gammaproteobacteria; order Pseudomonadales; family Pseudomonadaceae; genus Pseudomonas; species Pseudomonas chlororaphis. Next base: position 6,847,364 of record NZ_CP027707.1, read on the forward strand.
CGCGTTCAACATCGCGGTGGGCGAACGCATTGCCCAGTTGGTACTGGTGCCCGTGGTCCAGGCGCACTTCGAAGTGGTCGAAGCCTTCGACGAAAGCCAGCGTGGCGCGGGCGGTTTCGGTCACTCCGGCAGCCATTAAGAAAAAAACGGGCCGAGCCAACAGCTCGGCCTGAGATTGGCGGGCTGTGTTTCAACACTAAAATTCTGCTGCTTTACTCAGAGACTGAGCCGCCCGGAATCAAGGCTGAAGGTGGTCGAAAAAGAGCTGACGCTCATCAGATGGCATTTTTGCACCATGAACCCAAGGGCAAAAACGCCGTCATACCCTTCAGTTTGAGCCTTCCGGTCAGTATTCCGGCCTGTCCTGCCCCCTTTTAGACGGAGCACCCCCAGTGATGAGCAATGCAGCCCAAGTCGTACCCAAGTTCCCTGAAAGCATCTTTCGCGCTTACGACATTCGCGGAACCGTTCCGGAAACCCTAAACGCTGAAACCGCCTACTGGATCGGTCGCGCCATTGGCTCCGAGAGCCTGGCCCAAGGCGAACCCAACGTTTGCGTAGGCCGTGACGGTCGCCTTTCCGGCCCTGAGTTGGTGGAGCAACTGATCCAGGGCCTGCACGACAGTGGCTGCCACGTCAGCGATGTCGGCCTGGTACCGACACCGGCGCTGTATTACGCAGCCAACGTGCTGGCTGGCAAATCCGGGGTGATGCTGACCGGTAGCCACAACCCGTCGAACTACAACGGCTTCAAGATCGTCATCGCCGGCGATACCCTGGCCAACGAACAGATCCAGGCCCTGCACGATCGCCTCAAGACCAACAACCTGAGCAGCGGCCAGGGCAGCATCACCAAGGTCGACATCCTCGATCGCTACGGCAAGGAAATCACCGCCGACGTCAAACTCGCCCGTCGCCTGAAAGTGGTGGTCGACTGCGGCAACGGCGCGGCCGGCGTCATCGCGCCTCAGCTGATCGAAGCCCTGAACTGCGAAGTCATCCCGCTCTTCTGCGAAGTGGACGGCAACTTCCCCAACCATCACCCGGATCCGGGCAAGCCCGAGAACCTGGAAGACCTGATCGCCAAGGTCGCAGAAACCAATGCCGATCTCGGCCTGGCTTTCGACGGTGACGGCGACCGCGTCGGCGTAGTAACCAACACCGGCAGCATCGTCTTCCCCGATCGCCTGTTGATGCTGTTCGCCAAGGACGTGGTAGCACGCAACCCGGGCGCGGAGATCATCTTCGACGTCAAATGCACCCGCCGTCTGATCCCGCTGATCAAGGAGTACGGCGGTCGCCCACTCATGTGGAAGACCGGCCACTCGTTGATCAAAAAGAAAATGAAGCAGACCGGTGCGTTGCTGGCCGGTGAAATGAGCGGGCATGTCTTCTTCAAGGAACGCTGGTTCGGTTTCGACGACGGTATCTACAGCGCCGCGCGGCTGCTGGAGATCCTCAGCAAGGAAAAATCCAACGCGGAAGAGCTGTTTGCCACCTTCCCGAACGATATTTCTACGCCGGAAATCAATATCCATGTGACCGAAGAGAGCAAATTCAGCATCATTGATGCGCTGCACGACGCGCAATGGGGCGAAGGCGCCGACCTGACCACCATCGACGGCGTACGAGTCGACTACCCCAAAGGCTGGGGCCTGGTTCGCGCCTCCAACACCACGCCGGTGCTGGTACTGCGCTTCGAAGCCGATGACGAAGCCGAACTGCAGCGCATCAAGGATGTGTTCCACACCCAGCTGAAACGTGTTGCACCTGACCTCCAACTACCGTTTTGATTTTCTTCAAGCGCCTTTATTGAAGTGCCGGAGCCCTGAATGACCCTCGAACGCGATGCCGCCGCCAATACCGCCAAGGTCCTGTCCGAAGCGCTGCCTTATATTCGCCGCTATGTCGGCAAGACCCTGGTGATCAAATACGGCGGCAACGCGATGGAAAGCGAGGAGCTGAAGACCGGCTTCGCCCGCGACATCGTGCTGATGAAGGCCGTCGGGATCAACCCGGTGGTGGTACATGGCGGCGGCCCGCAAATCGGTGACCTGCTCAAGCGCCTGTCCATCGAAAGCCACTTCATCGATGGCATGCGCGTCACCGACGCGGCGACCATGGACGTGGTGGAGATGGTCCTGGGCGGCCAGGTGAACAAGGACATCGTCAACCTGATCAACCGTCATGGCGGCAGCGCCATCGGCCTGACCGGCAAGGACGCGGAGCTGATTCGCGCGAAGAAGCTCACCGTCACCCGCAAGACGCCGGAAATGACCACTCCGGAAATCATCGACATCGGCCACGTGGGCGAAGTAGTCGGCATCAACACCGACCTGCTGAACCTGCTGGTCAAAGGTGACTTCATCCCGGTGATCGCGCCGATCGGTGTCGGCGCCAACGGCGAGTCGTACAACATCAACGCCGACCTGGTGGCCGGCAAGGTGGCCGAGGCGCTGAAAGCCGAGAAGCTGATGCTGCTGACCAACATCGCCGGCCTGATGGACAAGTCGGGCAAGGTCCTGACCGGCCTGACTACCCAGCAGGTCGATGCCCTGATTGAAGACGGCACCATCTACGGCGGCATGCTGCCGAAGATTCGTTGCGCGCTGGAAGCGGTACAGGGTGGCGTGGGCAGCTCGTTGATCATCGACGGTCGTGTACCCAATGCGATTCTGCTGGAGATCTTCACCGATACCGGTGTCGGCACCCTGATCAGCAATCGCAAGCGTCCTTAAGCTCTGCAAATAAAAAGACCCCGCCTGGCCAAGCCAGGCGGGGTCTTTTTATTGCGCCTTCTGTAGGAGCGGAGCTTGCCCGCGATAGCGGTGTATCAGGTTAGACCGCTATCGCGGGCAAGCCTCGCTCCTACAATACTCAGACGCCGAATTGCGCGCGGTAGGCTTCCACCGCCGGCAGATGCTGCTTGAGCACCGGGTCGTCCGCCAGGAACTGCAGGACCTGGGTCAGGGAAACGATGCTCACCACCGGAATGCCGAAGTCGCGTTCGACTTCCTGGATCGCCGACAACTCACCCTTGCCACGTTCCTGACGGTTCAGGGCGATCAACACACCCGCCGCCTTGGCGCCTTCCTGGGATTCGATGAGCTGCATCACTTCGCGAATCGCCGTGCCCGCGGTGATCACGTCGTCGATGATCAGCACATCGCCAGTCAGTGGCGCGCCGACCAGGCTGCCGCCTTCGCCGTGAGCCTTGGCTTCCTTGCGGTTGAAGCACCATGGCAGATCGCGCTGATGATGCTCGGCCAGGGCCACGGCTGTCGTCGCCGCCAAAGGAATGCCTTTGTACGCAGGGCCGAAAAGCACGTCGAAAGAAATGCCACTGTCGACGATCGCCGCGGCATAAAAACGCCCCAGCTGCGCCAGGGCCGAACCGCTGTTGAACAGGCCGGCATTGAAGAAGTAAGGACTGGTACGCCCGGACTTCAGGGTGAACTCACCGAAACGCAAAACCCCGCGTTCGATGGCAAAACGAATGAAATCGCGCTGATACGCCTGCATGAAAAAGCCCCAAATACCACGGATTTAGCTAATTAGGTAGACCTCGGGTATCATACACGCACGTGATTTTTGGGGCCATTTATGCGGATCATCAGTGTGAACGTCAATGGTATTCAGGCTGCAGTGGAGCGAGGTTTGCTCAGTTGGCTGCAAGCACAGAATGCCGACGTCATCTGCCTGCAGGACACCCGCGCCTCCGCCTTTGAACTGGACGATCCAGCCTTCCAACTGGATGGCTACTTCCTTTATGCCTGCGATGCCGAAGTTCCCGCCCAAGGCGGTGTGGCTTTGTATTCGCGGTTGCAACCGAAGGCTGTCATCAGCGGTCTCGGCTTCGAGACGGCCGACCGCTACGGGCGCTACCTGCAAGCCGATTTCGACAAGGTCAGCATCGCGACCTTGCTGCTTCCTTCCGGGCAGAACGGCGATGAAGACTTGAACCAGAAGTTCAAGCTTATGGACGACTTCGCCCGTTACCTGGATAAACAGCGGCGCAAACGTCGCGAGTACATTTATTGTGGCTCGCTGTACGTCGCGCAACAGAAGCTGGATATCAAGAACTGGCGTGACAGCCAGCAATCTCCGGGTTTCCTGGCGCCCGAGCGTGCCTGGATGGACGAGATTGTCGGCAACATGGGTTATGTCGACGCCCTGCGCGAAGTCAGCCGCGAAGGCGATCAATACAGCTGGTGGCCGGACAACGAACAAGCCGAGATGCTCAACCTGGGCTGGCGCTTCGACTATCAGCTGCTGACTCCGGGCCTGCGTCGCTTCGTGCGCAGCGCACGCCTGCCACGCCAGCCGCGCTTCTCGCAGCACGCGCCGCTGATCGTGGACTACGACTGGACGCTGACCATCTAAGCGTCTTTTCGCAGCCACAAAAAAGCCGACATCACTGTCGGCTTTTTTGTGGGCGCTCGGCCTACTTGATCAATCGCCACGTGAACGGGTAACGGTACGCCACCCCTTCATTGGCCTTGACCCCGGCGATGATGGTCAGCACCAGGGCGCCGATCGCCAGCAGACCAAAGAGCAGGAAACCCACCAACACCACCATCAGCAGGAAGCAGACCAGCGAGGCCAGGGCCACGGTGATCTGAAAGTTCAGCGCTTCCTTGCCCTGGGCATCGATGAACGGGTCCGTCTCACGCTTCATCTGCCAGAGAACCAGCGGGCCGATCAGGGTGCCGAACGGAATCCAGATGCCCAGCAAGGCCGACAGGTGACAGAACATCGCCCACTGACGCACCTCATGGCTCGGGACAGGTTGCGGAAGCTGGTCGTCGTTCATGCTGCTCTCCTTGCTGAAAGCTACCGGGCAATCAGTCAGCCAGGGCTGCCTGTTGCAATTCAAAGATCTCGCTCATGCCTTTCTTGGCCAGCGCCAGCATGGCGTTCAGTTCTTCCGGCTGGAACGGCGCGCCTTCGGCGGTCCCCTGGACTTCGATGAAACCGCCGGTGCTGATCATGACCACGTTGAGGTCAGTCTCGGCCGCCGAGTCTTCCAGATAATCCAGATCCAGCACCGGCTCACCCTGGTACATGCCCACGGACACCGCGGCGATCATTTGCTTGATCGGGTCGCCGCCCTTCAGGCCTCCACGCTTCTTGATCACTTTCAGCGCATCCACCAGGGCCACCATGGCACCGGTGATCGACGCGGTACGGGTACCGCCATCGGCCTGGATCACATCGCAGTCGACATACAGGGTGACGTCGCCCAGCTTGGTCATGTCCAGCGCGGCGCGCAGGGAACGACCGATCAGACGCTGGATCTCCAGGGTACGACCACCTTGCTTGCCGCGACTGGCTTCACGCTGGTTACGCTCGCCGGTGGCACGCGGCAGCATGCCGTATTCGGCGGTCAACCAACCCTGGCCCTGGCCCTTGAGGAAGCGGGGCACGCCGTTCTCGACGCTGACCGTGCAGATCACTTTGGTATCACCAAACTCGACCAGTACAGATCCCTCGGCGTGTTTGGTGTAGTTGCGGGTGATGCGGATCGAGCGGAGCTGATCGGCAGCGCGACCACTTGGACGTTTCATAGGGAAATACCTGTACGGGGACGGAAAACTGCCGATCATTATAGAGCCCGCGGCCCTGCCTGGGCAGTTCTAAAAACCCCGGCCCGTCGGCGACACCTCTGGAACGGCCCTCCGGTCGCTTCGCAGCGCTTTGTCACACCCGCAGTTTGGGAGCATCCACCGCACTGCGCTACAATCCTGCGCCTTCGCAGCCAGTCGGCTTCAATTCATTCATATCGGGCCCGTGCAACCCTCCGCGGTTGGTGGCGGACCTGTATCGGAGGTACCTCCATGGTGCACAGCATGACCGCCTTCGCCCGGGTAGAACAGGCCGGCACTCAGGGCACCCTGAGTTGGGAACTGCGCTCGGTCAACAGCCGCTACCTGGAACCGCACCTGCGTTTGCCGGAATCCTTTCGCGATCTGGAGGGCGCGGTCCGTGAGGCGCTGCGCCAGGGACTGTCGCGCGGCAAGCTCGAATGCACCTTGCGCTTCACCGAAGAAACCACCGGCAAACCATTGCAGGTCGACCGGGAGCGCGCCGCGCAACTGGTGGCGGCAGCCGAGTCGGTTGCCAGCCTGATCAAGCAGCCGGCGGCGCTGAACCCACTGGAAGTGCTGGCCTGGCCCGGCGTCCTGGTGGCCGATGCCAGCGACCCACAGGCGCTGAACAATGAAGCCCTGAGCCTGTTCAACCAGGGGCTGAAAGAGTTGAAGAGCGGCCGCGAGCGCGAAGGCGCGGAGCTGGCCCGACTGATCAACGAACGCCTGACCTCCATCGAGGAAGACGTCGTGACCCTGCGCGAACTGATTCCGCAGATGCTCGCCACCCAGCGCCAGAAAGTGCTCGACCGCTTCGCCGACATGCAGGCCGAGCTGGACCCAACGCGCCTGGAACAGGAAATGGTGCTGCTCGCCCAGAAGAGCGACGTCGCCGAAGAACTGGACCGCCTGAGCACCCACATCATCGAAGTGCGCCGCGTGCTCAAGTCCGGCGGCGCCGCCGGTCGGCGCCTGGACTTCCTGATGCAGGAGCTCAACCGCGAAGCCAACACACTGGGCTCCAAGGCCTTCGACCCGCGCAGCACCCAGGCTGCGGTCAACCTCAAGGTGTTGATCGAGCAGATGCGCGAACAAGTACAGAATATTGAGTAAGGCTACCCAGACATGAACCACAGCACCGGCACCCTCTACATCATTTCCGCCCCCTCGGGCGCGGGCAAGACCAGCCTGGTCAAGGCCTTGATCGACGCCGACCCGTCGATCCGCGTTTCCGTCTCCCACACCACCCGCGCCATGCGCCCGGGCGAAGTGGACGGCGTGAACTATCACTTCGTCTCGCGCGAAGCGTTCGTGAAGATGGGCGAACACGGTGACTTCCTCGAGCGCGCCGAAGTCTTCGGCAATCTCTATGGCACCTCCCAAAGCCACTTGCAGCAGACCCTGGACGAAGGTCACGACCTGATCCTGGAGATCGACTGGCAAGGTGCCGAGCAGGTGCGCAAGCTGATGCCCCAGGCTCGTTCGATCTTCATCCTGCCGCCGTCCCAGCAGGCCTTGCGCCAGCGCCTGACCAACCGCGGCCAGGACAGCGACGAGATCATTGAAGGCCGGATGCGCGAAGCCGTCAGCGAGATGAGCCACTACGTCGACTACGACTACCTGATCATCAACGACGATTTCGCCCATGCGCTGGACGATCTGAAGGCGATTTTCCGCACCAACCAGCTGCAGCAGAAGCGCCAGCAACAGCGTTTCGGCAAATTGCTCGCCGAATTGCTGGGCTGAATAGCACTTCCCAAAACCGCTGCAAGGGCTTTACATTGGCACTTGTAGCGCGTCGGAAAGCTTGGTTAAAAAATCAGCGCTTCCCTAATCGCTGGTGATTTTTTAAACTGTTGAGTCCGCTCGCCCATCCGGGCAGCGCGCATATTGCATTTGCTACGAGGAAGACCATGGCCCGCGTAACCGTTGAAGACTGTCTAGAACACGTGGATAACCGCTTTGAGCTGGTCATGCTCTCTACCAAGCGTGCCCGTCAACTGGCAACCGGCGGCAAAGAGCCGAAAGTAGCATGGGAAAACGACAAGCCTACCGTCGTCGCCCTGCGCGAAATCGCTGAAGGCCTGATCGACTACGCAGCTATCGCCGAAGCCGAAATCGTTGAAGATGAACCGCTTTTTGCTGCTTTCGAGGACGAGTCCAACGAGGCCGTCTAAGCCTATGCCTGGTCGACGTAGCACGGCGCGGGATCACAGCCTACGGCAGGAGTTATCATGCCGAGCATAGACGCCCTCGCCGATCGCTTATCGACCTATCTCGGCACGGACCAGGTCAATCTGGTCCGCCGAGCGTATTTCTACGCCGAACAAGCCCATGACGGTCAGCGCCGTCGCAGCGGCGAGGCGTACGTCACGCACCCATTAGCGGTCGCAAACATTCTCGCCGACATGCATATGGACCATCAGAGCCTGATGGCGGCCATGCTGCATGACGTGATCGAAGACACCGGTATCGCCAAAGAAGCGCTTTGCGCGCAGTTCGGTGAAACCGTGGCCGAACTGGTCGACGGGGTCAGCAAACTGACCCAGATGAACTTCGAGACCAAGGCCGAAGCCCAAGCGGAAAACTTCCAGAAGATGGCCATGGCCATGGCGCGCGACATTCGCGTGATCCTGGTCAAGCTGGCCGACCGCCTGCACAACATGCGCACCCTGGAAGTGCTCTCCGGCGAAAAACGCCGGCGGATCGCCAAGGAAACCCTGGAGATCTACGCACCCATCGCCAACCGCCTGGGCATGCACAGCATCCGCATCGAATTCGAAGACCTCGGGTTCAAGGCCATGCACCCGATGCGTTCCGCGCGGATCTACCAGGCGGTCAAGCGCGCCCGGGGCAACCGCAAGGAAATCGTCAACAAGATCGAAGAGTCCCTGAGCCACTGCCTGGCCATCGACGGCATCCAGGGCGAAGTCAGCGGTCGCCAGAAGCACCTGTACGGCATCTATAAAAAGATGCGCGGCAAACGCCGGGCCTTCAACGAGATCATGGACGTCTACGCGTTCCGGATCATCGTCGACAAGGTCGATACCTGCTACCGCGTGCTCGGCGCCGTACACAACCTGTACAAGCCACTGCCGGGTCGCTTCAAGGATTACATCGCGATTCCCAAGGCCAACGGCTATCAGTCGCTGCACACGACGCTGTTCGGCATGCACGGCGTTCCGATCGAGATCCAGATCCGCACCCGCGAAATGGAAGAGATGGCCAACAACGGCATCGCCGCCCACTGGCTGTACAAATCCAGCGGTGACGAGCAGCCAAAGGGCACCCATGCCCGGGCTCGTCAGTGGGTCAAGGGCGTGCTGGAGATGCAGCAACGCGCCGGCAACTCCCTGGAATTCATCGAAAGCGTGAAGATCGACCTGTTCCCGGACGAGGTCTACGTGTTCACGCCGAAGGGCCGGATCATGGAGCTGCCCAAAGGCTCCACGGCGGTGGACTTCGCCTACGCGGTGCACACCGACGTCGGCAACAGCTGCATCGCCTGTCGTATCAATCGCCGCCTGGCGCCACTGTCCGAACCGCTGCAAAGCGGCTCCACCGTGGAAATCGTCAGCGCCCCGGGCGCACGCCCCAACCCGGCCTGGCTCAACTTCGTGGTCACCGGCAAGGCTCGCACTCACATCCGTCACGCCCTGAAACTGCAACGCCGCTCCGAGTCCATCAGCCTGGGCGAACGCCTGCTGAACAAGGTGCTCAACGGTTTCGACAGCGCGCTGGAAAAGATCCCCGCCGAACGCGTGCAAGCGATGCTCACCGAGTATCGCCTGGAGCTGATCGAAGACCTGCTGGAAGATATCGGCCTGGGCAATCGCATGGCTTATGTGGTCGCCCGCCGCCTCCTCGGCGAAGGCGAACAGCTGCCAAGCCCGGAAGGTCCGCTGGCCATACGCGGCACCGAAGGCCTGGTCCTGAGCTACGCCAAGTGCTGCACGCCGATCCCGGGCGACCCGATTGTCGGCCACCTGTCCGCGGGCAAAGGGATGGTGGTGCACCTGGACAACTGCCGCAATATCAGCGAAATCCGCCACAACCCGGAAAAATGCATCCAGCTTTCGTGGGCCAAGGATGTCACCGGCGAATTCAACGTCGAGCTGCGCGTCGAACTGGAACACCAGCGTGGCCTGATCGCCCTGCTGGCCAGCAGCGTCAACGCGGCCGACGGCAATATCGAGAAAATCAGCATGGACGAACGGGATGGTCGCATCAGCGTGGTCCAACTGGTGGTCAGCGTGCACGACCGCGTGCACCTGGCCCGCGTGATCAAGAAACTGCGCGCCCTGACCGGGGTCATTCGCATCACTCGCATGCGTGCATAGCTCGCTATATAGCCCGCCCATTACAAGGAGTCATTCATGACCAAGACCGTTATCACCAGCGACAAGGCACCCGCCGCGATCGGCACCTACTCCCAGGCGATCAAGGCAGGCAACACCGTCTACATGTCCGGCCAGATCCCGCTCGATCCAAAGACCATGGAACTGGTGGAAGGCTTCGAAGCCCAGACCGTTCAGGTATTCGAGAACCTCAAGTCCGTGGCCGAGGCCGCCGGTGGTTCGTTCAAGGACATCGTCAAGCTCAACATCTTCCTCACCGACCTGAGCCACTTCGCCAAGGTCAACGAGATCATGGGCAAGTACTTCCAGCAGCCTTACCCTGCCCGCGCCGCCATCGGCGTTGCCGCCCTGCCAAAAGGCGCGCAGGTTGAAATGGATGCCATCCTGGTCATCGAGTAATACGTCCGGCGCGGCTACCCAGGTCGCGCCGTCTTCGTTCTGAAAGGATTTCCTCATGCGCAAAGCGCTAGCCCTCTCGTTGTGCGCCCTGTTCCTCGGTGGCTGTGCCAGCGATCCCGCCGACCGTGACATCAGTGGCACCTGGATCAACCAGGTCGCCATCGACGCCGCCGCCAAAGGCGGACCTCTGCGCGAAGCCCTGCAAAGCTACGGCCCGAACCTGGAATGGGACATCAACACCAAGGCCAGTCAGGCGCGCTACACCAACGGCTTCGAAAACGTCGAAGGCAAGGTGCTGGCTGAAGAGTCCGGCTCCTGGAAAATCGATTTCTACGGCAGCTCCGCCAGCACATTGAGCCGCGACGGCAAACAGCTGCTGCAAGAAGCCAACGACAACGAGCCGGAACAGGTTTTCGATCGTCCCAAGGAGCCAGCACCGGAAGGCGCGCCACTGGGCGCCAACTTCGAGCGCGCGCTGTACTCGGCTTACCTGGGCGGCGAATGGAAAATCGTCAACGGCCCGGGTCAAGGCGGCACCGTGCTGTTCCAGTCCAACGGCCAGGTCATGGGCCTGCCGGGCGCCGATCGCTACGCACTCTGCCTCGCCGGCGACTGCGCATCGATGAGCGGTGGCTACGACAACCTGTGGCTGCAGCTCAACGGCCAGGGCAACCCCTGGATCTTCGCGCGCAACGGCAAGCAACTGGAGATCTTCCAACCCATCAACGCCTCCCAGGCGGACGAGGTACCTTCCCTCACCCCGGGTACGCGCCAGTGGCTACTGGAAAAACAGTGATCCAGCAAAAAGGAGCCGAAAGGCTCCTTTTTCTTTATCCAGCGCGACTCAGCCCTGCCCTTCGATAATCTCCGCATAGCCCTCGCGAAAACTCGGATAACGCGGCTCCCAACCCAGGGCCTTGGCGCGGGCATTGCTGCAGCGCTTGCTGCCGGAGCGCCGCACACTCGAATTGTCCGCCCACTCGGTCACGCCCAGGTACTCCCGCAGCCAGTCCACCACCTCGGCCAAAGGCGCTGGCGCATCATCGACCCCGATGTAGCAGTCCTCAAGTGGCACGCCGCGCCGATCGGCCTGCAGCAGGAAAGCCAACAACCCCGCCGCATCGTCGGCATGAATGCGGTTGCCATACAGCGGCGGATCGATGGCCACGCGATAACCCTGGCGCACCTGGTTCAACAGCCATTCCCGCCCCGGACCGTAGATCCCAGTCAGGCGCACCAGGCTGGCTGGAATACCGCTCTGCAACGCCACTTGCTCGGCCTCGAGCATCAGCCGCCCGGAATAGCCATCAGCCTGCGCCAGCGAAGTCTCGTCGATCCACTCGCCGTCTTTCTGCCCATAGACGCTGCTGCTAGAAACGAACAACAGGCGCTTCGGCGACTGCCCGTTCTGCTTGAGCCAACCCAGGACATGGGTCAGCCCCTCGACATAAGCCGCACGGTAGCCTGCCTCGTCATGCTCGGTAGCGGCCGCGCTGTACACCAGATAATCCAGCGGGGTGGTGGGCCAGGCTGCCGGACACTGCTCACCGAAAAGATCGCCCGCCACGCCGATCACCCCTTCCGGTAATTGCGCAACCCTGCGCCGCAGGCCGTAGACCCGCCAGCTTTCAGCCAGCAGTTGCTTCGCCAGACGGCTGCCGACATCACCGCAGCCAGCGATCAGAACAGAAGGGGCGGACATCAGAAAACTCCTATCAGAAAGGCACAGACTAGCGTCGGCAATGGACGAGCGGCTAGCAATCAAAGAAAAAAAGATACTCTATTACTTCTGTTAACAAGAATTAGTTGCAATAATGACGGCCCATTTGTTCTCGGCCCTGCGAGGCCTAGAAGGACACTTACCCTTTTCCCTCTCAGGTCCGGCCAGCATGACACGCAATCAACTCTCCGCTTCGCCAACCCAACGCCCAAGCCCGCTGCGCGCCATGAGCGCGGCCGCAGCGTTGCTGTTCAGCCTGCTGCTGGCACCGACCGCGGCCTTCGCCGATGAACAGGCCCCAACTGGTGCCTCGACACCTGCGGCAGCCCACGCGCCAGCCGATGCCGCGGCACCGGTAGCCACCCCGGTCGCTGCAGCGCCAGCCCCCGCCGAAGGCGAACCGGCCGAAGACGCGCCTGAAGTCCTCGAAGCGGACAACACCCTGGGCATGGCCCACGACCTGTCCCCTTGGGGCATGTACCAGAACGCCGACATCATCGTGAAGCTGGTGATGATCGGCCTGGCCATCGCCTCGATCATCACCTGGACCATCTGGATCGCCAAAGGCTTCGAGCTGATGGGCGCCAAGCGTCGCCTGCGCGGTGAGATCCTCAGCCTGAAAAAGGCCACCACCCTCAAGGAAGCCAGCGTCACCGCTGCCAAAGAAGGCACCCTGGCCAATCTGCTGGTCCACGACGCCCTGGAAGAAATGCGCCTGTCGGCCAACAGCCGCGAGAAAGAAGGCATCAAGGAACGCGTCAGCTTCCGCCTCGAGCGCCTGGTAGCCGCCTGCGGCCGCAATATGAGCAGCGGCACCGGCGTGCTTGCCACCATCGGTTCCACTGCGCCCTTCGTCGGCCTGTTCGGTACCGTGTGGGGCATCATGAACAGCTTCATCGGCATCGCCAAAACCCAGACCACCAACCTCGCCGTCGTCGCCCCCGGCATCGCCGAAGCCCTGCTGGCAACCGCCCTGGGCCTGGTCGCGGCCATTCCTGCGGTGGTCATCTACAACGTCTTCGCCCGCTCCATCGCCGGCTACAAGGCCCAGGTCTCCGACGCTTCCGCGGAAGTCCTGCTGCTGGTCAGCCGTGATCTCGATCACCTGCCGACCGCCGAGCGCTCCGCGCAACCTCATGTGGCCAAAGTAGGGTAATCACCATGGGCCTGCATTTGAAAGAAGGCGCGGAAGACGATCTCGCCGAAAACCACGAAATCAACGTCACGCCGTTCATCGACGTGATGCTGGTGCTGCTGATCATCTTCATGGTCGCGGCGCCGCTGGCCACCGTGGACATCAAGGTCGATCTCCCGGCCTCGACGGCCAAACCGGCGCCACGCCCCGAGAAACCGGTGTTTCTCAGCGTCAAGGCCGACCAACGCCTGTACCTCGGCGACGACGAAGTGAAGGCCGAAGCCCTCGGCGCCACCCTCGACGCCAAGACCCAGGGCAAAAAAGACACGACGATCTTCTTCCAGGCCGACAAAGGCGTGGATTACGGCGACCTGATGAGCGTGATGGATGCCCTGCGGGCCGCCGGATACCTGAAGGTCGGCCTGGTCGGACTTGAGACGGCTACCAAGAAATGATCACGACGCGCCAAAAACTGACGCGTTACAGCGGTAGCCTGGCCATCGTACTGGGGGTCCATGCGGTCGCGATCCTGCTCGCGCTCAACTGGAGCGCCCCGATGCCGGTCGAGCTGCCACCCCAGGCGATGATGGTCGAGCTGGCGCCGCTGCCGGCACCGCCTCCTCCCGCACCGCCCAAGGTCGTGACGCCACCGCAGCCACCGGCTCCGATCGAAGAGCTGCCGCTGCCCAAACTCGCGGAAGCGCCGAAGCCGACGATTTCCGTGCCCAAGCCGGTCAAACCCAAGCCCAAGCCACAACCGCCCAAGCCTGTGGAGAAAAAGCCGGAGCCGCCGAAGGAAAAGCCCAGCGAAGAGAAGCCCAGCGACGCTCCGCCGACGCCCACCGCGGCACCGTCCTCGGCACCCGCTCCGGGTCCGTCGCCGGCCCAGATCGCCGCCAAGGAAAGCTGGCAAGGCACGCTGCTGGCGCACCTGGCCAAGTACAAGAAGTACCCGCCAGGCGCTCAGGCACGCGGCAAGGAAGGCCTGAACCGACTGCGCTTCGTGGTCGACGCCCAAGGCAACGTGCTGTCCTATGAGCTGGTAGGACGCTCGGGCAACGCCGATCTGGACCGGGCCACCCTGGAAATGATCCGCCGCGCCCAGCCGCTGCCCAAGCCGCCGGCGGACATGCTCAACAACGGCTCGATCGAGATCGTCGCGCCCTTCGTTTACTCCCTGGAGAAACGTCGCCGCTGAGCATGACGCACAGGCAACCCCCAGCAAAAAGGCACCCAAAGGGGCCTTTTTGCTTTTCCGGGCATGAGCAGCATGCATTGCCCGGTGTCACAGCGAGCATTGAGTCTGATAACGTGCGTCTATCGATTGCAGCCGGTATGCTTGGCCCGCAACCTCATGGACGTCCGCTATGACTCTTACTGAATTACGCTACATCGTTACCCTCGCCCAAGAGCAGCACTTCGGTCACGCGGCCGAGCGTTGCCATGTCAGCCAGCCGACCCTGTCGGTGGGCGTGAAGAAGCTTGAAGACGAACTCGGTGTGCTGATTTTCGAGCGCAGCAAGAGTGCGGTACGTCTGACGCCGGTCGGCGAAGGCATCGTCGCCCAGGCGCAAAAGGTCCTCGAACAGGCCCAGGGCATTCGCGAATTGGCCCAGGCCGGCAAGAACCAGCTGACCGCCCCGCTGAAAGTCGGCGCGATCTACACCGTCGGCCCGTACCTGTTCCCGCACCTGATCCCACAACTGCACCGGGTCGCCCCGCAGATGCCGTTGTACATCGAAGAGAACTTCACCCACGTGCTGCGCGACAAGCTGCGCAACGGCGAACTGGACGCGATCATCATCGCCCTGCCGTTCAACGAAGCCGACGTGTTGACCCTGCCGCTGTACGACGAACCCTTCTACGTGCTGATGCCAAGCACCCACCCCTGGACTCAAAAAGAAAGCAT
This sequence comes from Pseudomonas chlororaphis subsp. piscium, assembly GCF_003850345.1. Classification (NCBI taxonomy): domain Bacteria; kingdom Pseudomonadati; phylum Pseudomonadota; class Gammaproteobacteria; order Pseudomonadales; family Pseudomonadaceae; genus Pseudomonas; species Pseudomonas chlororaphis. The sequence continues at coordinate 6,862,473 of NZ_CP027707.1, forward strand.
CGACGCCAACCTGCTCAACGACAAGAGCCTGTTGCTGCTGGGCGAAGGCCACTGTTTCCGCGACCAGGTACTCGAGGCCTGCCCGACCCTGGCCAAAGGCAACGACGGCGCCAAGCACACCACGGTGGAATCCAGCTCTCTGGAAACCATTCGCCACATGGTCGCTTCCGGCCTTGGTGTCTCGATCCTGCCGCTCTCGGCGGTGGACAGCCATCACTACGCTCCGGGCGTGATCGAAGTACGGCCGCTGACCGCGCCCGTGCCGTTCCGCACCGTGGCGATCGCCTGGCGCGCCAGCTTCCCGCGGCCGAAAGCCATCGAGATCCTCGCCGACTCGATCCGCCTGTGTTCGGTGGCCAAGCCGCCTGCCGCGAGTTAAGCCGTCGCGATGACTGAGCTGTCGAACGTGCCGGTCACGGCACTCAAGGGCGTCGGCGAAGCCATGGCCGAAAAGCTGGCCAAGGTCGGCCTGGAGAACCTGCAGGACGTGCTGTTCCACCTGCCCCTGCGTTATCAGGACCGCACCCGCGTAGTACCGATCGGCGCGCTGCGCCCCGGGCAGGACGCGGTGATCGAAGGCACCGTCAGCGGCGCCGACGTGGTGATGGGCAAGCGCCGCAGCCTGCTGGTGCGCCTGCAGGACGGCACCGGCGGGCTCAGCCTGCGTTTCTACCATTTCAGCAATGCGCAGAAGGAAGGCCTCAAGCGCGGCACCCGCGTGCGCTGTTATGGCGAAGCCCGTCCCGGCGCCTCGGGGCTGGAAATCTACCACCCGGAATACCGCGCCATCAGCGGCGATGAACCGCCGCCCGTGGACCAGACCCTGACCCCCATCTACCCGCTCACCGAAGGCCTGACCCAGCAGCGCCTGCGCATGCTGTGCCAGCAGAGCCTGGCCCTGCTCGGCCCGCGCAGCCTGCCGGACTGGCTGCCGCAAGAGCTGGCGCGGGACTACCAGCTGGCGCCGCTGGACGATGCGATTCGCTACCTGCACCATCCGCCGGCCGACGCCGATGTCGACGAGCTGGCCCTGGGTCACCATTGGGCACAGCATCGCCTGGCGTTCGAGGAACTGCTGACCCATCAGCTGTCCCAGCAGCGCCTGCGCGAAAGCCTGCGCTCGCAACTCGCCCCGGCGCTACCCAAGGCTACCCGGCTGCCGGCGCAGTACCTGAAGAACCTCGGCTTTCCGCCCACTGGCGCACAGCAGCGGGTCGGCAACGAGATCGCCTATGACCTCAGCCAGCCCGAACCGATGCTGCGGCTGATCCAGGGCGACGTGGGGGCCGGCAAGACCGTGGTCGCCGCCCTTGCCGCCCTGCAGGCACTGGAGGCCGGCTATCAAGTGGCGCTGATGGCGCCGACCGAGATCCTCGCCGAGCAGCACTTCATCACTTTCAAGCGCTGGCTCGAGCCGCTGGGGCTGGAGGTCGCCTGGCTGGCCGGCAAGCTCAAGGGCAAGAGCCGCACGGCGGCCCTGGAACAGATCGCCGCCGGCGCGCCGATGGTGGTCGGCACCCACGCGCTGTTCCAGGACGAAGTACAGTTCAAGAACCTGGCGCTGGTGATCATCGACGAACAACACCGCTTCGGCGTGCAGCAGCGCCTGGCCCTACGCCAGAAGGGCGTGGGCGGACGCCTATGCCCGCACCAGCTGATCATGACCGCCACGCCGATCCCCCGGACCCTGGCCATGAGCGCCTACGCCGACCTGGACACCTCGATCCTCGACGAACTGCCCCCAGGCCGCACGCCGGTGAACACCGTGCTGGTGACCGACTCGCGCCGCGTCGAGGTCATCGAGAGGGTGCGCGCCGCCTGCGCCGAAGGGCGCCAGGCCTATTGGGTGTGCACGCTGATCGAGGAATCCGAAGAGCTGACCTGCCAGGCCGCGGAAACCACTTACGAAGACCTGAGCAGCGCCCTGGGCGAACTGCGGGTCGGCCTGATCCACGGGCGCATGAAGCCGGCGGAAAAAGCCGAGGTCATGGGCCAGTTCAAGGCCGGTGAGTTGCAACTGCTGGTGGCCACCACCGTGATCGAAGTCGGCGTCGATGTGCCCAACGCCAGCCTGATGATCATCGAGAACCCCGAGCGCCTGGGCCTGGCCCAGTTGCACCAGCTACGCGGTCGCGTTGGTCGGGGCAGCGCCGCCAGCCATTGCGTCATGCTCTACCATCCTCCCTTGTCGCAGATCGGCCGCCAGCGCCTGGGCATCATGCGCGAAACCAACGACGGTTTTGTCATCGCCGAAAAGGACCTGGAACTGCGCGGCCCCGGCGAGATGCTCGGCACCCGCCAGACCGGCCTGCTGCAATTCAAGGTCGCCGACCTGATGCGCGACGCCGACCTGCTACCGGCCGTGCGCGATGCCGCCCAGGCCTTGCTGGAACGCTGGCCGCACCACGTCAGCCCGCTGCTGGAACGCTGGCTGCGCCACGGGCAGCAATACGGCCAAGTGTGAGCAGCGTCTCAGTTAAGGGGCGAATGCCCCGATCAAGCTGGTTATACTCCTGAAATTGTTTGAAAACGGATACAGACCATGACAGAAGTTGCCCTCGCCACCGCAGCCCCGCACGCTCCGTCTGTAATCCGGCTGCTGCTCGGCAAACTGAACATCGGCTTCACGGAAGTCCTCGATCACCCGGGCCTGCCGGCCGCGCGCAAGGTACAGGCGGTCCTGCTGGACGACGCCGTCGGCGCGCTGATGGTGCTGTTCCCGCAGAGCCAGTTGCTGGACCTCAATCGCCTCGCCGAACTGACCGGCCGCCGCCTGACCGCCGTATCCACGGAACGCCTGGAGCGTATGCTCGGCAAACACAACCTGAGCCTGCTGCCCGGCCTGCCGGCGCTCACCAGCTCGCCCTGCCTGTATGACGAAAGCCTGCTGCGCGAGCCGCTCCTGCTGATCAACTCCGGCGAACCGGGCCTGCTGCTGGAAATCACCAGCGACGCTTTCAAGAGCATGCTAAGCAAGGCCAGCGCCGGCAACTTCGGCGAAGCCTTGAGCAGCATCCGCCCGAACCTCGACCGCCCGGACGACGACCGCGAGGAAATCACCCAGGCCATGCAGGCCTTCACCGCCCGGCGCATCCAGCAACGCCTGGAAGCGACCATCGAGATTCCGCCGCTCGCCGAAACCGCGCAGAAGATCATCAAGCTGCGGGTCGACCCCAACGCCACCATCGACGACATCACCGGCGTGGTGGAAACCGACCCGGCCCTGGCCGCGCAAGTGGTGAGCTGGGCGGCTTCGCCCTACTACGCCTCGCCGGGCAAGATCCGCTCGGTGGAAGACGCCATCGTCCGCGTGCTGGGCTTCGACCTGGTGATCAACCTGGCGCTGGGCCTGGCCCTGGGCAAGACCCTGAGCCTGCCCAAGGACCACCCGCAACACAGCACGCCGTACTGGCAGCAGTCGATCTACACCGCCGCCGTCATCGAAGGCCTGACCCGCGCCATGCCGCGCGCCCAGCGCCCGGAATCCGGCCTGACCTATCTCGCCGGCCTGCTGCACAACTTCGGCTACCTGCTGCTGGCCCACGTCTTCCCGCCGCACTTCTCGCTGATCTGCCGCCACCTGGAGGTCAACCCGCACCTCTGCCACAGTTACGTGGAACAGCACCTGCTGGGCATCAGCCGCGAGCAGATCGGCGCCTGGCTGATGCGCTACTGGGATATGCCGGACGAGCTGTCCACCGCCCTGCGCTTCCAGCACGACCCGAGCTATGACGGCGCCTACGCCGAATACCCGAACCTGGTATGCCTGGCCGTGCGCCTGCTGCGCAGCCGCGGCATCGGCTCCGGCCCCGTTGAAGACATCCCGGACGCCCTGCTCGAACGTCTCGGCCTGTCCCGCGACAAAGCCGAAGACGTGGTCAGCAAGGTCCTCGAAGCCGAAGTGCTCCTGCGCGAACTGGCCTCGCAGTTCAGCCAGCACTGACCCCCAGAAAAAAGCCCCGCTCCTGTAGGAGCGAGGCTTGCCCGCGATCATCTTCCGGCTGGTATACAGCCCGCCCTCAAGCCTTCGGCTTGGCCTTCTTCGGCTTCAAGTACTTGGTCAGCCCCTGGAACCAGATCACCAGCGCCGGGTTGCCCTTGATCTGGATCGACTTGTCCTGAATCCCGGTCATAAAGGCCAATTGCTTGTTCTTCGCCTGCATCGTGGCAAAACCATAGGCCGCGTCTTTAAAGGCAATGGCGAACGCCGGCTCGGGATACACACCGGACTTACTGGTAATCCGCTGGTCCTTCACCCGGAAATGCCGCGCCACCTTGCCATCCAGCGTCTGCAGCTGAAACACCAGTTCCTTGTCACCCAACTGCTGCTGGAACGCAGGATTGGTCCGGCTGGCCTTGCCCATCAACAGCCCCAGCATCCACAGAAGAAAACGAAATTTCATGCGCAAAGCCCCAAAGAAAAAATGAACGGCTGGCGCAGTGTAGCGGCTTCGGAGGGGAACGCCACAGTTATGCAAGGTTAAGGGAAGATGAACGCGTTATTGGGGATTATGACCGCCAAGTCACGCTCGTTTAAGAGCAGCCTTTATGAGTCGTCACGAAGAGACCTGCTCATAACCCTGCGAATCCTGCAACCTGATTCAGCCTTATCCACTCCTGGGCCAGGCAATAGCCAGCACTCCAGACAACAGGCTCAAGGCGAGCAGCACTTTGGCAACCAGGAACGCAACGTCGACGGAGTCGGAAATGCCCCCACTGCCGCTTGCCCCGCCAGCAATGCCAGCCAACCCGAGCAAAGCACTGAGTATCGAGATGGCAAGCAGCAAAATCGCCAGTACCGTGAATATCTTATGCATTATGCGGCTCCTTGATCGGGACAGCCCATAGGTCGCGTTTTGATGCTTCGCATAGGCTCGTTGAAGCTATTTTTTCGGGATACTTCTCGTTGTGGGTTTTCTCTTAATAATCGTCATCGCGTCCGGTTGGCTTCCAGTTGATGTCTTTGTCCGCGTGATAACCCTGAATAGGATGCGCTGGAAGTGGGTGCTCTTTGGCTAGATCAGGAAAGCGAAGTTCGGGCTTTTTGTACAGCTGACTGGAAATATCACTGTACGCAAGTGCTATTTTTTTATCTTTTATATAACCAAGGTCGCCATCCGCAAAAGTGCTTTCAATTACCAATGCTGCCTTCCGCATGCCCAACGCAGTAGCCCGCTGATAATAATGCATTGCAACCGGATAATTTTTATCAATATTACTATTGTAAGATGCCAGCTTGTAGGCAGCATCTACATAATTTTGTTTTTCAGCACACTTAAGAAACTTCAACCCTAGCTGATCATTATTTTTTTCGTATACATACAAATATCCAATGTGCGTTAAAGCTTGAGGACTACCTAAATCTGCTGCCTTGATTAAATACTGCATTGTATTCTTATCGGACTGAGTACCCCCTATACCCCGCTGTACCATCACACCCATATCGTAGTAGCCCAACGGAACCTCAAGTTCGACCATTCGCATATAAAGATCGATAGCTTTATTTGTATCTTTCGAGACACCATCACCGCGTAAATATAGCTCTGCAAGATTGTGCATTGCTTTCCAATGGTTCTTCTCTACAGCCTGCTGATACAGACTGGCAACTTTGCTCCAGTCAGCTGGGCGTTCTTTGCTAAGCACACGAGCTTGTTTGAACCATTGATCTGCCTGCTGATCCAGAGGAGGAGCAATATCTTTTTCATGAACACACTTGAAATCGTATGCCATGGAAAAACCACTGCTGCCCAATAGCACAACAGCCAGCAGTGCTTTAATAGTCGTCATTACGTCCGGTCGGTTTCCAGTTGATGTCTTTATCTGCGTGATAACCCTGCACAGGGTTCGGTGGCAGCGGGTGATCTTTGGCCAGATTGGGAAAGCGCAAATCTGGATTTTTGGCAAGTTCCCTGGATACTTTGTAGTATGCATCTTCAGTCTTCTTGTCTTTATTATAAGAAAACTTACCATTTTGAAATACATCTTCTATTTCCATAGCTCCTTTCCGCTCACCTAACGCTGCAGCTCGTTGATAATAATGCATGGAGACAGGGTAATTTTTGTCTACCGACTCATAATATGTACCAAGTTTGTATGCAGCATCTGCATAATCCTGACTTTCGGCGCACTTCAGATAGCTGATACCAACAGAATCTTTATTTTTTTCATATATATAAATGTAACCAATCCTTGTTTGAGCTTGAGGGCTTCCCAATTCTGCTGCCTTAATCAGAAACTGCATGGCAGTCCTGTCTGATTGCACAACACCAATTCCTCTTTGTGTCATTACGCTCATATCGTAGTAACCCAGCGGAACCTGCAACTGTGTCATTTTCAGGTATAAGTCAATCGCCTTATTCGTGTCTTTAGGAACCCCATCGCCACGTAGATGTAGCTCCGCAAGGTTATGCATTGCTTTCCAGTGGTCTTTATCTACTGCTTGTTGGTATAGATGGGCGGCTTTGGGCCAGTCAGGCAAGCGCTCTTTACTGATAGATCGAGCTTGTTTGAACCATTCGTCAGCTTGTTGGTTCAGAGGGGGAGCAGTGTCCTTCTCATGCACACATTTGAATTCGTAAGCCATAACTGGGACTCCATAAAAAAATAAAAACAGAGCAAATATCGATCTAATCAAGGGCTTTTGCATAAGGTGTCACCACATCCCAAAATCTGACTAAGTTTCCATTTAGTGGTAGTTTTTTCTTTTGATTTTCCCAATTCTTGGTGATGATCGCGTCCCATTTTTCATAATCATCTTGAATATTATCGATTAAAAAGGGTGTCTTCTTACTTACCCCTTTCCCCGAATGCATCCCCCACAACCGCTCCCGCCAGGTCCGGGTGGTTTGCGGGCTTGGCATGGCGATATTCAGTTCGGAGTCCGAGTTCAGGCTGCGTTCGTTGATGTTGGCGGAGCCCAGGGTGAAGAACAGGTCGTCCACCAGCAGCAGCTTGCTGTGTACATAGATGGACTTGTACTGCGCCATGCCTTGTTCCGGGCCGAGGTGTTCGGTGATATCGCGTTCGGTCTGGCGTTGCTCGCGTGTCTTGGCAGTCGCGGTTTCGCCGCCGTCCTTGCAACTGACCAGGGTCGCGATAATGATTTTCAACCCCTTGGGCGGCAGCATCTCCGGCTCCAGTTCGCGAGCCGCGGCCTGGTTGTAGTGTTTGTTGGGGTCCATGGCCAGGAGTTCATCGGCGCGACTCGGATCGATACCCTGCTCATGCATTTGCGTCTGTACCTTGGCCAGTTCCTGATCGCGAGTCGGCGATTCGGCGCGGGCCTTCAGTTCGCGTTGGCTGTAGGCCAATTGGCGCTGATCGTAGAGCAGGTCGCGGTGGGCCAAGGGCATCAGTTCACCCTGACCAAGGGTGTCGAGCATCTCGTAGGTGGAACTGGAGAAGTGCCCGCTCTCCGGGTTATTGGTGACCACGAACAAGTGCAAGTCCTGTTGTTTGCCGGCAGCGACGTAGTCGGCGGCAACTTTCTTCAGGCGTTCGGCCAGCGGTTTGTAGCGGAAGTACTGGTTCTCGATATAGGCGTACTGATGCACATTGCCCAGGGCCTTTTCATATACCTCGAGAATGGTTTTTTCCGGGCCTTCTTCCGGTTGAGTCCGGCAAATCTGCGCGGGCTCTCCACCATCACGAATCAGGCTCAGCGGTTTGACCGACGACCGCTCGTGATTCAGGGTGCCCTTAAAGATACGGCGTATCCAACTGCTGCTCTTGTCCCAGGCATTGCAGAAGTTGTGATTGAGATCGAACAGCACCGGGCCACGTACGAATAGGGAAAGGTCCTGCCAAGGGCCGAAGCCCAGGTCGCGCTTGCCGGCTGCATCGTCGTAGGCGTGGGCGGTGGTGTCCCAGTAGTTGCGCTGCAGGTTGTGGCCCATCACGAGACCTTCCGCCTTTTGCGGGTCCATGTAGTCGACCACCAGAGTTTTCTGGTGATGGCTGGGAAACAGGCTCAGGAGCATCATCTGCATGAAGGACACATCGTGAGACTCGTCCTTGAGCAGTCGCCACAGGATGGCAAGGCGCCCCCAATGCATGCGTAGGCCATTTTGATCGTCGTAGGTCAACTGTCCTATGAACTCGAAATCCCGCGTACGAAACTCGATATTGCGGGCTTCGCGGCTGTTTACCCAGCGATACCAATCTCGGGTCTCGACCTGTTCGTTCGGGGCTTGAACCGTCCCTCCCGAATCACGGCCCTTGGTGTAGCCGCTGTCCAGGGCATCCAGGCTTTGCTGGATGTCGATCAGACGGTCGCGCGTGGCTCGTCGGCCAGCCTCGTCGTTTGCCGGAAGTTTTTCCAGGCGTGCCTGCTCCTGCTGCTGTTTTTCCAGAAGCTTTTTCCGTTTTTCACCCAGGGCGCTGGTGTCAGCCGGCTTGCCCGCGGTCATTCCGGAACCCATCGATGTTCCGCCGGCGCCGCTCCAGCCCTCGCCGATCACCGAGTTTTCACCGAGCTGGGCCAGTCGGTTGTTCCAGATCAGTACCCGTACCTCGACACCACTTTCGGCCTTCTGCCTGAGCAGTTTTCCCAGACTGGGGCTGTCGGTCGAGGCCCGGTCGAGACGCAATCCAGGGTCGAAGCCCCAACTGATGAGGTCGATGCTTTTCGTAGCTGCCTGGATGCATTCATAGACCTTCTTGAAGGCTTCCTCGCCACACACCAGCGGCGTCACCACGTTGCCTGCCGGACGTGGCGGGCTTAGCGGATTGTTCTTGTGAGCGAACCAATCCGAGGTCAGGGTTGCGGCGCTTTCTTCAAGCGAGATCGACAGTTTCTGATCGAGGTATGTCATGGAGTGCTTCCTTTACTCTTTCTGCTCGCTTTGATCCGCCCACAATTGGCGGAACGCCTCACTGCTGCTCAACGCCTCCAGGGAGGCCGCCGCGCCCGGGAAGTCGCGGTATCCCTCACGCCCCAGGCGTTCACTGCGTTGGCGCGTCTGTTCGGTCGAGGTTTCGCTCATGTCCAGGTTGAAACGGTGTCCGTTCACCGTTTCCACCGAGTAGTTGCGGGTACCGGGAATATGCTGGAAAAGCACATTGCCCTTCTCGTCGCTGAAGCCTTTGTCGATAAGTGCGCCATCGGCGTAAAGCTGATAAGGCTCATCCGGATACCCCGGCATGTTGGGCAACGGGGAAATACGAATGCACAGCTGACCCGGCACTGTTTCTTTCGCCGGGTTGGCCAACGCCTCCTCCATCAGGCTGCCAGCCTTGTCCGCATCAGCCGCCCCCGGCAGACCCGGCATCAGAATACCGATCCCAGTGCCACTCCCCGCCGAGCCCCCCGCATTGATCTTCACCACCGGCCCCACCACCGTGACGCCGCCGGCATCGAGCTTGATAAAGCTGCCACCGGCCTTGATGGTCAGTTCGCTGCCCGCCTCGATTACCATCTTGGCGCCGGCCTTGAGGTGGATTTCCTGGCCGGCTTTGGTCAGTTGCGCGGTGCCGAGTTTGATGTGCTGGTTTTCGCCCACGGTCAGGTGGTCGTCGACGCGGGTTTCGGTCTTGCGGTCGGCGTGGGTGATGCGGTGTTCTTCGGCCTTGAGTTCGGTGTAGGTGTTCTTCACCACCGTGTCGTGGCGTTCGTGGCCGATGCGGATTTTCTGGTCGTGCTCGATGTTTTCGTCCCAGTCGCGCTGGGCGTGGATGAAGATCTGTTCGGCGCCTTTCTTGTCTTCGATGCGCAGTTCGTTGAAGCCGGCGCCGCCCGGCGAGCTCATGGACTTGAACACGGTGCGGGTCTTGTTCGCCGGCAGCGGGTAAGGCACCGGGTGTTCCTTGTGGTACAGGCAGCCGGTGATCAGCGGCTGGTCGGGGTCGCCTTCGAGGAAGGTCACCAGCACTTCCATGCCGATGCGCGGGATGACGAGGGCGCCGTAGCGGTCGCCGGCCCAGCTGGAGGACACGCGCAGCCAGCAGCTGGTCTTGTCGTCGGCCTTGCCCTCGCGGTCCCAGTGGAACTGCACCTTCACCCGGCCGTACTGGTCGCAGTGGATTTCTTCGCCCTTGGGCCCGGTGACCACCGCGGTCTGGCTGCCCAACACGCGCGGTTTCGGGTGGTTCAGGGCCGGGCGGTAGAACACCTGCCAGGGCGTGGCGAGAAAACGGTTGCGATAGCCCTGGTGGAAGTCGTCCTTGTTGTCGGTGGTGTCGCTGGTCACCGACTCTTCCAGCACCTGCGGCTGTTTGCCTTCGTGGACGATGTGGGTCAGCAGCCAGAGGTCGTTCCACTCGCTGCGCGGGTGCTCGGACAATTCCAGGAAGTGGCCACTGACCAGTCGTGTCTGGTCGCCCCAGCCTTCGGCCTGCTGGTAGTCGGCACGGTGGCGTTCGAGGGCGCGCTGGCTGAGAAACTTGCCGCGGGCGCGGTCGGTGAAGCGCCCCGGGTAGTCGTAGTCTTCCAGGTCCGGCTCTTCGCTTTCGGCCTCGGGTTTATAGGCCGCTTCCAGTTGCAGGCGCGGCTTCTCGAAGTCGTAGTCGCGACGGGTGGTGCGGCGGGTGCGGGTTTCCAGGCGCAGGTTGAAGCCCTTGATCACCGGCTCGTCGGCGACCATGCCGCTGCCCTGGATATAGGCGGTGGGCTGGCCGAGCTTGGGGAACACGGTCTGGTCGTCGCCGAACACCAGCAGATGGCCTTGCGGGCTGTGCTGGAAGTGGTAATGCAGGCCTTCCTCTTCGCACAGGCGCTGGATGAAGTGCAGGTCGGTTTCGTCGTACTGCACGCAGTAGTCGCGCTCCGGACACGGGGTGCCGAGCTGGAACCGGTAGGCGTTGCCCTGGATGCCGTGCTCTTCGAGGATCAGGGCGATGATCTTCGGCGCCGACAGCTGCTGGTAGATGCGCTGGTTGGTGCGGTGTTCGAGGTAAGCCAGTTGTGGCACCAGCGACACCTGGTAGCGGGTCAGGCGCTTGCCGGCATCGCCCTGGGCCACGCGGTAGATCTGCCCGTGGATGCCACGGTCTTGTGGATCGAAGGCGAGAAAAGCCTGCTTGTGCAACAGGGTCTCCAGGTCCAGATCGGGGTTCTCGCTGACCAGTTCCAGATCGAAACGGAACGGCTGGCTGATGCCTTCGATCCCCTCGAAAGACAGCACCTGCAAGTCACCCTGGAAGTCGTCGACCGTCAGGCTGAAGTGGGTTTCATTGGAAGGATTGAACATAGCTTGCTCCCTGCTTGGTTATCATCCATTACGTCGGTAGTGCTATGAAAAGGCGGTCCTCAGAATACTGACGCTATCAAGTAGAGCGCATAACGATTGTAGGAAAACACCGAGCATCGGCAGGATGATTCCTAATTTGATGCGCGACTCACAAAGATCTGTCTGAAGCTGGCAACAAAGCCCACTGAACACGCCGAAAACACATCGTCATAAAATGCGGTAATCCTGTCGTTGCAGCTGCCCAGCCTCCCCGCTATCCTTCCGCCGTCGCTGCAAAATCAGCGACCGGGCCTGGAAACCCGATGAGTAAACGGCGCAGCAGCGCCAACTATCACGATTGCTGGCGCTTTTTTGTGCCTGACTTTCTCGTGTTATGGCGGCTGTGCGCGGGAGACCTTCGGGTCTGCCGGGTTCCGTTTACTCCGGTTTTCCAGCCCGCGCATAGCTGCCACCCTTTCGACTGGAAACGAAACGGCAGCTCAATTCAGTAAACGGAGTTACTGCCATGTACATCACCCGCCAGTCCAAGATCCACCCTCTGCAAACAGCAGGAGGTGAGCAATGACCACCTCGATCAAAACCATCGGCATCGTTACCTTCGCCGACTGCGGCGAAAAAGAACAAAGCCTGTTCCGGGTTAATCCGGATATTCCAGCCCGAGAAGCCTTGGAACATGCTTCCAACCTGTTCTACTACGCCAAAAAGCTCATGCTCGATGCGGCGATGGAGCCGCAGGGAGAACGCTATGCTTGGCCGGCTTATTACCTGTGCGAAATGGGTAAGGCCGTAGTGGACGACATTTCGAACTCCATTTCACCAAGCCAGTAAAATAGTACGCCCTGAGTCTTTAACACATAGAAGGCAAGCCATTAAAAATAATGGCTTGCCTAGTAAAATCTCAGAGGCTCATTCAATAGATCGGCATCTGAAAACGCATTCTAGACAAACAACGGTCAGAGGCTTCCCCATAAAGCTTCTGTGTCATTGCACAGTTATTTTTTGCATATTCAGACCAGATTGCTCCAAAATTCATATCCCCACCAATATATGCAACAGCTTTAGCGTAATCCATAGAAGTTGCTTTTTTGTTCACGACGGATACCGCCTTATAAAACCCATCCCCAATAACACCCGTTCGCAAATATATAATTTCATTTACACGAAAGCTCGTGAGTTGATTCAAACACGAAAGCTTTTCAATTGGAGCCTCTTGACCTGAAGATGCTTCGTCCGCGTCGTTGCATTGTTCGTCTCTCAAGCGAATCCAAAGCTTCTGGCTAGAGAGCAAGTCAGCTTTAAGGACTGGAGTCAATTCAGCAGAAAGAGCTTTATATTGCTCATTCAGAATCTTATCAATTTTAGCGAGAGACTCTTGAGAGCAACGTGCGATGTCCGAGTTCACTGTTATACTATCATCGCACTTAGCATCTGCCATCGCGGGGCTAACTAGTACCATTAGACACCCTAAAAAAGTTACGACCCTACCACTTATTTCCAACGTTTGCATTTCAGCGCCTCCTCAAATGAAGCTGAAGCACTTCATCACTAAAAATCACTTCATAACCCCATTCAAATAAGCGGTACGTTCCTCACTCATTCGAGCCACACAATTATTAACTATCGTTATGTGAGCAGGCCGTCCTACCTCTACTTCAAATGCTTCCAGATCACAATTAGCATCACGATATTTCAACCATGCACGCTGCGCCCCCTTAAGCTTCTCCAAATACAAACCACCTAACTCAGAGTTTGCTTCATATTGGGCTCTAGTTCGACTTATTAGATTTTTGTAGCTTTCGTTCAGCTTCGCATCCGCACTGTCTTTTCTTTCTTTTGCACACAGGTCAACCTGGGCACTCAATGTAATATTATCGCACTCTCCCCCTATAGCAAAAGACGAAAAAATCGCAAGCAGAGCAAGCAAAGAAAACTTCCTAAAATAATCAAAAAACATTCTCATCACCTGTTATTTCTTAGATAATTAGCACGATGTCGCCCGCCTTCATACTGACTTATAGCAGGAGTATTTTCTATATATCTAATAAGCTCATCCACATCATCATTCATCCCTGCCTTCATTGGGTTTGGACCTTGGGTGAATCCTTGATAAACAAAGTCCACCAGTATATCTCTTACTATCTGCTGCAATCCTTCCCACTCTATACGTCCCGGCAATGTAGAGGTCCAATTATTGTAAACTACTATTGCTCTTGAAACGTAATCTGGATAAATCAAATCAAAAAGTGCCTTTTGCTGCTCAAGCGTGATCTCCCCGATATCTTGTTTATTCGCCGCTACAAAGTCTCTTGCCAAGTTTCCTTTTAACCCACGGGCTTTAGATATTTTCGTAGCTTGAGCAGCTGGAACCCCCGAAGCAACCATATGCTCATATATAGAGCTTTCACTTCGTGACCCCATATCATAGCCTCGCCCTAAAGTAACTCCTGACTCGGCATTACCTGGCCAATGTATTACTCTGCTGAAGAATTGCGACGTAGAGATATCATTACCTTCTGCATCATATGTGACCTTCCCCAAGCTTCCATTTGAGCTCTTCAGTTTGCAAAAGGCTCCCAGCAAACCAACAGGGTGTATATGCCATACTTCGGCATTATCAATTATCCCAAGCTTACCCCACCAACTCAGGCTCTCAATCCGCGCCTTCTCGGCAACCCACTCCTTATGTGGCGCCGACTCGCTATGCCCCATTAACTCATCCAATGAGTCCCACTTCGCTGCCTTGTAGTCCCACTCACTCTCATATTTGATAATCATCTGTGAGACCGGTTGGGCGAACCAAGGCTTACTCAGGGCATTTCCTATCTCTTCCGGTGGAAGCTTCGTGTCGTGATTTCGATCAAGGATAGTGTAGAGAGATTGTTTTGTCGGACCTGCCCCGGCAGTCACGATATTTGGGTGGTAAGCCTTGCGTTCTTCATCCGTCATATTCTCTTGCGCATGAAGAAAATCCGCGTAGAGATCGACATTGCTCCCAGTTTCTTCGATGAAGGTGAAACCTTCCCATTCAAAAGGCGAGTGGCGGTACAACGTGGTATTAGGCTCGGCAAACCAACCGTCGATGCTCTCTCCTTGAGCATCGGCGAGTAGCCCTTCCAGGTGCCACCACTGCGTATAGGTAGTGACTCCACCCATCACCACCGGAGCTTTGATTTTTTTCTCTGCTGGCAGGGCTTCCAATACGCTCACAGGAATGAGCAGACCATAACCGACCTCTTTACTAGCATCGTTCGCCTTGGGGGGGTTGGTAGCATTCATACCCGGCACATGAGTAATCAGCCGGATGCGTGGCAGGATTTTGACCAGTGTCTTTTCTGTTTCTGGCAGTCTGACGGCCTGCTCTTTGGTCTGGTCGATGAAAGCCTTGATGTCCTCACAGCTAAACACTTCCAGATGCAGTAAGTTTTTCGGAGCTGCGTCCGAGTAGTTCTGATACTTCCCCACATGCCCTATGAGTTCACCGGCTTTGATTTTATGAACCGGTGTCAACGGGACAATCACCCCCGGGGTCTTGGGTTCGCTTTTTACCTCAAGAGAGTCGAGCCAGACATACCCAGGCAATGTTCCATCTGCACCCGGTGTCAACGCAGGGATGGATTCGCCGGTGACAATTTCCAGCAGCTTGCGATATTTGCCAGAAGTTTGTTCATTGCTGATTTTGATTTGCGTGCCTGCAGGTAAAAAACCTATAGGCAGACCTCTTGCCGTAGCACTGCGGATATTCGCCCCGGTTTTCTGCCCTGGAGGGGCGTCCTCGGCTTTCTCTCCGACAAAATAAATATCTCCAGAAAGGTGCTGCATTTCACCTTTGAACACCCAACCCGTATTTGCTGGCAGAGCTGCGACTTCAGGGGTCACGCTGACGATTTCGAGCCATTTTTGTGTTGCTGGAGCAGGTTTAGTGTTCACCGTGGTACCACGGGGTAGAACCGTCAAAACCGGGGTCTGCCCTGAGTTGCCGCTACGAACTCGCAGCCCTAATGATTTGTCTGGCGCATTTGCTTTGACTTGATAAGTGTCGTTACCCCAAAAGGCAGGCCTTTGAAGCCTAGGGTTTCGGTCTTGCGGTCGGCGTGGGTGATGCGGTGTTCTTCAGCCTTGAGTTCGGTGTAGGTGTTCTTCTCCACGGTGTCGTGGCGTTCGTGGCCGATGCGGATTTTCTGGTCGTGCTCGATGTTTTCATCCCAGTCGCGCTGGGCGTGGATGAAGATCTGTTCGGCGCCTTTTTTGTCTTCGATGCGCAGTTCGTTGTAGCCGGCGCCGCCCGGTGAGCTCATGGACTTGAACACCGTGCGGGTCTTGTTCGCCGGCAGGGCGTAAGGCACCGGGTGTTCCTTGTGGTACAGGCAGCCGGTGATCAGCGGCTGGTCGGGGTCGCCCTCGAGGAACGTCACCAGCACTTCCATGCCGATGCGCGGGATGACGATGGCGCCGTAGCGGTCGCCGGCCCAACTGGAGGACACCCGCAGCCAGCAGCTGGTCTTGTTGTCGGCCTTGCCCTCGCGGTCCCAGTGGAACTGCACCTTTACGCGGCCGTACTGGTCGCAGTGGATTTCTTCGCCCTTGGGCCCGGTGACCACCGCGGTCTGGCTGCCCAGCACCCGCGGTTTCGGGTGGTTCAGGGCCGGACGGTAGAACACCTGCCAGGGCGTGGCGAGGAAGCGGTTGCGATAGCCCTGGTGGAAGTCGTCCTTGTTGTCGGTGGTGTCGCTGGTCACCGACTCTTCCAGCACCTGCGGCTGTTTGCCTTCGTGGACGATATGGGTCAGCAGCCAGAGGTCGTTCCACTCGCTGCGCGGGTGCTCGGACAGTTCCAGGAAATGGCCGCTGACCAGCCGCGTCTGGTCGCCCCAGCCTTCGGCCTGCTGGTAGTCGGCGCGGTGGCGTTCGAGGGCGCGCTGGCTGAGGAACTTGCCGCGCGCGCGGTCGGTGAAACAGCCCGGGTAGTCGTAGTCTTCCAGGTCCGGTTCTTCACTGTCGGTCTCGGGTTTATAGGCGGCTTCCAGTTGCAGGCGCGGCTTCTCGAAGTCGTAATCGCGTCGAGTAGTACGGCGGGTGCGGGTCTCCAGGCGCAGGTTGAAACCCTTGATCACCGGCTCGTCGGCGACCATGCCACTGCCCTGGATATAGGCGGTGGGCTGGCCGAGCTTGGGGAACACGGTCTGGTCGTCACCGAACACCAGCAGATGGCCCTGCGGGCTGTGCTGGAAGTGGTAATGCAGGCCTTCCTCTTCGCACAGGCGCTGGATGAAGTGCAGGTCGGTTTCGTCGTACTGCACGCAGTAGTCGCGGTCCGGGCACGGGGTGCCGAGCTGGAACCGGTAGGCGTTGCCCTGGATGCCGTGCTCTTCGAGGATCAGGGCGATGATCTTCGGCGCCGATAGCTGCTGGTAGATGCGCTGGTTGGTGCGGTGCTCGAGGTAGGCCAGCTGCGGCACCAGCGACACCTGGTAGCGGGTCAGGCGCTTGCCCGCGTCGCCCTGGGCCACGCGGTAGATCTGGCCGTGGATGCCACTGCCCTCGCCGTTCAGAGCAGCCGGGGCGAAGGCCAGGAACGCCTGCTTGTGCAGCAGCGTCTCCAGGTCCAGGTCGGGGTTCTCGCTGACCAGTTCCAGATCGAAACGGAACGGCTGGCTGATGCCTTCGATCCCTTCGAAAGACAGCACCTGCAAGTCACCCTGGAAGTCGTCGACCGTCAGGCTGAAGTGGGTTTCATTGGAAGGATTGAACATAGCTTGCTCCCTGCTTGGTGATCATCCATGACATCGGTGGCGCTATGAAAAGGTGGTCCTCAGAGTACTGACGCTATCAAGTGGAACGTAAAACGGCTGTAAGAAAACACCAGAATTCGGTACGAGAATTCCTATTTGAACTACCGCTCATAGAGAGCTGCTTGAAATCAACTAGATAACGCAACCAACCGAAAAAAGCGGGTTGTCACAAGCCGCAATGCCTATGTCGTTGCAGCGAGCCAAGTCGCCCGCTATCCTTCCGCCGTCGCTGCAAAATCAGCGACCGGGCCTGGAAACCCGAAGAGCAAAAAGGCGCAACAGCAGCGCCCAGACCATCAAGTGCAGGCGCTTTTTTTGTGCCTGTATTTCTGCGTCATGGCGGCTGTGCGTGGGAGACCTTCGGGTCTGCCGGGTTCCTTTTGCCTCGGTTTTCCAGCCCGCGTACAGCTGCCACCCTTCTCGCCTGGAAACGAAAACGGCAGCTTCTTTAACGTAAAAGGAGTTACGCCAATGTACGCATCCCACCTATACCAACCTCACCACTTGCAAACAGCAGGAGGTGCGCAATGACCACCTCAGTCAAAACCATCGGCATCGTCACCTTCGCCGATTGCGGCGGAAAAGAACAAAGCCTGTTCCGCGTCAATCCCGACATCCCAGTTCGGGAAGCCTTGGAGCATGCTTCCAACCTGTTCTACTACGCCAAAAAACTCATGCTCGATGCGGCAATGGAGGAACGCGGAGAGCGCTATGCTTGGCCTGCTTACTATCTGTGTGAAATGGGTAAAGCCGTTGTGGATGATTTATCACATGCAATGTTGAACTCTATTGCCTCCCAATAAAAACATTGGCAGGTTGAGAAAATAGGCGGCGTAACAAACGCCGCCACTTACTCATACAAACAATAAGCCACGATCTAAAAATTGGTCACTCACACTTTCCATCACTAACATTGGGTTCGATGCTTCTATTTCCTGTTTCATACCAATCACCGAGAAGCTGACTTTCACAGTACGTTTTCCTCTCTTCATCAAAATAGAACGCTAAAACTTCATCCACCATCGTTCCGCGGCTTGGTAGGAACAGCTTAACCTTATACAGTACATCTGGCATCGAAGCTTTTCTGAGAGTGTCAATTTTCGGACTACCGGAAAACTCACAAGGCGTTCCACTAAACAATAGCGATAGCGATCGCCCATTAGAAACATAAATCGCACAATTCTTTGTTGAGCCATCAAAAACAACAGCACTTATATATCCGCCCTCCCATTTCAATGTACCATTGGGAAATTGATTAATATCCTTTAAATCGACTTCATTTTCTTTAGCAATTATTTTTTCTATTGTGACTGGGAGAGGGGAAACTTCAGGAGCCCACAAACCCGAATCCCCCCAAGAAAAACCTACGGAAGAGAAAAATATAAAAAGAATCGAAAATATATTATTCATTCAGGTTTACCCATAGAAAAATTAATCATATGCAGCGATGGAGAGCAAGGAGAGTGTTATAAGAGTGGACGAATTCATTCACACTCCAGTTTTCACGCATATAAAAACGGCATCATGAATAGTTCTTTCACACCCACCCCCTACTCCCCTACCTGCACACAAAAAAGTACGTATTATCTATGTTTTAGAAATCACCGAAAGTCTTCAGCACTTTTCGGAAGGGCTTCAATACCTCTTGACGCTGCTCGACTAACGAATGCATAGCCACCTGCCTCGCAAGATTTTCTAAGAACAACCTTATCGTCTTTCAACACGGTTAAGAAACTGACAAAAGCTTGTGCAACAAAATATGTATACTTACCATTGTAAAACTTAATTATATCTAAATTTACGCTTCCCTCCGAGGCATTAACAACATAGAACCGTCCTTTGGGTGGAAGTTTTTCTTTGGGATATACAAATTCTATTTTTTCAGGAGCACCATATCGATACTGCACATACCCCGAACTCGGCTTATCATTACCAGAAGCACATACCGATACAATTTTCCCTCCTGGAAGTGGACAACTGAAGTAGATATCCTCATGCAGCTCACACAGAGTAATATCAGCTTCCCCTGCGAAAACCGGAAATATAAAAAAACCAAAGATCAAAAATACAAATAAAACTTTAATACCGTTATTTTTAGGCATGTACCACCCTATACAAAGGGTGCTCAACAAGTGCCACCCTTTTGTCTTTATTTCTGTCCCTATTAGTAGCTGAGCAAAGAATAGATCAAGAATTTTTCGCAGAAAATACGAGCTACTTTTAAGCAATCATTAGCATAACTCCTACTCTTTGCGACTAAATAAAAAACACCTCACCCTCATAGAAAGTCTATTTCTCAATGACTTTAACCAACCTCAGTTCATTATTACTAAACTCATAGAAGCGCTGCCTGTTTTTGGAGGGTAGACTTTCCCCTTTCAAGCCAACTTCAGGATCGGCTGCAACACCTATGACAATAAGTAGCCGACTGTCAGGCTTATGCACTGCCGTGAAGGGAGCCTTACCATCGTCCCCAAGAATATAATAAGCATTAGGAAATGAAGCCACCACCTCCCCAGTTTCAACATCTAGTATCTCTCCACAGATGGCGCCACCACCGCAACCATTTGTGTAAACAACATAGTGACCAGCAAAATCAACAGGCTGTTTGATCGCTTCTTTTCTATCCTCGACCCAATTATCACCAGGTTCATCTTGGGTTACTACTTCATGATGCTCACCTCGAAATATTTCCGCGACCTTATAATCCTCAAAGCGAAATCCCGCTGCATGAGCAAAACAGGAAATAAAAAACAGCCCCAACCAAAACCATCGACGACACGAAATATTACTTACCATTTTGCTTTGACTCCTCTAATACACGAACCATGTCATCGGGAAGAATATGAGCAGTGTTAAGCCCGTCTCCAGCATAATACGACTGCCCCTCAAAACTTGCCACTCTGGACAACATCACAGGAGTCACACCGTCCGCTTCCATAACTATCTTATTATTCTTATCACGTTTGGGGATAGAGCTGATAGGCTTCCCTTTACGTACACCTGCAGAGGCAAACTCTAACGCCCAAGCATAAATAGCTCTTTCAACATCACCATCCCCCTCCAAATACTGAATGAATGCTTTACGCTTCACTTTTATTAGGTACTCTTCAAATATTTTATCTTGGACAACCTCATCAAATTTCAGAGAGGTATCAAGCCCAAGCTTCTTCACAGCTCCATTAATTGTGTCAGGTATCATCTGATACCTTCCGGCTGCAAAAATATCACGGACCGCTTGTTTTTGCTGCAACTCAGCGATGGTAAGATCTGTTAAGTTAGTCTTGTAAAAAGATTTCTTTCCGCCTTTTGTTTTATTATAAGCAGTATAATCATTGCTCGATTCCACACTCGCCAATAAGTCCGCGAATGCGCTGTGGGCCCAACCTTTACCAGGCACCGAGACTTTCATTAAATTATTGACGAAAGCTATCGGATGAAAGTGATAGATTTGCTTTGGTAGTGAGACTTGCATTGCCCCAGCAAGCTCATCCCAAAAAACCAATTTATCAATTCTTCCTTGCTCATGTTTAAGCAAGTCTGGTGTATCTTTCAATAAATCCTTGATGCGAGCCCATTTCGGCTCAGACGATTTCGCTTGCCATTCCGTTGGATGGTAACCAATCAGTTTTGACCATTTATCACGTATGGCTGTATCGCGTAACGAGGCCTGAAGCTCACCGGGAGTTATGTTGTTATCCCCATTACTGTCTACTTCTTTATACAGTTCCTGAAAGAATTTCGGCATTTGTTCAGGGTCAAGAAATCCATCCGCGTTTTGGCTATTCTCTTTGACGACTGTAAAACCTAACTTCTCCCAATCGTGCTGACAAACGATCTCGCACTTTTCCTTACTGATATATCCCGCTATCTTTTTTTCAGGGCCCGGGGTGGTAAGCTCAAACCACTCTTTACCTTCGGCATCTTTTATCTTCTTGGCTTGACCCAATGCCACTATCAACTTGTTTTCCAGCGGGGCTGTCTGCTCGGCAAATACTGGCTTTTCAGAACTTCCGCCTTTTGATGCCAGTTTTTGTCCTTTGCTGACAATGATGTACTTTTTCCCATCCAGAATCCCAGCTGGATTTTTCAAGAAGCTCTCTAGTCCACTATCCGCACTAAAAATCTCGACATGAACCTGGTGCTTGCTATTCACACCACCTTTGGCACTGGCCGGGGACTCATAAAGCCCCATATACCCGATAGGCTCCCCTGCCTTTATCGCCGTATTGGTTAAGACCACGCTATCGAAGCGGGATGGAACAACACCTTTTCTGGTGATGAACGGTTTTGCCCCAGTATCACTTACGCAACACCAAAATGTCGGAGGCAAGACACCTTCGCCCTTCAGGCCGGCCCCGTCTCCAGGAATAAACTTACATTCGGCCATAGGGTAGCGCTCTCCATCTTCGAGAGTCAGCCACTTGATCTTTGCAGAATCGAATTCAATAGTGCTACCGGTACAAAGTACTTGCTGTGGTGCAAGTTGCGGACCACCTTTTTCCCCTATGGGAGCTCCGCGAACCTTCAGCCCTTGAAGGGTCGTTACAGTCGCCTTTACTGTTCCGTGCCAATAGCCAGGAGTCGTCCGCTCCCGCGGAGGAATATCCTGGAGACGATTACTTCCTTTATTATCTTTGATTGCTTCGCCATTCTCCTCTATAGCAAACCATACGCAATCATCTATCTTCTTATTCGAAAAGCTGCCTTTGGTAATACGGCCATAGGCAAATTTATATTTCCCGTCGGCCGAGTTCTCTTCCTTAAGAATCTCGAACTCTGTGCCAGTAGGAATATTACCAAAAACCTCACTCCCCTCCTTCCCCAGCGGTAAGCTTCGCGCAAGCCAGCCACCATTAACCGCCTTAACCTTTCTTTTTAAATCAACTTCTTTTACGGAGTAGTCTTTGAATGGAAGAAGGTGCATATACAAGCTATAAAAAGTTAGACAGTTCTGCCCCCCACCCTTTTCACCTTCAGCAGTCTTCTTTTTAGGGGACTTGTACTCATGGCGTACAAGGCAAAACGACGTAGAATACTTTAAAGACGCGCAATCATTCGAGCCTACAAACTCAGAAGTCAGATGGCTTTCATTTAACCGATACGCAACAACCTCACCGTCCCCGATACACCGGATAGGCGTTTCACGCACACACTGAGGTGCACTTTTATCACTAATATGAATCCCACCATGCCAGAACCCATGGGCACTCAACAAGTAGTGCCCTGAGGTCTCTTTTTGCAAGACCTCATAGATTTCGTCGGCACTTTTATATCCCTGATCATCTGGCTTTCTAAAAGGGAACTGATACCCTTCAATTGATGTATTCTTTGCAGTACCCGTGGATGAACCTTTAGGAGCAACTCCTGGCCTAATAACCCCACTAACAATATCAGCAATATATTTTTCAAACTGCGCCTTCTCCAACTCAATATGAGAATGCACAGCATAAGTTACTTTTCCCGCTACCCCGACACCAGACTGAATCCCAATAGGCTGGCCATATTCTATATACTGTCCATCCTTCACCTTGAACTTAGTATCCAAGTGAAGTGCTTGGCCTATAAGCCTGCCGCCTGTCGGTGCATCATAGATCTTTACAGCGCCATAATTTATGGATGTTTTTACATATCCAGAAATTGGCGCAGGAACTTCCACGCCTTTGATGCTACCATTTACCTTGAGGACAAAGTCCTTCTTGATAAGGGTTGGCCCGTTCTTGCTTTTTCGTATTTCTTCGTTATGCCCGTCAATGACCTCATAATCCCGCCCTTTCTCTTGACCGGAAGATGGGTGATGTTTTGCCAGACTGGAAAATGAAGTTACATTTCGAATAGTCTTGCCAACACTTTCAACGATTTCATACTTTTCAGACGACATACATCTCTCCAACGGCAATCAAGCCCAATATCAAATTCCGCATCGAATACCATACATCTTTACAACTTCGACCTTCCCTTGATATGTGAACTTAACCTCTACATCTCTGTCGTCCGACTCTTGATACTCTGAGAAATTATATTTCTTGAGTACCTTGTATGACATCTTCAACTCTCCATCTCTAGAGCTGTAATTTCCAGTATTTTCGTCTCTATCCTTGCCAGCCAGCTCAATTATGCTTCCATTTTTCTTGAGATAAACAAAATCTTCTATTTCCACGGCGGTCAGCGGCGAGTTTTCGCTTACACCGGAAAGGCTATATTGGCACCTGTAATTCTCATCCGAATGTTCTTCATTGAACTTCTCCAATGCCTCTTCATAAGTGATAACGTCAAACCCTTTGCTTATATTATTTTTCTCCGCACATGCAGCCCCACTCAGCAAAAGCAAACATGCCAGCGCGCGCGCTATGAAGGTTTTAAAAAAAGCAGTATGAAAATTCATGTCAGTTCCTAACAATTCATTCTGAAAACACAAAAAAAGCCTTCGGCTTAACCTTCTCCGGCGGCGTATTCATCAACGCCTCATCCATCAAACTCCCCGCCTTATCCTTATCCGCCGCCCCCGGCAACCCCGGCGGCTTGATCCCAATCCCCGTCCCACTCCCCGGCGATCCCCCGGCATTGATCTTCACCACCGACCCCACCACCGTGACGCCGCCGGCATCCAGCTTGATAAAGCTGCCGCCGGCCTTGATGGTCAGTTCGCTGCCGGCCTCGATCACCATCTTGGCCCCAGCCTTGAGGTGGATTTCCTGGCCGGCCTTGATCAGTTGCGCGGTGCCGAGCTTGATATGCTGGTTTTCGCCGACGGTCAGGTGGTCGTCGACGCGGGTTTCAATCTTGCGGTCGGCGTGGGTGACACGGTGTTCTTCGGCCTTGAGCTCGGTGTAGGTGTTCTTCACCACCGTGTCGTGGCGTTCGTGGCCGATGCGGATTTTCTGGTCGTGCTCGATGTTTTCGTCCCAGTCGCGCTGGGCGTGGATGAAGATCTGTTCGGCGCCTTTCTTGTCTTCGATGCGCAGTTCGTTGAAGCCGGCGCCGCCCGGCGAGCTCATGGACTTGAACACGGTGCGGGTCTTGTTCGCCGGCAGCGGGTAAGGCACCGGGTGTTCCTTGTGGTACAGGCAGCCGGTGATCAGCGGCTGGTCGGGGTCGCCTTCGAGGAAGGTCACCAGCACTTCCATGCCGATGCGCGGGATGACGATGGCGCCGTAGCGGTCGCCGGCCCAGCTGGAGGACACGCGCAGCCAGCAGCTGGTCTTGTCGTCGGCCTTGCCCTCGCGGTCCCAGTGGAACTGCACCTTCACCCGGCCGTACTGGTCGCAGTGGATTTCTTCGCCCTTGGGCCCGGTGACCACCGCGGTCTGGCTGCCCAGCACGCGCGGTTTCGGGTGGTTCAGGGCCGGGCGGTAGAACACCTGCCAGGGCGTGGCGAGAAAACGGTTGCGATAGCCCTGGTGGAAGTCGTCCTTGTTGTCGGTGGTGTCGCTGGTCACCGACTCTTCCAGCACCTGTGGCTGCTTGCCTTCGTGGACGATATGGGTGAGCAGCCAGAGGTCGTTCCACTCGCTGCGCGGGTGCTCGGACAGCTCCAGGAAGTGGCCGCTGACCAGTCGTGTCTGGTCGCCCCAGCCTTCGGCCTGCTGGTAGTCGGCGCGGTGGCGCTCGAGGGCGCGCTGGCTGAGGAACTTGCCGCGGGCGCGGTCGGTGAAGCGCCCCGGGTAGTCGTAGTCTTCCAGGTCCGGCTCTGCGCTTTCAGCCTCGGGTTTATAGGCCGCTTCCAGTTGCAGGCGCGGCTTCTCGAAGTCGTAGTCGCGGCGGGTGGTGCGGCTGGTGCGGGTTTCCAGGCGCAGGTTGAAGCCCTTGATTACCGGCTCGTCAGCGACCATGCCGCTGCCCTGGATATAGGCGGTGGGCTGGCCGAGCTTGGGGAACACTGTCTGGTCGTCGCCGAACACCAGCAGGTGGCCTTGTGGGCTGTGCTGGAAGTGGTAATGCAGGCCTTCCTCTTCGCACAGGCGCTGGATGAAGTGCAGGTCGGTTTCGTCGTACTGCACGCAGTAGTCGCGGTCTGGGCACGGCGTGCCGAGCTGGAACCGGTAGGCGTTGCCCTGGATGCCGTGCTCTTCGAGGATCAGCGCGATGATCTTCGGTGCCGACAGCTGCTGGTAGATGCGCTGGTTGGTGCGGTGTTCGAGATAGGCCAGCTGCGGCACCAGCGACACCTTGTAGCGGGTCAGGCGCTTGCCGGCATCGCCCTGGGCCACGCGGTAGATCTGCCCGTGGATGCCACTGTTCTGCGGATCAAAGGCCAGGAACGCCTGCTTGTGCAGCAGCGTCTCCAGGTCCAGATCGGGGTTCTCGCTGACCAGTTCCAGATCGAAACGGAACGGCTGGCTGATGCCTTCGATCCCTTCGAAAGACAGCACCTGCAAGTCACCCTGGAAGTCGTCGACCGTCAGGCTGAAGTGGGTTTCATTGGAAGGATTGAACATAGCTTGCTCCCTGTTCGATGGTCATCCGTTACGCCGATGGAACCAGCGTTGCAGCCAGGACGAATCCGCGCGCATGGCGTCGCGCAATGCTTGGGCGCAGATGTTGCGTTGCGCCACGTCGAAGGCCAGCGCCGCGCGCAGGGCTGGCCAACAGTGTCTGGGAAGGTTCTTGGGTGCCTGCAGCGTGCGGTCCAGGCGTTCGTCGCGGGCCTGGGTCGACGGCAACCGGCGATACGGGTGCTTGCCACAGGCCAGCTCAAAGATCACACAGGCCACCGCGTACAGATCGGCGCTGGCCGACAAGGCCCCGCCCTCCAGCAATTCGGGGGCGGCATAGCCGGGCGTCCAGGCATTGAAGCGGCTGCGGCTCAGCTGCGGCAGGCCGGGCAGCACGCCCTCCTCGGCCTGGCTTAGGCCGAAGTCGAACAGCCGCACGCCGTCTTCGCACAGCATCACGTTGCTCGGCTTCAGGTCGCCGTGCAGCACACCGCGAGCGTGGCTGTACGCCAGGGCATCGAGCAGTGGCCGCACCACATCGCGCAGCTCTTTCCACGGCAGGCCCAACGGCCGTTCGCAGAGCAGTTTATCCAGGGTCAGGCCGCGCATCAGCTCCATGGTGATGAAGGCGCGCTGGCACTGGGTGTCCACCTCGAAGCTGTGCAGGCGCACGACGTTCGGGTGGCGCAGGCGTCGGGTCAGGGCGAACTCGCTGTAGAGCAAGGCGCTGGCATCCGGCGTCTCGGAGAATTCTTCGCTCATGACTTTGAGCGCTATGTAAGGATCGGGATCGCCGAACTGCTCATGCAGCAGGTCCCGCGCGCGGTAGACCGTGCCCATGCCACCGGCCCCGAGCAGGCGCTCGAGGCGGTAACGTCCGGCCAGCACATCCGGCAGCCCGCCCACCGGCGCCACGGCCTTGGCCTTGGAACGGGAGCGGTTCCTCGAGCGGTTGCGGCCCTTGCCCTTGGCCTTGGCCTTGGGCGCCACGGGACGCGGCGCCTCGTTGGCCTTGGCGAAGGCGAAATAGGTCAGGTTGCTGGCCTCTTCCTCGCTCATCAGGATGTTATCCAGACCGGATTTGAGATCACTCATTGGCGGATCACCACGGCTGTCAGGTTGTCCCGTGCCGAGCCACGCAGGGCGCCGTCGAACAGACGCTCCAGCGCCACCTGCGGCGAAGCCAGGCTCAAGGCGTTGCCCAGCGCGTCGCTGGTCAACCCCTGGTACAGGCCGTCGCTGCACAGCAGGAAGGCATCGCCGGGGTAAACCTGCAACTCCAGCACATCCAGGGTCAGTTGCTCGCTGGCCCCCACCGCCCGGGTCAGGGCATTGGCCGCCGGATGGGCCCGCGCCTGCTCGACGCTCATCTGCTGCTCGTCGATCAGTTGCTGCTGCAACGAATGGTCCTTGGACAGCTGGTACAGACGCTGCCCGCGCCACAAGTAACAGCGGCTGTCGCCGGCCCAGATGCACGCCGCGCGATCGCCTTCCAGCAACAGCGCGACCACGGTGCTGCCCATGATGCTGTCGTGGCGCTCGGCAGTGACGGTCAACTCCTGGCCCAGGCGCCGGTTGAGCCAGTGCAGGCACTGGCGCAGGTCCTTGAGCCGCTCGTCGAAGCTGTCTTGCACCGGCAACTCGGCCAGGCTGGCGACGATCAACTGGCTGGCGATATCGCCACCCTGATGCCCGCCCATGCCGTCCGCGACCACCCAGAGCCCCTGCTCCGGACAGTCGAGGAAGGCATCTTCGTTGCGCGCCCGAACCTTGCCCGGGTCGGTGCGCGCAGCGCTGCGCCAGGTACTGGCAACCAGCATCAGAGCTGCACCGGCATGCGGAAGGTGCGCAGCACGCCCATGTCGAACGGGTTCGGCGTGCGCTGGCTCATCAGCAGGTAGTTGGCACGCAGGCCGCCCAGGTCGGCCTTGAGCACCAGCACGTCACGGCCGGTCAGGTACTCGGTCTGCATCAGGTCGAACAGACGGAACAGCGACCAGGGGCCGGTGTTCTTTTCGATGCCCACCGGGCGCCCGGCCATCTTGTCCAGCACCAGGCTGGTGCGGCCGTCTTCGGCATCGGTCGGCCACTTGAAGGACACCGGCACGATCGGACCGTGGCGGTATTCCATGCTCTTGTCGCCGAAACGGAACTCGGAGCGGCTCACCGCCGGGTCCAGGGTGTAGGGCTCCAGCTTGAACTGCACCTGCGGCTCCGCCGGGTTCTCCGAGAAGAAGCTCTGGCGGATCACCTGGGCCGCGGCCATCTGGTCGAGGTAGACCTTGGACATCGGCAGGCTGTGGCCGTCGATGCTGCGCAGGCGGTAGTTGCCCGGATCGCCGCTGACGAAAGGCCGCATGTAGGTTTCGAAGAAGCGATCGGCAATGCCCTGGGCCTTGAAGAACTCGCGGAAATCGCTGATGGCGACATCGCTGGTGCTGTGGGCGCTGAACGGATAACGCTTGCTGATGGCCTTGCCGTAGAAGCTGTACAGCTCGCTCTGATAACGCTGGTTGAGGTACTGGTAGGAGTCGTTGAGCACCAGGCGCCAGGTGTCTTCGGCCAGCACGTTGAACCACACGCTCACCGGACGCGGCAGGCGCACCGAGGCGTTGCGCAGGTTGCTCAGCGCATCGCGCTGGCCGCTCATGCGGGTCTTGGCCATTTCGAACGCTGCCTGCTCGGGCGCACTGGCACGGGCCAGCCCGGCCAGTTGCAGTTGCAGGTCGTTCAGCGCTTGCAGCGCCGGCGTCAGGTCCGCCGCCGGGCCGTTGTTGTCATCCAGCAGACGGTGCAGCGGCTCGAAGCGACGTTGCAGCGACTTCTTCGCGGTGTCCGGCAGGTTCTTGGCCAGGGCTTCCTGGGCCTTGCCCGCGGCAGCTGCCGCGACCTTGCCCAGCGCCCCGCCCTTCTCGGCGGCCTTGTCCGCCGCGGCGGTCGCGTCTTCGGCCGCTTCGGCGATGGCCTGGAAGCGGGTGTTCTCGCGCACCTCCACCAGCAGTTGCAGCACTGGCGAGTTGGCCGAAGTCAGGCCAGCGACCTGATCGGCGCCTTCGCCGGCATCGTTGAACGGCTGCAGGCCGACCTGGCCGACCGCTTCGCTCCAGAAGTTGGCGTAGTCGCGGAAGTACAGCTGCTCCAGCTCCACCATCAGGCGGCGCAGGTCCATGCCGCTGATGCCGCTGCCTTCGCCCAGCACCCAGTTGTCACGCAGGATATCGGTGACCAGCGCCGTGCCCTGGACCGAGAAGTACTGCTGGTAACCCTGCTGGGTGTAGAAGCCCGGGATCGCGTAGTCGGTGCCGACGAACAGGCTGCCCTGCGGCCCCAGGTGCTGGCTCAGACGGTACTCCGGCAGGCTCCGCGCCTGTTCGCGCAGCACGCGATAGACCACGTTGGCCAGCGACTCGCTACGCAGCACCTGGCGCGCCTGGGCCACCAGGGTGTCGTTGAGCGGGTAGCTGAACGGCAGCTTGAGCAGGCGTTCGAAGTGCGCGCCCAGGCCGTTCTGCACCGCGGTGTTGCCGGCGTAGCGCGTCGACCAGTCGGTGGCTACCCAATCCTTGAGCCAGGACGGATCGCGACGGTCCTGCATGTTCAGCATCAGGTACGCCCGCAGGCTGTTGAGCAGGCGGTCGCGGTCGCGCATGTTGCTGCGGATCTGCCCTTCCAGCATCTGCGCCACCCGTGGCAGCAGCTGCGCTTGCAACTCACGCTCGTAGGCGCTGAGCACCACTGGGTTGCTTTCCTCGCCCTGGTACAGGCCGACCCGCTCGTGCAGCGATACATCGCCCTTGGCCGGGAACACCTTGGTGGCTTCGAAGCTGGTGTCGAGGGTCTTGAGCGCCGCCATCGCGTCGTCGCGGGCGGTCAGCGCGGTGCGCTGCTGGTTCCAGTTCTGCGCCAGGGAGCGCAGGTTTTCCAGGCGCTCGTAGTTGGCGGAGAAACCGCCGGCCCAGAGCAGGCCGAACAAGGCCAGGGCCACCAGCGCGCCAACGTACAGCGCACGCTGGCTCCAATGGATGCGATTGCGCTCGCGCTTGTCCAGGCCAGCCAGGTCGGCCTCGGGGAAAATCACCCGGCTCAGCAGGTGATGAATGAAGCGCGAACGACCGCTGCGCAAAGTTGGCAGCACACCGGCCGCCATGCCCAGGCTGGCACCGATGCCGGCGGTATCGGGGTCGAGCTTTTCCGTCAGGTGCGGCGCGCTGGTCAGGTAAAAACCGCGCAGCTGGCTGGCCCGCTGGTAGCGGTTGCCGGTGAACGCCATGTCGACGAACAGGCACAGGCGCTCGCCGATCTGGCCCAGTTGGTGCGGGAAGTCGAGAATGCGGCCACGGCGCTGGGTGTCGCGCTCCTGGTGCATGCGCATGATCACCTGGCTGTTCAGGCGGCGCAGCAGCTCTTCGAACTCCTGGCGCAGCACGGCGACGTCGGTGCCGTTCTGTTCCTTGCGGAAGCTGGTGCCGAGCACCTGGTCGCTTTCCTCGCGGCTCAGTTGGTCGAAGAACTCGTCGAAGCCCAGCAACTGGTCGGCCTTGCTCAGCACCAGGTACACCGGCACGTCGACGTGCAGTTTCTGGTGCACGTCCTGCAGGCGCGCGCGGACCTGGCGCGCCAGGGTGTCGAGATCCTGCTCGTTGCCACTCAGCAGCAGCTCCACCGGAATGGTCACCAGCACGCCGTTGAGCGGACGCCCGCGACGACGCTTGCGCAGCAGGTTGAGCAAGGTGCTCCAGGCGCTGCCGTCGACTTCCGCGTCAGGCTGGGTCAGGTAACGGCCGGCGGTGTCGATCAGTACGCCGTGGTCGGCGAAGTACCAGTCGCAATGCCGGGTGCCGATGGTGTCGCGGGTCAGCTTGCGGTCAATCTTGTTGATCGGGAACTCAAGGCCCGAGAAGTCCAGCAGGCTGGTCTTGCCACTGCTCTGCGGACCGATCAGCAGGTACCAGGGCAGGTCGTTGCGCCAGCGCTCGCTGCGCCCGCGGTACAGGCTCGAGGTCTTGAGGGTGCGCATGGCTTCCTTGAAGCGGCTGCGCAGCTCTTTCTGTTCCTCGTCGATCAGCTCTTCACGGCGCAGGCGTTCCTGGCCGTCTTCGCTGTCTTCCATTTCTTTCTTGCGTATCCCGGCGCGCCAGCTGACGAAGACCATGGTCAGGCCCCAGATCAGGAACAGCACGCTGATGGTCAGCAGGCGCGAGGTCGCGCTTTCCCAGAACTTGTAGTCGTTGACCGCCAGCAGCGGCCCGACGAACCACACCAGCAGTGCCACGAACAGCACCAGCAACAGCGTCCAGACCCACGTCTTGCGCAGGAAGGCGCCGACTTTCTTGAAGAAGTTTTTCATCACACGTCCCTGTATTACTGCTGGGGCTGGACCACGGCCGGGTCAAGCTGCTGATAAGGTTGCAGAACGGTCTCGCGCTGCTCGCCCAGAACCCAGGCGAACCCCGAATACATCACCACCAGGCAGACCACCGTGAACAGCGCGACCATCCACCACGGCACGATGCGCACCAGGCTGCGGCGCTTGTCGTGCAGGCCTTCCCAATGCGGCGACAGCTCGCGCGGCACGTCGCCACGCAACTGACGGATCTGCCGGTACAGCGCATCGCGTATGCCTTCGAGTTCGAGCATGCCGCGGGCCATGACCCGGTACTTGCCCTCGAAGCCCAGCGACAGGCATAGGTACATCAGCTCCAGCATCGGCAGGTGCTTGACCGGGTTCTTCGACAGCCGATCCAGCAGCTGGAAGAACTTCTCGCCACCAAAGGTCTCGTTGTGGAAGCTGCTGAGCAGGCTCATCTGCGACCACTCGCTTTCATTGCCCCAGGGGGTGGTGACCACCGCCTCGTCAACCACGGTGCACAGCACGTAGCGGGCGGCCATGACCTGGCTGCTTTCGGCGCCGTTGTGCAGGGCGCGCACCTCGAACAGTTTCAGGCCCGAGGTCAGGCGCTCGTTGAGCGCGTACAGGTCTTCGCGGGTGTCGCTGTGCTTGAGGCGCACCACTTCCGACAACAGATCGGAGGCCGCCGCCACCAGCGCGTTCAGGCTGATGTTGAAGGCCTCGGCCGGGCGCAGGCGCGCGGCATAGATCATCCGTTCTTCCAGTTGCTCGAAGCGCGGCGGCGCGGCGAAATCGGTCAGCGGACTCTGCGCCGGGCCATGGCCCTGGCGATCGAGCAGGACGGTCTTGTCGTCCTGGTTGTGTTCCATGTCCTTGATCATGTCGGTCAGTTCCTGATGGCCCAGAATTTCAGTTCAAGCTCGGCGAATTCGCCGGACACGTGGAAGGCGAAACCGCCGGAACGCTCCAGTTGCGCCAGGTCTTCGGAACTGAGTTCGAGGATGAAATAGGTTTTGTTGGAGTGGAACGCGATCTGCCGTGGCGCCACCGGCAAGGGTTTGACCTTGATCCCCGGCAGGTGCAGGTTGACCAGCTGGCGAATCCGCTCCACCGGGCCGACCTTGAGGTGCGCCGGCAAGCGGTGGCGCAGTTCTTCGGAGTCGCAGTTGGCGCTGGCCGCCAGGACGAACGAGGCCGAGCCCAGCAGCTTGTGGTCGTGCAACGGCGACACGATGATCCCGTACTGGCGCGCCTGCAGCACCAGCTCGATGGCGTGCTGTTCGAGCACCATCGACAACACCTGGCGGATCGCGTCCATCAACTTGCGGAAGCTCGCGCCCTGGTCGCTGTGCTGGTAGCGGCTGTCCAGGCGCGGTCGCTTGCTGTCGCTGGCGAAGGTCGCCAGATCGCCGAGCATGGTCAGCAGCGTGCGGTACAGCTCTTCCGGATGCACCTGCTCCAGGCCCAGGTAATGGCGCAGCAGCAGTTCGGTGCGGTTGATCAGTTGCAGCATCATGAAGTCGCCGACTTCGGCGCCGCCGACCTTGCCGTTGGAACGGATCCGGTCGGCAATGGTGTCGCCGCGGTGGCTGAGCATGCTGATCACTTCCTTCAGGCACGACAGCAGGTAGCTCGAGGCATGGGCGTGGATGAAGGTCGGCACGAAGTCCGGGTCGAGGCTGATCACCCCGTCGGGCGTGGTGTCGAGGACTTCGCAGAGCTTGAGCTTCACATAGGCCTGGTCGCTCTGTTGCTCGCCGAGCAGCAGTCGGAAGTCCGGCCGGGCGCAGCTGACCTGGCTGCTGGAATCGTCGCCGGCGTTGGAGTCGGCCACTTCCGCCTCGTAGGCGGTGTAGCGCGCCAGCACGTCGGACTGCTCCGGACGGCGCGACTCGATGTGGTTGCCGGTCACCAGCGGCAAAGCCAGGTAGACCGGGGTGTTGCCGGTGTTCGGCGGCACGTCGAGGGCCAGCGGCTCGGTGTTGCCACCCAGCTCGAACAGGCTGCCGTCGGGCAGGATGCCGGAGGCCTGGCTGATCACCAGCTTGCCCATGTTGAGGAACTGCAGGTCGATCTCCAGGCTCAGGAAACCCCAGGAATAACTGCCCAGCAACTGGGTGCGGGTTTTCATCTGGTAGTCGTAGTAGCGATCGTTGTGCTGGAAGTGCTGCGGGCGCAGCAACATGCCTTCCTGCCAAATGACTTTATGCACGTTCATGATTACTTTTCCGCCTTGGCGAGCGTTGCGTTGCTGGTGCGGATACCGGCCTGGTCGAGGGTTAGATCGGCTTCGGTCAGCTCCACCGGAGTGAGCTGCACCACATAGCGCCACTGGGCTTCGGAGATATCCCGGTAGGCCGCCAGCACGCCGACGTAGCGGCTGCCTTCTTCGACGCTGAGCTTGAGTTCCACGGTTTCACCCGGACGCAGTTCCAGCTCTTCGCTGGCCACCATGTCCGGTGCCAGGGACTCCTTGGCGCGCTCGTAGAGGCTGAAGAAATCGGCGTTCTCAAAGGCCACCGGATGCTTGAGCTCGATCAGCCGCACCACGATCGGCGACGGACGACCGTTGAGGTCCGGGTTGAGCTGGTCGCTGGCGGTCAGTTTGAGGTTGAGCTTGGTCATGGTCGAGTACGGCGACAGCGACGAGCAGCCGGCCAGCAATGCCAGGGCAATCAGCGCAGCCAGCGTCTTGAGTAACAGGGTCGAGCAGCGAGACATGCGCATCATCCTTGGTGTTCGGTGTGAAGGGTGGAGATCAGGCGGATCTGTTCTTCGTAGGCCTGGGCGAAGTCACGGGCCAGCAGGCGTTCGCTCCAGTCATCGTCCTGACGCAGGGCCTGGTGATAGCGGTTGTAGGCTCTCCAGCGGCTGCCGGACGTGGCCAGCAACGGCTTGTTGTCGCGCTCGAAACGCAGGGTCAGCTGCTGTGGCGAAAAATGCTCGAGGGTGCCGCGCACGGCCGCGCGGCTGGCGGTCAGCAGCGCCACCTGGTGCGCCTGCAGATCGCGGAAAGCGCGGGAGATCGCCTGCTCGGCCGGCAACTGGCCGGGCTTGTTGCCCTGCAGCAGGATGCCCAGTGCTTCGCTGGCGTCCACGGCGAATTTCAGTGGATTCTTGCTGCCGCCCTGGGCGGTGGTCAGGGCCAGGCGCAGTTCGTTTTTCAGTTCGCTGCGGGTGCGCAGGCTTTGCTGCAGGCCGCCGATGCTTTGCTTGAGCAGGCGCGCGGCATCGATCGCCAGGGCTTCGCGGGCGTCGTGATCGAGGCCTTTGAGGTCCACCCCCAGCGCCGCGCCGAAATGCTCCCAGAAACCTTCGCGCTGGCGCTCCACCGGGGCCGGCTCGACGGCGACCGGCGCCTCGGGCTGCGCCACCAGTTCCGGCACCAGCAAGCTTTCCATGTCGATGCGCGCATAGTCCGCGCGCTGCCGTGGTTCCTGGCGCGGCGTATTGAGCGCGGTCAGCTCGTCGATTTCCGAATACACCCGCTCCTGCTGGTCCAGCGCGTTGAGCGGGTCGAGGTCGAGGAATGCGTCATCGGGAATGATGCTGCCAGCGGCTTGCGGACGCCCGACTTCGGCGTCGAAGGTCGCCGGATCGCGCACCAGGCGCGCACGGATCTCGAAATCCCCCAGCACATAGACGCTGCCGTGCTCGATACGCTGCGGCTCGCCCTTGCGCAGGCGCGCGCCGCTGTCACTGGCCTGGATACCGTTGCTGCTGGTATCGGTGAGGAAAAACGTACCGTCGCGGTAGCTGACGATCGCGTGGTGATTGGACAGGTGACGCTTGCGGTCCGGAATGATCCAGTCGCAATCCTCGCCCCGCCCGATCACCCCGCCGGCCTGCTTGAAGGTTTTGCTGCTCAACTCCGTGGGCACGAACTGCTTGGTGTTCAGCATTTCGAAAACCAGTTCCATGATGATGCTCCTTGCGGTCACTTGCCGCGATTGACCGCCTGCGGATCACCCAATGGGCGATAGGTGTTGTCGTTGAATTTGTAATTGCCGCTACAGCCGCCGAGGCCGCTGAGAACGATCAGAGCCAGCAGGGCGGCTTGCCAGTGACGAACAGACATCAGAGGGTCTCCATGGGTAGACAATGCACAAAGCGCCGACCCTTGCGGGCGACGCTTGGCGAAACGAAAAAGGCGCTGGGGGAAGTCATGTCGCGCTAACCCTCGAAGTCGCCAAGATTGATGTTCAGCCGCCCGAGGCGGTACAGCAGCGTGCGCCTGGGCAGCCCCAGCTCGCGGGCCGCCAGGGTCTGGTTGCCGTCGTTCTTGCGCAGGCAATCGAGCAGCAGGTGACGCTCGACCTTCTCCAGGCGCTCGCGCAGGTTCAGGCCGGGTTCTTCCGGCAGCGCTTCGCCGCTCAGGGAGAAATGCTCGGCCAGCAGCTCGCCGCCTTCGCACAGCAGCACCGCCCGCTCCACCAGGCCCTTGAGCTCGCGCACGTTGCCCGGGAAGGTGTAGCCCGACAGGTGATTGAGGGCGGTTTCCGACCAGTTCACCGGATCGCGCTGCAGGAAGGCGCAGGCCTTGTCGGCAAAGTGCCGGGCCAGATCGAGGATGTCGCCTTCGCGCTGGCGCAGGGCCGGCAACTCGATCGGGAACTGCGCCAGGCGGTAGTACAGGTCCTCGCGGAACTTGCCCTCGCTGACCAGTACCGCCAGGTCGCGGTGGGTCGCGGCGATGATGCGCACGTCGATCTTGTGGGTGTCGTTGGAACCCAGCGGACGGATCTCGCCCTCCTGCAACACGCGCAGCAGCTTGGCTTGCAGGGACAGCGGCATGTCGCCGATTTCGTCCAGCAACAGGGTGCCGCCATTGGCCGCGTCGAACAGCCCCGGACGGTCGCGATCGGCGCCGGTGAAGGCGCCCTTGCGGTAGCCGAAGAGCTCGCTCTCCAGCAGGTTCTCCGGGAACGCTGCGCAGTTCTGCACGATGAACGCCTGGGAGCGCCGCGGGCCGTAGTCATGGATGGCCCGCGCCACCACTTCCTTGCCAGTGCCGGTCTCGCCGCGCAGCAACACGGTGTAGGGGCTGTGCAGCACCTTGCTGATCAACTGGTAGGTCTGGCGCATGGCCGTGCTGTTGCCGATCAACCCGTAGCCGCTGGCGCTGACCGGGGTGCTGGCCACGGGCGTCGCGTCGCCCACCGGACGGCGCAGGCGTTGCAGCAGGTGCAATTGCCCGAGCACGAACGAACCCAGTTGGCCCATGGAATCGGCGAAGCCTTGCAGGTCGATATGTTCGCGACTGGCGCACAGCAGCAGGCCCTCGACGGCCTTTTGCGTGTTCACCAGCGGCACGCACAACAACGACTGCCAGGGCGTGTCCCGGGCCGGCAGGAAACTGGTTTCATGCAGGCTGCCGCTCAGCCCCACTAGGCTCACCACGCGGTTCTGGCACAGGGCGAACTGCAGCAGTTGCTCACCGTTGTAGTCCGCCGGCAGGCTCGCCGCTTCCCGCGGTTGCAGGATGCCGCCCAGGCATTCGGCGCTCAGGCCCAGCCGGGTATGGGTGGCGTCCAGCAGGTACAGCTGGCTCAGTTCGCAGCCGCTGAGCCCGGCCACGCCGCGCACGAAATCGCCCAGCAGCGCGCCACCGTCGGCCGCCCGCGACAGGCTGGCGAACTGCGCCAGCAGCGCCTCGGCATAGATCAGCGGTTGTGGTACACGAGTGAACATCACACCCACCTCAGGCGAACTCGCAGGTCACGCCACCGCTGCTGTCGAGCGTCGCGTGTACGCGCTTGAGGTTCTCGCCGGTGGCCATGGCGTCCAGCAGGCGGTCGGCCACCAGCGGCAGTACGTGCAGGTCGAGCAAGTGGTCGATCAGGCGCGCGCCGCTTTCGCTCTGGGTGCAACGCTCGGCCAGGTGGTCGACCAGGTTCTGGCAGTGAGTGAAATCCAGCTGGCGACGGTTCAGGCGCTCGCCCAGACGGCCCAACTTGATTTCGATCAGCTCGCGCAGCACCGGGCCGCCCACCGGGTAGTACGGCACCACGCGCATGCGCGCCAGCAGCGCCGGCTTGAAATGCTTGCTGAGCACCGGGCGGATGGTCTCTTCCAGAGTCTCGGCGCTCGGCCGCTCGCCGTTCTCGCACAGGGCGCTGATACGGTCGCTGGCCAGGTTCGAGGTCATCAGGATCAGCGTGTTGCGGAAGTCGATCTCGCGCCCTTCGCCATCGTTAGCCACGCCCTTGTCGAAGATCTGATAGAACAGGTTGAGCACGTCCGGGTCGGCTTTCTCGACCTCGTCGAGCAGAATCACCGAGTACGGCTTCTGTCGCACCGCCTCGGTGAGCATGCCGCCTTCGCCGTAGCCGACGTAGCCTGGAGGCGCGCCGATCAGGCGCGACACAGTGTGCTTCTCCTGGAACTCGGACATGTTGATGGTGGTGATGAAGCGATCGCCGCCGTACAGCAAGTCGGCCAGGGCCAGGGCGGTTTCGGTCTTGCCGACGCCGCTCGGGCCCACCAGCAGGAATACCCCCACCGGCGCATCCGGCTTGTTCAGGCCAGCGGCCGTGGCGCGCATCGAACGATCCAGGGCGTGCACCGCCTGTTCCTGACCACGAATGCGCGTGCGCAGGTCGGTGGCGAAGCTCGCCACCTTGGCGTTGTGTTCACGGGCCAGTTGCGTCAGCGGCACACCGGTCCAGGCGCTGATCACTTCGGCCACCAGGCGCGGGCAGACTTCGAAGCTGACCAGGCGTTCCTGGCTCTGGGCATCGCTCAGAGCGCGATGGGTTTCGTTGAGGGCGGCTTCCAGCGCTTCGACGCTCTGCCCCTCTTCCACTTCGGCGGCGAGGGTTTCGATCACCCTACCTTCGGCGTCTTCTTCCACCGACACCCGCGGCGGCTGGTTGGCCGCGTCGCGGGCCTTGGCCAGTTGCTGACGCAGTTCGAGCAGACGTTCGGCCAGGGTGCGTTGTTCGCTCCACAGGGTTTCCAGGGCTTGCTGCTCGGCCTCGGCCTCGGCCAGACGGGCCTCCAGCGCGTCCAGCGCCTCCTGGTCGATCGCCAGGCCGGCTTCGGCATCGCGGCGCAGCGCCTGGCGTTGACGACCGCCTTCGGCCAGTTCGCCACGCAGGCGCTCCAGGCTCTCCGGCGCCGCCGCCAGGCTGATGCGCACTCGGGCACAGGCGGTGTCGAGCACGTCCACCGCCTTGTCCGGCAGCTGGCGGCCAGCCAGGTAACGGGCCGAGAGTTCGGCCGCGGCCACCACCGCGTCGTCGCGCAGGTAGATGCCATGGCTCTTCTCGTAGACCTGGGCCAGGCCACGCAGGATGGTCACCGCCTCGCTGACAGTCGGTTCGTGCAGCTGCACCGGCTGGAAGCGCCGGGCCAGGGCCGGGTCTTTCTCGAAGTACTTCTTGTACTCGGCCCAGGTGGTGGCGGCGATGGTGCGCAGCTCGCCACGGGCCAGGGCTGGCTTGAGCAGGTTGGCCGCGTCGGAACCGCCCGCGTTGCCGCCGGCGCCGATCAGGGTGTGGGCTTCGTCGATAAACAGAATGATCGGCTTAGGCGAAGCCTTGACCTCGTCGATCACGCCCTTGAGGCGGCGCTCGAACTCGCCCTTCACGCTGGCGCCCGCCTGCAACAGCCCCATGTCCAGCGACAGCAGCTCGACGCCCTTGAGCACCTGCGGCACTTCACCGGCGGCGATGCGCGAGGCCAGGCCTTCGACCACCGCGGTTTTACCAACACCGGCTTCGCCGACCACGATCGGGTTGTTCTTGCGGCGACGGGCGAGGATGTCGACCATCTGGCGGATCGCGCCATCGCGGCACAGCACCGGGTCGAGCTTGCCCTCGCGCGCCTGCTGGGTCAGGTTGTGGGTGAAGCGCTGCAACAGCGATTCGCCCGGCGCCGCCGGCTTGCCGCTGGCCGGTTCTTCCTTCTGCGACAGGGCGAAATCCTTCAGACGCTCGATGTTCAGCTTGGCCAGCAGCGGCTGGTAGCGGCTACCGGCGTAGCGCATTGGATTGCGCAGCAGGGCGAGGATCAGCGCCGCCTGCTCGACCTGGCTCTGGCCCAGTTCGAGGTTGGCCACCAACAAGGCGTCCTGCAGCCACTGCACCAGCTCCGGGGCGAACACCGGGTTGCGCGAAGCGCTGTGCTCGACCCGCGACTGCAGTGCCGCGCTCAGCTCGCCGGCATCCACTTCGGCGTCCTGCAACGCGCGTGCGAGCAAGCCTTGCGGACGCTCCAGCAGGCCCAGCAACAGGTCTTCGACCAGGATCTTGCTGCCACCACGGGCGACACAGCGTTCGGCGGAGCTCTCCAGGTCGCGGCGGGTTTCGGCGTCCAGCGCCTGGATCAGTTGCTGCAGGTCTACGTTGATCATGTCATCTGTCCTTAATGAATTTTGCTGCCCAGGGTCACCACGCCGTCCGCGCGTTCGCGGCCGAGCCAACTGGTCCACCCGAGGCGACAGGCGTTCTGCTCACCGATGCGCAGTTCGCGGATTTCTTCCTGGCGCAAGACCAGGCGAATGTCGTAGTCCAGCGGGTCACGCAGGGTGAACCGCACCAGCGCGCACAGCGGCTGGTAGCCGAAACCGATCGGCAGGAATTCGTGGAAGCGTTGCCAGTCGAGCTGGCGGATATGGATGCGGAACTTGCCGCTGCGATCGCGCACCCGCTCGCCCAGCACCAGGTCTTCGCCGAGCTGGCTGTTGGCGCGGCCCAGGCGGTTGCGTTGCTCTTCGAGAATCTCCACCCGACGCTCGATGCACTGCTCGATCACCAGGTCCGCATGCTTGAAGTAGTAACGCAGCACGGCCTCGATCAGCGCCGCCGAGTGAGCCCGCAGGCTGAGCAGGCCGAGGTAAGGCAGCAGGCGCTTCCAGTTCAGCTCCTTGGCCTTGCGGATGTCTTCGCCGCCGAGGCCGATCAGGGCGAACAGCTGGGCGGAAAACGGGTCGAGCGCGCCGCTCTTGAAACTGGCGCGGTAGCGGTACTTGCGCCAGATCGGCAGCATCAGCCGCTGCAGGCGATGGTGGAACAGGTCGAGGAAGTTGCGAGTCGGGTTGCCGTCTTCGCTGTCGCCCAGGGCCTGCTCACCGTAGAACGCCGGCAGCGGCGAGCCGGAGCCGAACAGCCCGATCAGGTTGAACCTCAGGCGCGCGCGCATCTGCCCGTGCTCTTCGAAAAACTCCACGCGATCGACGTCGCTGCCAGGGAAACCCAGGCTCGGATTGGCCTGGAATTCCAGCTGGTCGTAGAGATCCTCTTCGCTCAGGCCCGGGTGGGAATCGCGCAGCCGGTCCACCACCAGCAGCACGGCCTGGAACAGCGAGTACTCGCGGATGACCCGGGTCAGCCCGCTTAAAGCAGGGGCTGCAGACCCATACGTGGTGTCCATTGGTACACCTCTCCCTGTGTACTTTTTACCCGCAGCTCGTGGTACGAGTTGAGACTGGCGTAAAGAGCGAAAAACTCATTGAGAACCGAAGCGAAGACGAACATGTCGCCTTCACCGATATAACCTTCCGGATCGATGGTCAGCTCGGTGCGCAAACCGCGCAGCGGCAGCCCCCGATGCAGCCGGTCGACATGCTCGTGACGGATCGACTTGAGCCCGCCCAGCAGGCGCTTGCTGACCTTTTCCAGGTGCTGGTCGTAGTAGCGCGGCAAGTCGTAGGTTTCCAGGATCACCTTGAGCGCATCGACGTTGGCCAGCGACAGATAGTTGAGCGACATGTTGCTGATCAGCTTCCACAGGAAGTCGCGATTCAGCGGTGGCGCGTAGCTCGAGGTGGCCGGGGTGATATTGCGGAAACTGAGGAACTCCGGGGTTTCCTCACAGGCCTGGTTGATCTCGCCGAGCTTGAGCCGGCGCGGCAGGTTCTGGTTGGTGCAGGTCAGCTCGATGGACAGAGTCTCGTGGGCCTCGGTGTGGCGGATGCCGAAACTCAGGTAAGTGTCCAGGCCATCGTGCAGCAGCGAGGAACGCTGGCGGATGCTGTAGTGCGGACGGCTTTGCGGGACGTCGAAACTCGGGTCGTGCTCGAAGGATTCGAACGGCACGTATTCCTGGTAACCCAGGCCTCCGGGCTTCCAGCCGGTGACGGTTTCCACCGAGAACACGCCGCAGTTTTCCAGGTCGTACTCGGCCGGCAGCAGCAGGTACTCGTCCTGCTTGCCATCGAGACGGATCGGCAGCGCGTCGTGCTTGAACAGGTTGGCGATCGGCGTGCAGTACAGCTTCACGTTGTCCAAGGTCGGCCGCAGGCGCTGAATGCCGCTCTTGCGAATGTCGAAGCGCACTTCCAGGCCGTGTATCTGCTTGAGGGTGTCCTCCGGCAGCGACTTGAGCAGGTCCAGGCCGTTCAGGTCGACGAACAGGAACTTGTCCTGGAAGGCGAAATATTCCTGCAGGTAGCGATAGCCGCGGAAGGTGTTCAGCGGATACGGGATCAACGCCTCTTCTTCGGCAAAGCCCACCGGCTGCACGCGGTTGCCCGGCATCTTGAACGACATGGCGTCGCCGCTGACGCCGGGGAACGGCTTGCCGTCCATGCCCAGCGGCACCAGCTCGATGCCTTCGAGGTTGCGCAACAGGCTCAGGTAGAGCATCTGGCTGATGTAGCGCTCGCCCGCCAGGTGCAGGCGCAGGCGGCTCAGGTTCAGCTCGCCGAGATGGCCGTCGCAGCTCATCTCCAGGCGCAGGCTGAGCAGCGCGCCGTCGCCTTTCACCGAGTAGTTCAGCGCGGTCAGGTCCAGCGGTAGGACTTCGGTCGGGTAGCAGGTACGGAAGCGGCAGCGCACGTCATCGATGGGCTTGCTCTCCACCGGCGTATCACGCTCCACGCGCAGGGCCGGCCCGGACTGCTTCAGCGGGTCGAACTGCAGGATGCTGAATGCCGGCAACGGCCGCATGTAGTTCGGCCACAGCAGGTGCATCAGCGAGTGGCTCAGCTCCGGCAGCTCGTCATCGAGCTTCTGCCGCAGGCGGCCGGTGAGGAAAGCGAAACCTTCGAGCAGGCGCTCCACATCCGGGTCCCGCCCGGCCTGGCCGAGAAACGGCGCCAGGGCCGGACTACGCTCGGCGAAACGGCGACCCAGCTGACGCAGCGCGGTGAGTTCGCTTTGGTAGTAGTGGTTAAAGGACACGGGTTACCTGCCTGGTATTGAATCTCATGAATAAACCGTCCTGTAGAGCGCAACCGTCAGCCCGGAAACCACGTAGCCCGCGATGAGCACACACGGAATAGAAACCAGCCAACCAAACATCGGTGCAACGTCACTGGCATCACCGCCAAGCATTTTTGCCAACCGGAAAAGCATCCACGAAGTGGCGTAAAAAGGGATGAACAACAACGGCCCGAGCCAGACCCGCGCGAGTACTTGTTGCTCGCTCTTGCCACGCAGCAGGCACATCTCCAGAAGGGCAAAGGCGATGTACGCCGCAATGCCCATGCTCAACGCGTAGGTTTCGAACAACTCGAGGGTCAAGGGGGTGCCCCTCAGGCACTCGTCCAGCAGCATCAGCAGGAGAACGGCCAGCGGAATCCACAGGGCTGTAATAAGCAGTCGACGGCGGCCTGCGCTGAGCATGCGAACCTCCTCTCTCATGATTACCGGCCCTCCGCTTTTTCAGGCGTCATCGCAACGCTGGTCTGTAGATAAAGCGCCTCGCCACCAAACCCGGTGATGGCGGCGGCACTCAGCGGGAAGCCATCTTTACTGTCGTAGCGGATCCAGCCTTCAGCCCAGATGTCCCCATTCTCGTGTCGAATCTCGACGTAATAATCCGGCGCCTCGGCCTTGGCGATTTCGACGAACACACCGCCATCCTCAGCGCCAACCCACAGTGCATTGGGATGAGCGAACAGTTTTGGCGGGGTATCCCGCTGCCAGGTAAACAGCAGCGCAAACAGCACCAGAATCGTCAGCACTCCGACTGAACAAAGGAATGCGTTGAGGAGTCGCAACACCTTGCCCCCCGTCGAGGGTGCAGCGATAGCTGGCATCGGCCCGTTAGAACAATTCACGGGACACCCATTGATTGCAGCGACAAGGTTGGAATTTAGAAAATCTCATAAACAACCCAATCGCCGAACCGGCTCAAACTCACCACGATAAGCGCAAACAAAATAAACGGCTCGAACCCACCCCTGAGATCTCGAAACTTGACCAAACGAACTGCACTTTTTACAAAATAATAAAAACCGACAACTATCATCGGAAGATAAAGAAAAATACAAACCACGAAAAAAAATGTATACACCGCCTGAGGGAGCAATAAGCCCATAAAATCGATACTACCCCCCCACGGGGCTTTGGGATCGATAAAGCTCAAAGACAGCATGACAAGAGAAATGAAGATAACGAAATATCGCATCACTTTATCGAAGCCCTTCGTCATAAAGCCGCTTTGCAAGTTCCCGATGCCTTAATTGACCGTCTGCATCATCCCCTGAATAGTAAAAGTGTCCTTGGTTAGTGCCTGACATCTGCCCCGCAAGCTCGGGTGCAACGCCAACCAATTCGGCATCCGTCATCCCGGCATAAATCGGATCGCCCTTATCTGTCAGGTCAATAATTATTGTTTTGATTATTTTCGGATGCCCGGTTACCGCATCCTTCAAGTCCTGATTGATCGGCGCACCGATGAGAACCAAGTGATCGACGGTAATATCCTTGCGCGCATGATACATAGCGCTACGCGCTGCAATTACCGCCCCCCATGAGTACCCGACAATATTGAACTGTCCAGAAGTCGGAATCTTTTTTGATATGCCAATGGCAGCAAGGGAGAAATCCGCAGGTTGGCTTTCTATAACCGGCATAGTGCTTTTAACAGCGACCAAACCATACAAATCGGTTCTTTCTTTTACAACTCCCAACTGGTCATATTCAAACTCTGCCGGCCTACTACTATCCTGATTGTAAAAAATAACCGCCGATGCGTCGGCGAGCATATCAACCATTGGATGGACATACTCATCCGCCCCAGTGATCAAGGATGAATAGTTTCCGTAGACAGAATTAGCGATGCCTATCTCGGTAAATGCGTTGATCATGTCGGCGTTATAACCACCAATCATCCCAGCGCCACCCAAAAATACGGTCAGCCCTTGCTCAACTACAACCGGCTTAGGGACAAGCTCTTTGGTAGGGGAACTTTGCACCGTAGCGACTTTTTTGAAAGTGCCACTTGAAGTGCTGATGGTATCAGTGGCCATTCATCAACTTCCCGCTGCTACGTAGACTTCGACTTTCTCTGCTCGCTCATGTCGAGCAAGCCGATGAGTAAGCCCTGCATCATTGGTAATCCCTTCTTCCTGCGTGCCATCTTCGCGAACAAGCAGATATCGGCGATTGGCAATCGGAGCTCCCGCCTCATCTGTCAGCGCAAACTGCTCATCAAATCCAGGAATAATCAGCGGTGATGGAGGAACAAACGGCGCCGCCGAGTGGGAGTCACCGATAATCACCGTCCCCGATCCAGCCGTGACTGTATTGCCGTGAGTGC
Organism: Pseudomonas chlororaphis subsp. piscium; assembly: GCF_003850345.1. Taxonomy (NCBI): domain Bacteria; kingdom Pseudomonadati; phylum Pseudomonadota; class Gammaproteobacteria; order Pseudomonadales; family Pseudomonadaceae; genus Pseudomonas; species Pseudomonas chlororaphis. The sequence continues at coordinate 6,906,724 of NZ_CP027707.1, forward strand.
CCACCGAACCGACGGTAGCCGCGGCTTTGCCGTTGATCAGCACCGTGGTCGCCAAGGCGCTGGCCATCGCGCCGCCACAGGCCGAGGCATCTCCCTGGCGGGCGGCGGGCAGGCCGTCGAAGAACACATCGCCGGAGCCGGCGGCGATCGGATTGGTTGCGTGGCCGGGGAGCGGGCAGGCGGTGGGGTCGCTGACGCGTGCTGCGGGTTTACCTGACATCGTCGTTTCCTTGCTTAACTGACCTTGACCTGTCCGCTGCCATCCAGGCGCGCGGAAAAACTGACCTGGCGCTTGAACCCGTCCACCTCAAGCAGGCCTTCGATATTGAAAGCCAGCTTGAGCTGGTCGTGATCACGCGGCAGGGAAACGACACGCACATTGCTCAGACGCGGCTCGTAGGCTTCGATGAAACTTTCGATGGCCAGGCGGGCCTGGCTCAGGGCATCGTGCAGGCTCAGGCGCATGTCGTTGAGATCGGGCAACCCGTAATCGGACAGCGTCTGCACGCTGCCCGCACGGGTGCTGAGCATCTTGCCCAGATGGGCAGCCACCGACGCCATGGCGGAAACCTCGCGGCTCCAGCCGACACGCTTGTCGGCCTCGCCACTCAGGCGTTCGAAAAGGCTGCCGTATCCGGTCATGACCTAGCTCCTGGTTACTCTTTGTCCAGCTTGCCAACCAGCGACAGGGTGAAATCGGCACCCATGTACTTGAAGTGCGGGCGCACGTTCAGGCTGACGCGGTACCAGCCCGGCTCCCCTTCCACATCGCTGACGATGATCTGCGCGGCGCGCAGCGGACGACGGCCACGAACTTCGGCGCTCGGGTTTTCCTGGTCGGCGACGTACTGGCGGATCCACTTGTTGAGTTCCAGCTCGAGGTCGGTACGTTCTTTCCATGAACCGAGTTGCTCGCGCTGCAGCACTTTCAGGTAGTGAGCCAGGCGGTTGACGATCATCATGTACGGCAGCTGGGTACCGAGCTTGTAGTTCAGCTCCGCAGCCTTGCCTTCCGCGCTGATGCCGAAGAACTTCGGCTTCTGCACCGAGCTGGCGGAGAAGAACGCCGCGTTGTCGCTGCCTTTGCGCATGGTCAGGGAGATGAAGCCTTCCTCGGCCAGTTCGTATTCACGGCGGTCGGAAACCAGAACCTCTGTAGGAATCTTGGTTTCGATTTCACCCATGCTTTCGAAGTGGTGCAACGGCAGGTCTTCTACCGCGCCACCGCTCTGCGGGCCGATGATGTTCGGGCACCAGCGGAACTTGGCGAAGCTGTCGGTCAGTTTGGTACCGAACGCGTACGCGGTGTTGCCCCACAGGTAGTGTTCGTGGCTGTTGGCAACGGTTTCCTTGTAGACGAAGGATTTGACCGGGTTCTCTTCCGGATCGTACGGGTTGCGCAGCAGGAAGCGCGGTACGGTCAGGCCGATGTAGCGCGAGTCTTCCGACTGGCGGAAGCTCTGCCATTTGGCGAATTGCGGGCCTTCGAAGTGGTCTTTCAGATCCTTCAGGTCCGGCAGGCCGGTGAAGCTTTCCAGGCCGAAGAACTTCGGACCGGCCGCGGCGATGAATGGCGCGTGGGACATGCAGGCAACGCTGGACACGTACTGCATCAGCTTCACGTCTGGCGAGCTTGGCGACATGAAGTAGTTGGCGATGATCGCGCCCACCGGCTGGCCACCGAACTGGCCGTATTCAGCGGTGTAGATGTGCTTGTACAGGCCAGCCTGCATCACTTCCGGCGAATCTTCGAAGTCGTCCAGCAGGTCCTGCTTGGAAACGTTGAGGATTTCGATCTTGATGTTTTCGCGGAAGTTGGTGCGGTCGACCAACAACTGCAGGCCACGCCAGGCCGACTCCAGGGACTGGAAGTCTTCGTGGTGAAGGATTTCGTCCATCTGGCGGCTGAGCTTGGCATCGATCTCAGCGATCATGCGGTCAACCATGGCCTTCTTGACCGGCTCGCCATCGTTCTGAGGCTTGAGCAGCTCTTCGATGAAGGCCGACACACCGCGCTTGGCGATGTCGTAGGCTTCGTCGTCCGGAGTCAGGCGGGTTTCGGCGATGATGCTGTCGAGAATGCTGTACTCGCCGTTCTCGTTGCTTTTCTGTTGTGCTGCACTAGTGCTCATAGTGTTTGGCTTCCTTGACTGATAGAGACTCAGGCTTCGGTGGCTGCGGCGTTCAGGCCCAGCTCACCGAGTACACGACCGCGCGATTCGTCGTCGGCGAGTACGCCTTCGATGGCTTTACGGAATGCAGGGGCGTTACCCAGCGGACCCTTGAGTGCCACCAGCGCGTCGCGCAGTTCCATCAGTTTTTTCAGCTCAGGCACTTGCTCGACCAGGCTGGCCGGGTTGAAGTCCTTCATCGAGTTGACGCGCAGCTTGACCGCCAGCTCTTCGGTGTCGCCCTCTTCCTGAAGACGGTTAGGCACGCTCAGCGTCAGGCTCAGCTCCTGCTTGGCCAGCACTTCGTCGAACGTCATTTTGTCGATGCTGATCGGCTTGCGGTCTTCCACTTTGCGCTCGTCCACGCGCTGGGTGTAATCACCGATTGCCAGTAGCTTCAACGGCAGTTCAATCTCTTCCTGAGCACCGCCGGTGGCGGGTTTGAAGGTGACGTTGATGCGTTCCTTGGGGGCTACCGAGCCTTCTTTGGCCATGGCTTTTCTCCTTGCGGTTGTTGGCCCTGGGGCCTATTCGAGTACCACTTCGAGGTCGAGGTGGCACAGCCTGCGATAAATCTCTTCCTTGCGTTCTCGCACTGCGTGGTTCTGCGGCAACAACTCACAGCAGCTATGCAGGAGGTGCAGCACTTCCAACGCAAGATCCGGCTCCCAGGCATGCAGGCCCGAGCTCAGTAATTCTTGATCGAGGGTTTCGAGCTGGGTCTTGGCCAGCTCGTATTTCTTGGCCATGAAGCACAGCCGCGCCAGGCTGAACTGCCAGAAGAACCGCACCCGCCCGCCGTGGGCGTTCTGCAGGCCTTGCTTGAGGATCTGCACGGCGGCCTTGAGGCCGTCCTTGCGCAGGATCGGCAATACCTCTTCGAGGGCTTCTTCCCAAGCGGGCTGGCTGGCGGTCGCTTCGACCTTGCGCGGCGCGCTGGCGCTTTGCAGATGGGGCATGACGTGGGCGCTGATCCAACTGCGGGTGGCCGGATCGGCGAAAGGCGCGCCGTCGTGGAAACGCAACTCGACTACGCCCGGCAGGCGCTGCAACAGGAGTGCGAAGTGAAACTCCACCTCACGCATCGCCTGGTCGGCGTTCAACCCTTGCAGGCATTCCCAGACCATGCGCTGGCCGTCGAACCAGAACGGCGCCCTGGCCAGGCTGGCTTCGAGCTCCACCAGCAGGTCGGCGTATTGCCCATTGGCAAAACGCTCCTGGTAGGTCTTCAGCTTGTCGGCCGGCAGCCCGCGCAACGCGGTGATCTGCTCGGCATTGCGCTCCGGGACGGCATCGATGGGCAACCACAGCATGGTGCGGTTCAAGCGCAGGGCACGCACATCGGTGGCCTTCTGCTTGAGCCACCAGGCGCTCAGCGGCCGGGCATTTTCCTGCAACGCCCGCAGGGCCTTCTGCGCTTCCTTCTCGTTGTCGATAGGCGCGCCGGGCGTGAACAACTGGGTCGCGGCCTGCTTGACCTGCGCCACCACCGCGCCCACGGCGCCGGGTTCCGGCTGGTTGTCGGCGGCGCGCAGGACCATGGTCGACAGCCGCCGGCAGATCGGCAGCAGCAAGGGTCCATCGTCGCCCAGATGCTCGGTGAGCACGGCATCGAGCCCTTCCAGGTGCTCCACCAGGCGGCGGAACAGCGGCAACTGCTCCTTGATCGCGACGTTTTCGCCCAGCACCTGCTCGAGACGCGGCACCAGCCAGCCGATGGCGGCAGACCGGGTACGCAGTTTGGCGGGGTGGATCTGCGCCCAATGCTGTTCGCACAGGTGCTGCAGAAGACCAAAGCCGGCCAGCAGGCCGGGGAAGGATTCACGCTGATACAAGGCCCAGGTAAGCCAGGCGGCCACCCGCAGATCCTTGGACTGGGTACGCAGCAGCGCTTCACTGTTTTCGAGGATTTTCAGCCAGTCGATCTGACCGCTTTCGTGCATGGATTGGGCTTTGCCCAACTCACTTTCCAACGCCTCGTATTCGCTGGAGAAGCGAACGTCCTCACCCGCGAAACTCTCTTTGGAAATAGAGGCCTTGGCGAGTTCGAGGTAATGGGCAGAAAGTTTACTTGAGTAGGACATCCATGGCCTTTTTCGAGATTACGGTCTATACGCACGCGAGACATTTTTCGCGTGCTGGACAGTATCAAAGAGCGTACTCATCCAATTGAGCCTGCTCTTTCAAGAGCGCGCATCGTAATCAGTATGATGGCCACTAGCAAGCATCCCCTCGAACAACAAGACGAACTGTCATCGGCTGCTCGTAAGAGATTGCCTTATATATGACAGGGGTTCCCCCTAGACAGCCAGTTGAATCCCTATTCCAACCAGAAACGCCAGGAGCCGCGAGCCAGAGCCTTGCGCGATATGAACCAGAGCACGACTCAATGATTAAGGGACAATGCTATGCCGAGTCGAAAAGTGCCGGATATGGGAATAGTCTTAATTCTGAACTTTTATAAAACAGTGCAGTCCGCGTACAAACACCTAACTTCGGAAAGTGCCACTAATATGATGGCACTTCGGGTAGTAGTTTGCCATCAAACAGTCTGTATGTTTTTTGAACAATACAGATGTAGTTGGCGAAACTTGCGTTAGGCATTCCTGTTCTTTATATGCCGAACAGCCACCCATAAAAAATGGGCATCCGAGTTATCGGCTTGCCCATTTTTCAATACGGTTCTCCCCGCTATCGAGGGAGTTCGCAACAGTTATGGATTGACGCTGTCTTTCAGCGATTTGCCTGGCTTGAAGGCTACGGTATTGCTGGCCTTGATCTTCACCGGTTCACCGGTTTGCGGGTTCTTGCCGGTACGGGCGCCACGGTGACGCTGCAGGAAGGTTCCGAAACCTACCAGGGTGACACTGTCCTTACGATGCAGGGCGCCGGTGATTTCTTCGAGAACGGCGTTGAGAACGCGGTTGGCCTGTTCTTTGGTCAGATCCGCTTTTTCAGCAATTGCAGCGGCGAGTTCTGGTTTACGCATAGTGAAGCCTCTTTGACGGTTTTTTGTTGTTATGTCCGTGCTGTTCTTCCGGAACAGCGCCCAAGGCGCCGCAGGCTCTACTCTGCGGCAGACGGGTGTGAGGATGGCACGCGGTTAGGAGTGGCGCCAGTCTCTGCGCGACCTTTGTAGTGGCAAACACATGATTATTCCGACAGAACGACCAGTATTTAGGCCAACAAGCCGGGAAGCTCCTTGTTCAGGGCCAGTTTGTCCATGACCGCGGCCCCGGTCAGCGCATAACCCAGCAGTTTGCCGCCGGCATCGCGGCACAGCGCCTTGATATCGGCGCCCTGCCCTTCGACCGTCCACACGCCTTCCAGGCCGCGTGGCGGTGGCGAAACCACCAGCGGGCAGACCGGGGTTTTCACGGTGATCGGCATCGGGCCGTAGCTGACTGCCGTCGGGTTGCCAGCCAGGGTCTGTGCCAGCGCTCGCGCACAACTCATGAGGGGCATGACGTACAGCAAATTCAGCCCATCGACCTCGGCGCAGTCGCCCAAGGCATAGATGTTGGCGTGGGAGGTCTTGAGATGCCGGTCCACCACCACCCCACGGTTGACCATCACCCCCGCAGCGGCGGCCAGGTCAATGCGCGGACGCAGGCCGATCGCCGACACCACCAGATCGCAGGCAATCACCTCTCCATCGGACAGATGCGCCTCAAGGCCATCCGCCGTGCGCTGCAAGCGATTGAGCACCGGCCCCAGGTGGAAGCGCGCGCCCAGGCTTTCCAGCCCGGCCTGTACCGCGGCGGCGGCCGCAGGGTGCAGCAGAGTTGGCATGACCTGCTCGCAAGGCGCCACCAGGTCCACCTCGTAACCGCCGAGGATCAGGTCGTTGGCGAACTCACAGCCGATCAGACCGGCGCCCAGCAGCAGCACCCGGCGCTTGCCGGCCGCGGCCGCGCGAAAGCGCGCGTAGTCTTCCAGGTCGTTGATCGGGAAGATCAGGTCACCGGCATCGCCCTCCACCGGTACGCGCACGGTTTCCGCGCCCCAAGCGAGGATCAGGTCGCGGTAGCTCACCGCTTCTTCACCAATCCACAGGCGCTTGTGGCCAGGGTCGATGCCGCTGATGCGGGTATGGGTGCGCACCTCGGCCTTCAGTTGCTCGGCCATGGCGCCGGGTTCGGCCATGCTCAGGCCGTCGGCTTCCTTGTTCTTGCCAAAGCCGGTGGACAGCATCGGCTTGGAATAGGAACGTCCGTCATCGGCGGTAATCAGCAGCAGCGGCGTTTCGCTATCGAGCTTGCGAAACTCTCGGGCCAGGTTGTAGCCGGCCAGCCCGGTGCCCACGATGACGACAGGTGCGTTCATTCCTTACTCCTTCAGGTTCAGGGGATCACAGGTTGTGATCAGCCGATTTCGATCATTTCGAAATCCATTTTGCCAACTCCGCAATCCGGGCAGAGCCAGTCTTCAGGCACGTCTTCCCAGCGGGTACCGGGCAAGATTCCGTCGTCCGGCCAGCCGTCGGCTTCGTTGTAGATCAGGCCGCAGACCACACATTGCCACTTTTTCATTTACGCGTTTCCTCAGGTTCTCAGGCTGTTGCCGGCGGGATGGTCGATGAATCGACTCTGGATGACGCCAGGCGGCGCGTCCGGCCCAGCGCGTTTTGTACTGATGAGCACCGACGGATGCAAGCACGTTCGCTGCGGGCGGCCGCTCCATTGCGGCAAAATCGCCTGTCGCCATGCTAAGCTCGCGGCCTCATTTGCTGCCAATAATGACCCACTGTGCCGCACTCAATCTCTCCATTTTCTACCCCGGACTGGCTCTCGCAAAGCCGGCTGACGCCCCTCCCCGACGCACAAACCCTCGACTGGCTGTTCGATGAAGGTTCTCTGACCCGGCGCCTGACCCGTCTCTCCAATGACGGTTTCAGCGTGACGCCGCTGGTCGAAGGCTGGCAGACCCTGCGCGCCGACGAATGCGCCGCGCTGGACCTGCCGCCAGGCAGCCAGGGCTGGGTACGCGAGGTGTATCTGCGCGGTCACGGCCAGGCCTGGGTATTCGCCCGCAGCGTGGCGGCCCGCAGTGCCCTGCAGGATGGCGGGCTGAACATGGACGAACTGGGCAGCCGCTCCCTGGGCGAACTGCTGTTCTGCGACCAGGCTTTTCAACGCCGCCCCATCGAAGTCTGCCATTACCCACGCCCATGGTTGCCCGACGAGGTGCAAGCCGATGACCTCTGGGCCCGCCGTTCGCGCTTCGATCGCGCAACCCTGAGCGTGCTGGTCGCCGAAATCTTCCTGCCGTCCCTGTGGAGCGCCGTCAGCGCCCAGCTGGAGAACCGCTGATGTATCAGAGCCTGCTCAAATCCCTCAACCGCCTGAATCCACGCGCCTGGGACTTCATTCAGCTGACCCGCATGGATAAGCCGATCGGCATCTACCTGCTGCTCTGGCCGACCCTCTGGGCCCTGTGGATTGCCGGCGAAGGCTCGCCATCGCTGGCCAATATCGTGATTTTCGTCCTCGGCGTGACCCTCACCCGGGCTGGCGGCTGCGTGATCAACGACTGGGCCGACCGCAAGGTCGACGGCCATGTGAAGCGCACCGAACAGCGTCCGCTGGTCAGCGGCAAGATCAGCTCCAAGGAAGCCCTGGTGTTCTTCGCCGTGCTGATGTTCATCAGCTTCCTGCTGGTGCTGTGCACCAACGCGGCCACCATCTGGCTGTCGCTGGGCGGCCTGGCCCTGGCGGCCAGCTACCCCTTCATGAAGCGCTACACCTATTACCCGCAAGTAGTGCTAGGCGCGGCGTTCTCCTGGGGCATCCCGATGGCCTTCACCGCCGAGACCGGCGAACTGCCGGCCACCGCCTGGCTGTTGTACATCGCCAACCTGCTGTGGACCGTGGCTTATGATACCTATTACGCGATGACCGACCGCGACGACGACCTGAAGATCGGAGTGAAATCCACCGCAATCCTGTTCGGCGAAGCCGACCGGGTGATCATTCTGACCCTGCAGGGCCTGGCGCTGGGGTGCCTGCTGCTGGCAGGCGCGCGCTTCGAACTGGGGGGCTGGTTCCATCTGGGCTTGCTGGCCGCGGCCGGCTGTTTTGCCTGGGAGTTCTGGGACACTCGCGATCGCGACCGGATGAAGTGCTTCAAGGCCTTCCTGCACAACCACTGGGCAGGGTTGGCGATTTTCCTGGGGATAGTCGTGGATTACGCGGTGCGCTGAAGATCGTTATCGCGGGCAAGCCTCGCTCCTACGTAGGAGCGAGGCTTGCCCGCGAAGAAACACTGCGGTCAATCAGGCTTGGCCACTTTCCAGGCGCCGTCCATCTTGCCGTCGCCGGTCATGTCACCGGCTTTCTTGTCCATCACGAAGGTGTACAGCGGCTTGCCGTCGTAGGCCCACTGCATGGAGCCGTCGTCACGCTTGATGACGGTCCACTCGCCCATGGCCTTGTCGCCGCTGGCGGCCATCAGCGGCGGCCAGTTGGCGGCGCACTTGTCGTTGCACATGGACTTGCCGCCGGCATCCTTGGCAAAGGTGTACAGGGTCATGCCCTTGTGGTCGACGTACATACCATCTTTGACCATCGCCGGCTCCGCGGCGAACGCCAGCCCGGGCAAGGCCAGCGCAGCGCTCAGCAACAGGGCTTTGCAGGATTTCGTGAGTTGAGTCATGGAAACCTTCTTTGGTGGTTGTCAGGATTCGGACCCAAAGCTTAGTCCATGAATGCAGCCCTCGCCCCAGCACCTAAAATACTGTCACACGACTGCAATAATTCCGTTATCTAATGCGGCGCAAGACAGTTAAATGACAAGAGGATTGAGCATGGTTGGCAGGAGCATTCTGATCGTTGACGACGAAGCGCCCATTCGCGAAATGATCGCCGTTGCGTTGGAAATGGCCGGCTACGACTGCCTGGAGGCGGAGAACTCCCAGCAGGCCCATGCCATCATCGTCGACCGCAAGCCCGACCTGATCCTGCTCGACTGGATGCTGCCCGGCACCTCCGGCATCGAGCTGGCCCGACGCCTGAAACGCGATGAACTGACCGGTGACATCCCGATCATCATGCTCACCGCCAAGGGCGAAGAGGACAACAAGATCCAGGGCCTGGAAGTCGGCGCCGACGACTACATCACCAAGCCGTTCTCCCCTCGCGAGCTGGTAGCGCGCCTCAAAGCCGTGCTGCGCCGCGCCGGCCCGACCGATGGCGAGGCGCCGATCGAAGTCGGCGGCCTGCTGCTGGACCCGATCAGCCACCGCGTGACCATCGACGGCAAACCGGCCGAAATGGGCCCGACCGAATACCGCCTGCTGCAATTCTTCATGACCCACCAGGAACGCGCCTACACCCGCGGCCAGTTGCTGGACCAGGTCTGGGGCGGCAACGTCTATGTCGAAGAACGCACCGTCGACGTGCATATCCGCCGTCTGCGCAAAGCCTTGGGCGATGCCTACGAGAATCTGGTACAAACCGTGCGCGGCACCGGCTACCGTTTTTCCACCAAGGCCTGAAGCCGGCCCCTTATTCGCCAGACGCTTACAAGGACGCGTGTTAAGTGAACCAAAACTGGCATGGCACCCTGATTCGCCACATGCTGCTGTTGGTCACCGGCTGCCTGCTGGTGGGCCTGATCAGTGGTTACTACGGCTGGAGCCTGGCCATCGGCCTGGGGATCTATCTGGCCTGGACCCTCAAACAGCTGCTGCGCCTGCATGAATGGCTGCGCCTGCACCAACCCGATGAAGCACCGCCCGATGGCTACGGCCTGTGGGGCGAGGTGTTCGACAGCATCTACCACCTGCAACGCCGCGACCAACGGGTACGCGGGCGCCTGCAAGCGGTGATCGACCGGGTCCAGGAGTCCACCGCGGCGCTGAAAGACGCGGTGATCATGCTCGACAGCGACGGCAACCTGGAGTGGTGGAACCGCGCCGCGGAAACCCTGCTGGGCCTGAAGACCCCGCAAGACAGCGGCCAGCCGGTGACCAACCTGGTGCGTCATCCGCGCTTCAAGGAATACTTCGAACAGGACAATTACAACGAGCCGCTGGAAATCCCCTCACCAACCAACGACCGGGTACGCATCCAGCTGTACATCACCCGCTACGGCAACAACGAACACCTGATGCTGGTGCGCGACGTGACCCGCATCCACCAGCTGGAACAGATGCGCAAAGACTTCATCGCCAACGTCTCCCACGAGCTGCGCACGCCGCTGACGGTGATCTGCGGCTACCTGGAAACCCTGCTCGACAATGTCGAGGAAGTGAACCCGCGCTGGAGCCGCGCCCTGCAGCAGATGCAGCAGCAAGGCGGGCGCATGCAGACCCTGCTCAACGACCTGCTGCTGTTGGCCAAGCTGGAAGCCACCGACTACCCGTCGGACAACCAGCCGGTGCCGATCGATGTGCTGCTGCAATCGATCAAGAGCGATGCCCAGGCCCTGTCCGGGGAACGCAACCAGCGCATCACCCTGGAAGCCGACGCGCAGGTCCTGCTCAAGGGCAGCGAGGCGGAACTGCGCAGCGCCTTTTCCAACCTGGTGTTCAACGCCGTGAAATACACCCCGGCCGAGGGCAACATCCGCATCCGCTGGTGGGGCGACGAGCAAGGCGCGCACCTGAGCGTGCAGGACTCGGGGATCGGCATCGACAGCAAGCACTTGCCGCGCCTGACCGAACGCTTCTACCGGGTCGACTCCAGCCGCAACTCCAACACCGGCGGCACCGGCCTGGGCCTGGCCATCGTCAAGCATGTTCTGCTGCGCCATCGGGCGCGCCTGGAGATCAGCAGCGTACCCGGCCACGGCAGCACTTTTACCTGCCATTTCGCCCCGGCCCAGGTGAAAAAATTCCGTGCCGGCACCCTGACCGACCAGCGGTGACAGCCACGCGCCACTAGGCAATCGCCCTGCCAGCCGCTACATTGGCTGGCTTGCGCCTGCCATTGCGCCGCGCATTTCTCTCTTTTTCGAATACACGGAACCCGCAAAACTCCATCATGGACCCTTCCCCTGGTTTTACCCTCGCGTCTCTTTTCGCCGACTTCGGCATGATTCTTTTTGCACTGCTCCTGGTTCTGCTCAACGGCTTTTTCGTAGCCGCCGAGTTCGCCATGGTCAAACTGCGCTCGACCCGGGTCGAGGCCATCGCCCATAAGAACGGCTGGCGCGGGCAGATCCTGCGCACCGTACACAGCCAGCTGGATGCCTACCTTTCCGCGTGCCAGTTGGGTATCACCCTGGCCTCCCTTGGCCTGGGCTGGGTCGGTGAGCCGGCCTTCGCCCACCTGCTGGCGCCGCTGCTCAGCGCCGTGGGCGTGGACTCGGCGGAAGTGGTCAAGGGCGTGTCGTTCTTTACCGCCTTCTTCATCATTTCCTACCTGCACATCGTGGTCGGCGAGCTGGCGCCCAAGTCCTGGGCCATCCGCAAGCCCGAGCTGCTGTCGCTGTGGACGGCGGTGCCGCTGTACCTGTTCTACTGGCTGATGTACCCGGCGATCTACCTGCTCAACGCCAGCGCCAACACCATCCTGCGCATCGCCGGCCAGGGCGAGCCCGGCCCGCATCACGAGCACCACTACAGCCGCGAAGAACTGAAGCTGATCCTGCACTCCAGCCGGGGCCAGGACCCCAGCGACCAGGGCATGCGCGTACTGGCCTCGGCCGTGGAAATGGGCGAGCTGGAAGTGGTGGACTGGGCCAACTCCCGGGAAGACCTGATCAGCGTAGAGTTCAACGCGCCGCTGAAGCAGATCCTCGCCCTGTTCCGCCGCCACAAGTTCAGCCGCTACCCGGTCTACGACAGCGAGCGCAACGAATTCGTCGGCCTGCTGCACATCAAGGACCTGCTGCTGGAACTGGCGGCACTGGACCACATTCCCGAGTCGTTCAACCTGGCCGAGCTGACCCGCCCGCTGGAGCGCGTTTCCCGGCACATGCCGCTGTCGCAGCTGCTGGAACAATTCCGTAAAGGCGGTTCGCACTTCGCCCTGGTGGAGGAAGCCGACGGCAAGATCATCGGCTACCTGACCATGGAAGACGTGCTGGAAGTGCTGGTTGGCGATATCCAGGACGAACACCGCAAGGCCGAACGCGGCATCCTCGCCTACCAGCCTGGCAAGTTGCTGGTGCGCGGCGACACCCCGCTGTTCAAGGTGGAACGCCTGCTGGGCATCGACCTGGACCATATCGAGGCCGAAACCCTCGCCGGCCTGGTCTACGAGACCCTGAAACGGGTACCGGAAGAAGAAGAGGTCATGGAAGTCGAAGGCCTGCGCATCATCATCAAGAAGATGAAAGGCCCGAAAATCGTCCTGGCCAAGGTGTTGATGCTCGACTGAGCACAGTCTGACACCTCATCGCGAGCAGCCGGTCGACGCTCGATTGCTCGCGATTCCCTCCCCTGATTACACCCACCCGCTGATCGCCCTGTAGCCGCTGCCGCAGGCTGCGATCGACTTGGGCAGCACTCCGACGAAGCGGGCGCAGGATCTAGAGATCGCTGAAGGCCTGCGGCCTTATCGCAGCCTGACGGCAGCAGCTACACGGCTACTTTTTGCCTAGCGCGAAATTCGGCAGGCTGCCGATGGGCTGGTTGAACTGATAGGGAATCGACACCAGCCCCAGGCCGGTATTGCGCTGCACCACGAAGTGCAGGTGCGGGCCGCTGCTGTTGCCGGTGTTGCCCGACAGCGCCAGCGGGCTGCCCACCACGACCCGCTGGCCTTCACGCACCCTTACCGAGCCGCGCTTGAGGTGCAGGTACACCCCCATGGTGCCGTCGTTGTGCAGCACCCGCACGAAATTGCCGGAAGGGTCGGTGCCGTGCCCGCTCTGGCGGTTCTCGGTCTTCACCACCACCCCGCCACGCGCCGCGATGATCGGCGTGCCCTCGGGCATGGCGATGTCCATGGCATAACGGCTCTTGGGGCCGAAATGGCTGTACCGGCCGTTGGCGCCCTGGGTCAGGCGAAAGGGGCCGCCACGCCAGGGCAACGGGTAACGATAGGCCTGGGCGGCGCCTGCAGGGTCGCCCAGGGAATAACGGAACTGCGGGACATAGATCAGCGGCTTGCCCGCCTGCATCGCCGTGAGCTGCGCCAGGCGCTGTCGGCTGCGGGCCGGCAGTACCCGGCGAATCGGCTGCCTGGGCGCACTGCGGATATTCTTCAGGCCGGTAAACCCCAGCTCGATCTCCACCGGCGCATACAGGTCGTTACGCACAAAGACGCTGTCCACCCCCCAGCTCTTCTCGACATCCAAGCGCACCTGGCGCTCCAGGTGCTCGACCATGCGATCGCGAAACACGAACACCTGGGCGCCCGGCGACGGACGGTCACTGTAGGACACCACGCCATTGGCGTCGGTGGACTTGTAGATGGTCATGGCCATGGCCGAGGTGGCAGCCAGCAACAGACCGCAGGAAAACAGCAGGTGCATGAACATGGGCAAGATTCTGAGGAAAGCCTGAAGTCAGGCTAGCAGCCCGACGTGGACTTTGTATGAATCAACCCTGCACCAGAGGTTCCATTGCCGACGGACTGAAGCTGATATCGACGCCCAGTTGCGCGGCGTCGGAGAGGTTGACCAGCGCATCCAGGGAAAACTTGTTGATCTTGCCGCTGAGCACGTCGTTGAGTCGCGGCTGGGTGATATTGAGCCGCCTGGCGGCCTCCTTCTGTGAAACACCCCAGACCTTGATGGTCTTGCCCAGCTCCAGCATGAGCTTGGAGCGCAGGCGCATATTGGCGGCTTCCTGGGGCGAACCTTCGAGCGCGTCCCAGACACTGGCGAAACGCTCGGTATGCATGTGATCGGTCATGACGTGCACTTATCTCCTGAAGTCTGGCCCGAGCCAGCTCGATGTCCCGCGCTTCGGTCTTGCGGGTGGTCTTGCGCATGGCGTGCAGCACATAAATGGCCGCGGGCCGGTTGGCCACGTAAAACACCCGAAACGCCCCTGAGTCCTCACTGATCCTGATCTCGAACACCCCCGGCCCCACGGTTTTCATCGACCGGCAGTCATAGGGCTGCTCGCCCTGCTGCAACAGATCCAGCTGAAAACCCGCGGCCCTTCGCGCATCCAGCGGAAAAGCCCGGAGGTCCCGGAGCGCGCTCCCGACAAACACCACATCCTTGTGCCTAGGCATCGAACCTCTCCCGTTACTGACCCCAGAGAGGTTAAACAACCCGACCGCCACAGCGCGCGGCCGGGTTGTTTCAAAGCGTGGCCCGGCACAAGAAAAGCCAAAAGCACAGACCACAACCTATATCAGTACAGATATAAATCAACCTGAAAAACCGAGAATCGGACACACGGCATCAAACCACCGCCCCCTCCCCCAACGCCTTGCGCTGCGCGGCCTGCAACACATCACAGCCATCATCCAACAACAGATACAAGGCCTGGGTGACACGCCCCAGATCACCTTCGTCAGCGTGCAGAAGCGTGGTACAGGGAAGTGTTTGCAGCAGGTTTCGCGCCGCATTCAAACGCAGACTGGCACTGGAGCGTGGATGTTGTAGCCACCGCAGGCTGCGATCGACTTGAGCGGCACTCCGACGAAGCGGGCGCAAGGTTTGAGATCGCTGAAGGCCTTCGGCTTTATCGCGGCCTGCGGCAGCGGCTACGGGGTCGGGGCCAGCGGTCTGGAAAATATAGCGTCAGAACGGACGTCATCGCGGGCAAGCCTCGCTCCTACAGAAGCGTGGTTGCCCGCGAGATAGTGGTCAGGAACGGGGCTGAGAGGGGCTCAGGCGCCGGGGACGAAGTGTTTCTGCGCCGTGCCGCGGGCGATCAGGCGGGAGATGTAGTCGAGCTTCTGCGCATCCTGGTCGACGAAGCGGAAAGTCAGCTGCAGCCACTCGCTGTCCGGCTTCGGCTCATAGGCCACCACCGCATGCAGGTAGCCGTTCAGGCGCGCCACTTCGGCATTGTCACCCTGCTCCAGGTCCAGCACGGCGCTGTCGAGCACCTGTGGCAGTGTATCGGTGCGCTTCACCACCAATAGCGCCTCCTTGATGCTCAGCGCCTTGATCACACACTGCTGGGTACCGCTGGGCAGGCGCAACTGCCCCTGGCCGCGACCACTGGCAGGCGCAGCGGCGGCAGGAGCCGGAGCCTTGACTGGAGGACTGTTGAGCAGGCCACGGGACGGGGCCGCAGCGGGAGCCGGAGCGGACACCACGGCAGGCTTGGCAAACGGATTGACCGCCGCAGCCGCCGGAGCGGCGCCAATGACTTCGGCCTTGCCGCCGGTCAGGGCGCTCAGGGAATCATTGCCGAACGCCGAGTTCATCTTGGTCGGCGCGCTGTTCATCAGGGTGTCGAGCTTGCCGACCTTGTTCAGCGCCTGCTTGACCTTGGTCAGCAGCTGCTCGTTGGTGAACGGCTTGCTGACGTAGCCGGAGACGCCGGCCTGGATCGCCTGCACCACGTTCTCCTTGTCGCCACGACTGGTAACCATGATGAACGGCATGGCCTTCATCGCCTCCTGGCTGCGGCACCAGGTCAGCAGCTCCAGGCCGGACATTTCCGGCATTTCCCAGTCGCACAGGACCAGGTCGAAGGCTTCACGGGCCAGCAGGGCCTGGGCTTTACGGCCGTTGATGGCGTCCTCGATCTTGATGCCAGGGAAGTAGTTGCGCAGACACTTCTTCACCAGGTCACGAATGAACGAAGCGTCATCCACCACCAACACACTTACCTTACTCATCGACCACCCCTTTAAAAATCCCGGCTAGCATAACGCTTTACTGATGGCACTTTGCCAAAACTCTTCAGTCACGCCAGGACTTTTCGTTCGCGGGCGCTGCTTTTCAAGTTCAATCCCCATAAACGAAAACGCCCGGCCAAAAGGGCCGGGCGCTTCTCTCGGGCAACCTTACTTATCGTCAGCTTCACCCGGAACATTAGCGCTTTCGGCGCTTGTGCCTTCAACTTCTTCCTTCATCCGCTTGAGCCCCAGGTGGCGCACATCGGTACCGCGCACCAGGTAAATCACCAGCTCCGAAATGTTGCGCGCGTGGTCGCCGATCCGCTCCAGGGAGCGCAGCACCCAGATGATGCTCAGAACGCGCGAGATCGAGCGCGGATCTTCCATCATGTAGGTGGCCAGCTCACGCAAAGCGGTCTTGTACTCGCGGTCGATGATCTTGTCGTACTGGGCCACCGACAGCGCCAGGTCGGCGTCGAAGCGGGCAAAAGCGTCCAGTGCATCGCGCACCATGTTGCGCACCTGGTCGCCGATGTGTCGCACTTCCACGTAGCCGCGCGGGGCTTCGCCTTCTTCGCACAGCTGGATGGCGCGACGGGCGATCTTGGTCGATTCGTCGCCGATGCGCTCCAGGTCGATCACCGACTTGGAGATGCTGATGATCAGGCGCAGGTCGGAAGCCGCCGGCTGGCGACGGGCGAGAATGCGCAGGCATTCTTCGTCGATGTTGCGTTCCATCTGGTTGATCTGGTCGTCGATCTCGCGCACCTGCTGGGCAAGCCCCGAGTCGGCTTCGATCAGCGCGGTGACGGCGTCGTTGACTTGTTTCTCGACCAGCCCGCCCATCGCCAGGAGGTGGCTGCGCACCTCCTCGAGTTCGGCGTTGAACTGCTGGGAGATGTGATGCGTGAGGCCTTCTTTACTAATCATGGTTGGCGTCCTTGGAGCGTCCGGTAAGGTGCGGTGGACCGCAGCGTCAGTTCAGTGAGCAACAACAGCTTCCTAGCCGTAACGACCGGTGATGTAGTCTTCGGTCTGCTTCTTCGCCGGATTGGTGAACAGGGTGTCGGTGTCGCCGAATTCCACCAGTTTGCCCATGTACATGAACGCCGTGTAGTCGGAGACGCGCGCGGCCTGTTGCATGTTGTGGGTCACGATCACGATGGTGAACTTCGATTTCAGTTCGTAGATCAGTTCTTCGACCTTCAGGGTGGAAATCGGGTCGAGTGCCGAGCAGGGTTCGTCGAGCAGCAGCACTTCCGGTTCCACGGCGATGGTACGGGCGATCACCAGACGCTGCTGCTGACCACCGGACAGGCCGAGCGCCGAGTCGTGCAGGCGGTCCTTGACCTCGTCCCACAGCGCCGCGCCCTTGAGGGCCCACTCGACGGCTTCGTCGAGGATGCGCTTCTTGTTGATGCCCTGGATGCGCAGGCCGTAGACCACGTTCTCGTAGATGGTCTTCGGGAACGGGTTGGGCTTCTGGAACACCATGCCCACACGGCGGCGCAGCTCGGCCACGTCTTCGCCCTTGCGGTAGATGTTGTTGCCGTAGAGGTTGATCTCGCCTTCCACGCGG
The DNA here is from genome assembly GCF_003850345.1 of Pseudomonas chlororaphis subsp. piscium. Lineage (NCBI taxonomy): Bacteria > Pseudomonadati > Pseudomonadota > Gammaproteobacteria > Pseudomonadales > Pseudomonadaceae > Pseudomonas > Pseudomonas chlororaphis. The sequence continues at coordinate 6,924,174 of NZ_CP027707.1, forward strand.
CAGCCGTCCACCAGGTCGTTCATCCGGTTGAAGGTCCGCAGCAGGGTCGACTTGCCGCAGCCGGACGGGCCGATGAAGGCGGTCACGCGCTGCTTCGGAATGTTCATGCTGACGTCGAACAGCGCCTGCTTCTCACCGTAGAACAGGCTCAGGCCCGGGACTTCGATGGCCACGGTTTCCTGCTCCAGGCTCAGGCTCTGCTTGTCGCGGCCCAGGGCCGACATGTTGATGCCGTGGGTATGTGCTTCTTGCTGCATGGGTAACTCCCTACGCTAACAAATTCGTTTCAGTGAGCCGCTGGCCTCACAGAATGGGCCAGAGGTGTTGCCGTTTTGCAGGAGAGAGGCTTGCCCGCGAAGGCGTCGGCACATTTGACAATGATGCGACTGACAGACAGCTTTCGCGAGCAAGCTTCGCTCCTACAGGGGCGGTGTTAACTATCCAAAGCCTTGTATTTCTCGCGCAGGTGGTTACGAATCCACACTGCCGACAGGTTGAGCGTCGCGATCACCAGCACCAGCAGCAGCGCCGTGGCGTACACCAGCGGCCGCGCGGCCTCGACGTTGGGGCTCTGGAAGCCGACGTCGTAGATGTGGAAGCCCAGGTGCATGATCTTCTGGTCCAGGTGCAGGTACGGGTAGTTGCCGTCCACCGGCAGCGACGGCGCCAGCTTCACCACACCCACCAGCATCAGCGGCGCCACTTCACCGGCGGCGCGGGCCACCGCGAGGATCATGCCGGTCATCATCGCCGGGCTGGCCATCGGCAGCACGATCTTCCACAGGGTTTCCGCCTTGGTCGCGCCCAGGGCCAGGGAACCTTCACGCACGGTGCGGGGAATCCGCGCCAGGCCTTCCTCGGTGGCCACGATCACCACCGGCACCGCCAGCAGCGCCAGGGTCAGGGAGGCCCAGAGCAGGCCCGGAGTACCGAAGGTCGGTGCCGGCAGCGCTTCGGGGAAGAACAGCCGGTCGAGGGAGCCACCCAGCACATAGACGAAGAAGCCCAGGCCGAACACGCCGTAGACGATGGCCGGAACCCCCGCCAGGTTGTTCACCGCGATGCGGATCACCCGGGTCAGGGTGTTCTGCTTGGCGTATTCACGCAGGTACACCGCCGCCAGCACGCCGAACGGGGTCACGATCATCGCCATGATCAGGGTCATCATCACGGTACCGAAGATCGCCGGGAAGATGCCGCCTTCAGTGTTGGCTTCACGCGGGTCGTCGCTGAGGAACTCCCAGACCTTGCTGAAGTAGAAGCCCAGCTTGGTGAAGGTACCCATGGCGTTCGGCTGGTAGGCATGCACCACCTTGCCCAGGCCGATTTCCACTTCCTTGCCGTTGGCGTCGCGGGCAGTCAGGCTGTCGCGGTTGAACTGCGCGTGCAGGTCGCTCAAGCGGGCTTCGACCTCCTGGTAACGGGCGTTCAGCTCGGCGCGCTCGCTTTCCATGTCGGCCTGGGCGGCGGCATCGAGCTTGCCGTCCAGTTCCAGCTTGCGACCGTGCAGACGGATACGCTCGAGGCCGGCGTTGATCGCGCCGATATCGGATTTCTCCAGGGTCTTGAGCTGGGCGGCCAGCTTGCTCACCCGCTCAATCCGCGCCTGCAGTTCCGGCCAGGCCGCTTCGCCTTCGGCGATGACCTTGCCATCCTGCTTGACGTTGACCAGGTAGCCGTAGAAGTTGCCCCACTCGCGGCGCTCGATGGCCATCAGCTCCGGCGGCGTGGTCTGGTTGGTCAGCCAGTCGCCGACAATCCAGGTGAAGTCGTTGCCGTTCAGGTCCCGGTTGCCGACCTTGATCAGCTCGCGGGTCATGAACTCGGGGCCTTCATCCGGCACCGGCAGGCCGGCGCTCTTCAGGCGCGCCCGCGGCACTTCTTCTTTCTGTACCACTTCGCCGACGACCAGGTGGTTGGCCTGGCCCGGCACGTCGTAGTGGGCATGCACCAGGTCCGCCGGCCAGAAGTGGCCCAGACCGCGCACGGCAATCACCGCCAGCAGGCCAATGGTCATGATGACCGCAATGGACACCGCGCCACCGCTGATCCAGACGCCTGGGGCGCCGCTCTTGAACCATCCATTCAGGGAGTTCTGTTTCACAGACTTCTACCTTTCTTAAAGCGACGAGTATTTCTTGCGCAGACGCTGACGGATCAGCTCGGCGAGGGTGTTCATGACGAAGGTGAACAGCAGCAGCACCAGCGCCGAGAGGAACAGCACGCGGTAGTGGCTGCCGCCGACTTCCGACTCCGGCATTTCCACCGCGACGTTGGCCGCCAGGGTGCGCAGGCCTTCGAACAGGTTCATTTCCATGACCGGGGTGTTACCGGTGGCCATCAGCACGATCATGGTTTCGCCGACCGCGCGGCCCATGCCGATCATCAGCGCCGAGAAGATGCCCGGGCTGGCGGTGAGGATCACCACGCGGGTCATGGTCTGCCATGGGGTCGCGCCCAGGGCCAGGGAGCCCAGGGTAAGGCCGCGCGGCACGCTGAACACGGCGTCTTCGGCGATCGAGTAGATGTTCGGGATCACCGCGAAACCCATGGCCAGGCCAACCACCAGGGCGTTGCGTTGGTCATAGGTGATGCCCAGGTCATGGGAGATCCACATGCGCATGTCGCCGCCGAAGAACCAGTTCTCCATGAATGGGCTCATGTACAGCGAGAACCAGCCCACCAGGATGATCACCGGGATCAGGATCGCGCTTTCCCAGCCGTCCGGCACCTTGAGGCGCACCGATTCAGGCAAGCGGCTGAAGACGAAACCGGCCACCAGGATGCCGATCGGCAGCAGCATCAGCAGGCTGAAGATGCCCGGCAGATGGCCTTCGACATAAGGCGCCAGGAACAGGCCGGCGAAGAAGCCGAGGATCACCGTCGGCATCGCTTCCATCAGTTCGATCACCGGCTTGACCTTGCGGCGCATGCCCGGAGCCATGAAGTAAGCGGTGTAGATCGCCGCGGCAACCGCCAGCGGTGCCGCCAGCAACATCGCGTAGAACGCCGCCTTCAAAGTACCGAAGGTCAGTGGCGAGAGGCTCAGCTTGGGTTCGAAGTCGGTGTTGGCCGCGGTCGATTGCCAGACGTATTTAGGCTCGTCGTAGTTCTCGTACCAGACCTTGCTCCACAGCGCGCTCCAGGACACTTCCGGGTGCGGGTTGTCGAGCACCAGCGGTTGCAGCTTGCCGCCGGCTTCGACGATCACCCGGTTGGCCCGTGGCGACAGGCCGAACAGGCCTTCGCCCTCGACCACCTGGTCCACCAGCAGGGTGCGGTGCGCGGTGCTGTGGAACACGCCGAGCTTGCCCGAGGCGTCCAGCGCGACGAAGCCTTTGCGGCGCTCTTCGGCGGTGATTTCGATGATCGGCGTGGTGCCCATCTGGAAGGTCCGGATCTGCTTCAGGCGCAGTTCGCCGTCCGGGTCGCGGGCCATGAACCACTGGGCCAGTCCGCCCTTGGAGGTACCGATGATCAGCGAGATACCGCCCACCAACTGGGTGCTGGCGGTCACTTCGGCATTGGCATCCTCCAGCAGCTTGTAGCGACCGTTGAGGCTCTTGTCGCGCAGGCTGAACACGTCGGCCTGGGCACGCCCGTTGATCACGTACAACCACTGCTGGCGCGGGTCGATGTACATGGCTTTGACCGGTTCGGTCATCTGCGGCAGCTCGATGCGGTTCTGCTCGCTGGTGACCTCGCCGGTCATCATGTTTTCTTCGCGGGTCAGTTGCAGTACATGCAATTGCGCGCCGCTGGAACCGGCCACCACCAGCGCCGAATCGCTGGCGTTGAGGTTGACGTGCTCCAGGGCACCGCCCTGCTCGTTCAGCACGATCGGGGTTTCGCCGTAGGGGTATTCGATGGCCGGCGAGATGGTTTTCTTGCCGTCCGGGTAGCTGACCTTATAAGTATGACGGAACACCAGCGCCTGGCCGTTGGACAAGCCAACCACCACCAGCGGGCTGCCCGGCTGATCCTTACCGATGGCGGTCACCGTAGCGCCGGCCGGAATCGGCAGGTCGACGCGGCGCAGCTCGGCACCGTTATCGATGTCGAAGAACAGCGCCTGGCCCTTGTCGGAAACCCGCATGCCGACCTGGTTCTGCTCTTCCAGGGAGAACATCAGCGGCTTGCCGGCGTCCTGCATCCAGGCTGGGGTCAGCGGGTCCTTGGAGGTCAGGTCGGCGCCCTGGAACAGGGGCAACACTACGTAGGCGAGGAAGAAGAAGATCAAGGTGATCGCGGCCAGCACGGCCAGACCGCCGACGAGGACGTACCAACGGGTCAGGCGATCTTTCAGCGCGCGGATGCGGCGCTTGCGTTGCAGCTCAGGCGTATTGAAGTCAATGCGCTTGGGGGGGGAAGTCGGAGTCATGGTGGAGTTGGCCAGATCATTCATGCGCACACCCTAGCGATCCTGTATGACAGAAAGATGACAATGCAGTGACGCAACAAATCCGCCGCATAGCAGAGCTGGCAGCGGATCGAAAATTGGGGGGTGTAGGAGCGAGCCCGCTCGCTCCTACAAGGTCCGGGACAGGCCCGGACCTAGGGTGTTACTTCTTTACGACTGCAGCGCCTTCCTGCAGGCCCAGGTCAGCCAGTGCCTTGGCGGCGACTTTGGCTGGCAGTGGGATGTAACCGTCTTTCACCACTACTTCCTGGCCCTGTTTCGACAGAACCAGTTTCACGAACTCGGCTTCCAGCGGGGCCAGAGGCTTGTTCGGGGCCTTGTTGATGTACACGTACAGGAAGCGGGACAGCGGGTACTTGCCGTTCAGGGCGTTTTCTTCGGTGTCTTCGATGAAGTCGCTGCTGCCTTTCTTGGCCAGGGCCACGGTCTTCACGCTAGCGGTCTTGTAGCCAATGCCCGAGTAGCCGATGCCGTTCAGCGAGGAGCTGATGGACTGAACCACCGAAGCCGAACCTGGCTGTTCGTTGACGTTAGGCTTGTAGTCGCCTTTGCACAGGGCTTCTTCCTTGAAGTAGCCGTAGGTGCCGGATACCGAGTTACGACCGAACAGCTGGACTGGCTTGTTGGCCAGGTCGCCTTTCACGCCCAGGTCGCCCCAGGTCTTGACGTCTTCCTTGGCGCCGCACAGGCGGGTCGACGAGAAGATCGCGTCAACCTGTTCCATGGTCAGGTGCTGGATCGGGTTGTCCTTGTGCACGAACACGGCCAGGGCGTCCACGGCAACCGGGATGGCGGTTGGCTTGTAGCCGTACTTCTGCTCGAAGGCAGCCAGTTCGGTGTCCTTCATCTTGCGGCTCATCGGGCCCAGGTTGGAGGTGCCTTCGGTCAGCGCAGGTGGCGCGGTGGCGGAGCCAGCGGCCTGAATCTGGATGTTTACGTTCGGGTATTCTTTCTTGTAGTGCTCGGCCCACAGGGTCATGAGGTTGGCCAGGGTATCGGAGCCGACGCTGGACAGGTTGCCCGACACACCAGTGGTCTTGGTGTAGCTCGGGATAGCAGGGTCAACAGCGGCAACCGCGTGGGCAGTCGCAACGCCAGCAGCGACAAAAGTCATTGCCGCCATCAAACGCTTCAGTTTCATGCCTTACTCCTAGCAGATAGGGTGTGTTAAGTCGGGCCAAGTATCTGTAGGCCGTGTGAACACTCTATGGCTGAAATATGACAATTAGATGAAAGGCCAGCATTCGCGATGGAAGGCTGGCCTTTCTTTATAAGGGTGCGATTGGCGTTTTGCAGCCGCTGCCGAAGGCCGCGATCGACCCGAAGGGTCGCGGCGATCTTCAGCGCGCATAAGGGCCTGCGGCCCTATCGCAGCCTGCGGCAGCGGCGACAGATGGGCCGGGATCAGCGGCCCTTTTTCCACAGGTACAGGCCGACCAGGATCCCGATGCTGCAAATAATTGCAACATAATAGGCCGGGCCCATCGGGCTCTCCTTGAGCAGCGCGGTCACCACCATCGGCGTCAGGCCACCGAAGATCGCGTAGGCCAGGTTGTAGGAAAACGACAGGCCGCTAAAGCGCACCACCGCCGGGAAGGCCTTGACCATCACATAAGGCACCGCGCCGATGGTGCCCACCAGCAGGCCGGTCAGCGCGTACAGCGGGAACAGCCAGTCCGGGTGATCCAGCAGGCTGTGGTAGAAGGTCCAGGAAGTCGCCAGCAGCAGCGCGCTGCCGAACACGAACACCCGGCCGGCGCCAAAACGGTCGGCCAGCGCGCCGGACGCCACGCACCCCAGGCTGAGGAACACGATCGCCAGGCTGTTGGCCTGCAACGCGGTGGTCGGGGTGAAGTGATAGACCGTCTGCAGCACGGTCGGAGTCATCAGGATCACCACGATGATCCCGGCGGACAGCAGCCAGGTCAGCAGCATCGAGAGAATGATCGCGCTGCGGTGGTCGCGCAGCACCGCGCGCAGCGGCACTTCCTCGGCCAACGCCTTGCGCAATTGCAGCTCGGCGAACACCGGGGTTTCGTGCAGCCAGCGGCGCAGGTACACCGAGAACAGGCCGAACACGCCGCCCAGCAGGAACGGAATCCGCCAGGCGTAATCGGCGACTTCGCCCGGGGTATAGATGCTGTTGATCGCGGTGGCCACCAGCGAGCCCAGGAGGATGCCCGCGGTCAGGCCCGAGGTCAGGGTGCCGCAGGCGTAGCCGATATGCCGCTGCGGTACATGCTCGGAAACGAACACCCAGGCGCCCGGCACTTCACCGCCGATGGCCGCGCCCTGGATCACCCGCATCAGCAGCAACAGGATCGGCGCCCACATGCCGATCTGCGCGTAGGTCGGCAGCAGGCCCATGATCAGGGTCGGCACCGCCATCATGAAAATGCTCAGGGTGAACATCTTCTTGCGCCCGAGCAGATCACCGAAGTGCGCCATGACGATCCCGCCCAGAGGCCGGGCCAGATAACCGGCGGCGAAGATGCCGAAGGTCTGCATCAGGCGCAGCCACTCGGGCATGTCCGCCGGGAAGAACAGCTTGCCGACCACCGTGGCGAAGAACACGAAAATGATGAAGTCGTAGAACTCCAGCGCGCCACCCAGGGCGGACAGCGACAGGGTCTTGTAGTCGTTGCGGGTCAACGGACGAGCGGGCTGCGCGATGCTCGAAGGCACAGTGGTCATGGCAAGGGCTTCTCTTATAGTCGGTTCTGGAAGCCGCAACAGCGCTGGTTGTGGCCTGGCAGGTTCGGCACGATAGCAAATTGTTCGAAAAAGCACATAGATGCGCACAATTGACGGTCAAAATCAGAACCGGATGGTCGTCGTGGAGCCTGTCGATCGATATACTCGCAGGCATTGGAGCAAAGCCGCCCCGGCAAGGGTTGCTGTGCGAAAACGCCGCTGGGCGCCCCAGGCGCCGACTGGGCCAGCCGGTTTCGCAGAGTTTCCCTTTAGTACGCCTTACGAAGAACGTGACGAACGTAGTATGTTCGGGCTGAATCGTTTTTCCTCAAGACGGCTATTCACCTGAAGTACCAATGAAGAGTCACGGGTCAGAGGCACCCCCGGCATGATAGAGCTCGAACAAGAAGATCCGATCCCGCAAGGCGACCTGGCCCTGCAAATCACCGCGCTTCCCCGCGAAACCAACGGCTTTGGCGATATTTTCGGCGGCTGGCTGGTGGCCCAGATGGACCTGGCGGGTACCGCCATGGCCAGTCGCGTGGCCGGCGGACGTGTCGCCACCGTCGCCATCGACCGCATGGCGTTCCTGGTGCCGGTAGCGGTCGGCGCGCAGCTTTCCTTTTATACCCAGACCCTGGAAATCGGTCGCAGCTCGATCCAGATGATGGTCGAGGTCTGGAGCGACGATCCGCTGTCCAGCGAATGGCGCAAGGTCACCGAGGCAGTGTTCGTGTTCGTTGCCATCGACGGCAGCGGCCGCACCCGCTCGGTTCCGCCCAGAGCCCGTTAAATCCGGCGAGGGTTAAACCCGGCGGCCGTTACGTGGTCCATAGCAGCCCTGCTTTTGAACGAGAACCGCACCATGCCTACCCCTCACGTTGAAACGGTGAAACTGGATGAACTGAACTGCTGGCGCATCCGCCACGGTCAGGCCGAACTGCTGGTGGCCCAGCAAGGCGCGCACATCCTCAGCTATCAATTGGCCGGGCAACCGCCGCTGATCTGGCTCAACGACGAGGCGGTGTTCAAGACCGGCAAAAGCATTCGCGCCGGCGTTCCGGTGTGCTGGCCGTGGTTCGGCAATTTCGCGCGCAACCCGCAAAGCGTCCAGGCCATGCGCCAAAGCAGCGAGCCGGCCGGGGCCCACGGCCTGGTCCGCGCCACCGACTGGGAACTGCTGGGTATCGAGGCCGAAGGCGAAAGCCTGCTGGTGGAACTGCAACTGCCGATCCCCGAAGGCGGGCTGCCAGGCTGGCCGCACCAGGTCGAGCTGAAGCTGAGCATCCGCCTCGACGACCAGCTGCACATCAACCTCACCAGCCACAACTTGGGTGACCACAGCGTCAGCATCAGCCAGGCGCTGCACAGCTACTTCGCGGTCAGCGATGTGCGCAAGGTGCATGTCGAAGGGCTGGATGGCCTGAATTACATCGAGACCCTGGATGACTGGAAGACCCGGCAGCAGTCCGGCGACCTGCATTTCAGCGGCGAGACCGACCGTATCTACCTCGACCCACCACCACAACTGAGCATCGTCGACCCGGCCTGGGAGCGACGCATCCAGCTGACCAGCAACGGCTCGCGCTCGGCGGTGATCTGGAACCCCTGGATCGCCCGCGCCGAGCAGTTCAGCGACATGGCCAACGATGGCTGGCAACGCATGTTGTGCATCGAGACCGCCAACGTGATGGATGACGTGGTGACCCTGGCGCCGGGCGCCAGCCATACCCTGGGTGTGAGCGTTACCAGCGTAGCGCTGTAACACCGGGTTCTTTCTGCGCGAGCATCGGGTCGAGGCTCGATTGCTCGCGATGAATGGCCAACACACCGCACTGATTTAGTGAAACCGCGTAATCGTTGACGTCCACCGCAAGCAAGCTTCGCTCCTACAGAAGCAAGCATCCCGCCTTACAGATCCGACTCCTGCACCACCCGCACTTTCTGCGCATCCAGCGCATAGGCCGCGTCGGCCAGGTCGTTGCTGACCGTCTCGACCTTCAGGTGGCCGGTCACCCATAGCGGCGTGTAGATATCGTCCAGCTTCACGCCCTTGGGGAAGCGTACCAGCACCAGCTGATTGGGCGGCGGTGGCGGCACGTGGATGCAGGCGCCCGGGTAAGGCACGAGGAAAAACAGCGTGCTGCGCCCCTTGGCATCGGACTCCAGCGGCACCGGATAACCACCGATACGGATGTCCTTGCCGTTCATGGCCGGCACGGTCTTGGTCGAATACATCACCGCCGGCAACCCCTTGCTCTGCTTCAGGCCACCCTTTTCGGTAAAGGTGCCATTGGCTTCGGGGGAGTTGTGATCGATTTCCGGCATTTGCTCGAGGGCTTTCTGGTCCGACTTGGGCATCAGTTCGAGCCAGTCGGTTTCCGGCAGTTCACCGGCATGGGCCAGGCCTGAGCCCAGCAGAACAAGAGTCAACAGAAGACGGCGCATGGAGGAGCTCGGCAAGAAAGGGACAAGACAACGCCGGGCATTCTAGCCCTCTCTACCTGCGCAGCAGAGAGGGCTTTGTCGCTAAATCAGTTCTTTTTGACCAGGCCGTAAATCACCAGCAGCACGATCGCGCCAACCAGCGCACCGATGAAGCCCGCGCCCTGGCCCGCCTGGTAGATGCCCAGGGCCTGGCCGCCGTAGGTGGCCGCCAGCGAACCGCCGATACCGAGCAGGATGGTCATGATCCAGCCCATGCTGTCATCGCCCGGTTTCAGGAAGCGGGCCAGCAGGCCAACGATCAAGCCGATAAAGATGGTTCCGATAATTCCCATGGCATTTCCCTCTGTATGAGTTAGGTATGCCAAAGCCTAGTCAGCGCCTTGGCATCCTGCCATCAGAGAACGGCGGCCCCGATTGGTTCCACCGCAGCCCCAGGAAGTTATTCGGCGATCAGCGCTTCTACCTTGAGGATCTGCGCCTCGAGGGTCGCCTTGTCCTTGCAGCGCAGGTTGGCGTGACCGACCTTGCGCCCGACCTTGAAGGCCTTGCCGTAGTGATGCAGGTGGCAATCGTCGATGGCGATGACTTTCTCCACCGCCGGCACTTCGCCGATGAAGTTGATCATCGCGCTCTCGCCGACCTTGGCGGTCGAACCCAGCGGCAGGCCGGCGACGGCCCGCAGGTGGTTTTCGAACTGGCTGCACTCGGCGCCTTCGGTGGTCCAGTGCCCGGAGTTGTGCACCCGTGGCGCGATCTCGTTGGCCTTGAGGCCACCATCGACTTCAAAGAACTCGAACGCCATCACGCCGACGTAGTCCAGCTGCTTGAGCACCCGGCTGGAATAGTCTTCGGCCAGAGCCTGCAGCGGGTGATCGCTGCTGGCCACGGACAGCTTGAGGATGCCGCTGTGGTGGGTGTTGTGCACCAGCGGGTAGAAGCGGGTTTCGCCATCGCGGGCGCGCACGGCGATCAGCGAGACTTCGCCGGTGAACGGCACGAAGCCCTCCAGCAGGCAGGCCACGCTGCCCAGCTCGGCGAAGGTGCCGACCACGTCTTCAGGGCTGCGCAGAACCTTCTGGCCCTTGCCGTCGTAACCCAGGGTGCGGGTTTTCAGCACGGCCGGCAGGCCGATGCTGGCCACGGCGGCCTCCAGGTCGGCTTGCGACTGGATGTCGGCGAACGCCGGGGTCGGAATCCCCAGGTCCTTGAACATGCTCTTCTCGAACCAGCGATCGCGGGCGATGCGCAGGGCTTCGGCGCTCGGGTAGACCGGAACGAACTGCGACAGGAAAGCCACGGTTTCCGCCGGCACGCTTTCGAACTCGAAGGTCACCAGATCCACTTCGTCAGCCAGCTGGCGCAGGTGATCCTGATCGCCGTAATCGGCTCGCAGGTGTTCGCCCAGGGCAGCGGCACAGGCATCTGGCGCCGGGTCGAGGAAAGCGAAGTTCATCCCCAGCGGAGTGCCCGCCAGAGCCAACATGCGACCCAGCTGGCCGCCACCGATTACACCGATCTTCATCGTCAAAAACCTCAGGCGACGCGTGGGTCTGGGTTGTCCAGGACGCTGTCTGTCTGCTCAGCGCGGAATTTTTTCAGCACGGTATGGAATTGCGGATGCTTGGCGCCGAGGATGCTCGCCGACAGCAGCGCGGCGTTGATCGCGCCGGCCTTGCCGATGGCCAGGGTGGCGACTGGAATGCCCGCGGGCATCTGCACGATGGAGAGCAGCGAGTCCACGCCCGAAAGCATCGACGACTGCACCGGAACGCCCAGCACCGGCAGGTGGGTCTTGGCCGCACACATGCCTGGCAGGTGGGCCGCGCCACCGGCACCGGCGATGATCACCTCGATGCCACGCGATTCGGCCTCTTCGGCGTACTGGAACAGCAGGTCCGGGGTGCGGTGGGCAGAGACCACTTTCACCTCGTAAGGGATGCCGAGCTTTTCCAGCATATCGGCGGTGTGGCTAAGGGTGGACCAATCGGACTTGGAGCCCATGATCACGCCAACCAGTGCACTCATCGTCGTGCCTCTTCTCTCTGGGCGCCCGCGGGCGCGTCAAAAAACAACAAGCCACGCAGAGTGCGTGGCTTGATTGTACGAATTATGGCCGGGCAAACCGGCCGAAGGCCGCGCAGTATACCGAAAAAGGTGAGTTAAACGCACTTTTGCCGACCATCTGTCATACACCATGTTTCAGGCGCAAAGCGGCGGTTTTATTGACTTTGGGGTCAGCCGCCGGGCGTGGTTTTCACCCGGGTTGACGCCATCGCGGGCAAGCCTCGCTCCTACAGAAGATTCCACAGGAGCGAGGCCTGCCCGCGAAGAGCCTTACGCACCTGTCGTGCCCTGCGCTGCGCCACCTTCCAGCTTGCGCCACAACAGCCGGACGTTGGCCTTGCGCACCAGGGCGCAGCGGTACAGGCGGATCTCCAGCGGCACATGCCATTGCGCGCCGCCGCAGACCACCAGTTCGCCCCGGGCCAGTTCGGCGCGCACGCTCAGGTGCGGCACCCAGGCAATCCCCAGGCCTTCCAGGGCCATGCTCTTGAGGCTGTCGGCCATGGCGGTTTCATACACCGTGGTGAACCGCAGGTTGCGTTGGCGCAGCAGCTGGTTCACCGAACGCCCGAGAAACGCCCCGGCGCTGTACGCCAGCAGCGGCACGCTGGCCTCGCCTTCCAGGTCGAACAGCGGCTTGCCGGCGGCGTCCGCCGCGCACACCGGCAGCATCTCGGTGTGCCCCAGGTGCAGCGAAGGGAAGATTTCCGGGTCCATCTGCATCGCCGAATCCGGGTCGTAGAAGGCCAGCATCAGGTCGCAGCCGCCTTCGCGCAGGGCATGCACCGCGTCGCCGACGTTGGTCGCCACCAGCCGCGTGGCGATGTTCAAGCCTTCGTTACGCAGCTGGGCGATCCAGCGCGGGAAGAAACCCAGGGCCAGGGAGTGCGCCGCGGCGACCTGCATCACCTCGCCCTGCCCGCCTTCGAGGTGATGCAAGTGCCGCAGCACTTCGCCCAGTTGCTCGACCACCGTGCGCGCCGTCACCAGGAACAACTGCCCCGCCGCCGTCAGTTCGATCGGCGTGCGCGAGCGGTTGACCAGGGTCAGCCCCAGCGCCGCTTCCAGGCTGCGGATCCGCCGGCTGAAGGCTGGCTGGGTCACGAAGCGCCGTTCGGCGGCCTGCGAGAAGCTGCGGGTGGCGGCCAGGGCACTGAAGTCCTCGAGCCATTTGCTTTCCAGATTCATCACGTCCTCCCGGGGAACGCACCATTTTAGGTCACACGCTTGCCACGCAAGCGGCGTCACACGGGCATTATGCCGTTTATGCATAGGCCAGTGTTTAACAGCATTGGCCCAAATTTTCCCGCAGGCCTAGGATTCGCAGCGTTCCGGCACAGACCGGGTCCATATCGAGATGATTTCTATCATGTCCTCCGCTGCATCTTTCCGCACAGAAAAAGACCTGCTTGGCGTACTCGAAGTACCTGCTCAAGCGTATTACGGCATCCAGACCCTGCGAGCGGTGAACAACTTCCGCCTCTCCGGCGTTCCGATTTCGCACTACCCAAAACTGGTCGTGGCCCTGGCAATGGTCAAGCAGGCAGCTGCTGACGCCAACCGCGAGCTGGGTCACCTGAGCGAAGCCAAGCACGCTGCCATCAGCGAAGCCTGTGCCCGTCTGATCCGCGGCGATTTCCACGAAGAGTTCGTGGTGGACATGATTCAAGGCGGCGCTGGCACTTCGACCAACATGAATGCCAACGAAGTCATCGCCAACATCGCGCTGGAGGCCATGGGCCACAGCAAGGGCGAATACCAGTACCTGCACCCGAACAACGACGTGAACATGGCGCAGTCGACCAACGACGCCTACCCGACCGCGATCCGCCTGGGTCTGCTGCTGGGCCACGACGCGCTGCTGGCCAGCCTCGACAGCCTGATCCAGTCGTTCGCCGCCAAGGGTGAAGAATTCAGCCACGTCCTGAAGATGGGCCGTACCCAGCTGCAAGACGCCGTGCCAATGACCCTGGGCCAAGAGTTCCGCGCCTTCGCCACCACCCTGAGCGAAGACCTGGCCCGCCTGAAGACCCTGGCGCCAGAAGTCCTGACCGAAGTGAACCTGGGCGGTACCGCCATCGGTACCGGCATCAACGCCGACCCGCGTTACCAGGCCCTGGCCGTTCAGCGCCTGGCCACCATCAGCGGCCAGCCGCTGGTACCGGCCGCCGACCTGATCGAAGCCACCTCCGACATGGGCGCCTTCGTGCTGTTCTCCGGCATGCTCAAGCGCACTGCGGTCAAGCTGTCGAAGATCTGCAACGACCTGCGCCTGCTGTCCAGCGGCCCACGCACCGGCATCAACGAAATCAACCTGCCGGCGCGCCAGCCAGGCAGCTCGATCATGCCCGGCAAGGTCAACCCGGTGATCCCGGAAGCGGTCAACCAGGTGGCGTTCCAGATCATCGGCAACGACCTGGCCCTGACCATCGCGGCCGAAGGCGGCCAGCTGCAACTGAACGTGATGGAGCCGCTGATCGCCTTCAAGATCTTCGACTCGATCCGCCTGCTGCAACGCGCCATGGACATGCTGCGCGAGCACTGCATCACCGGCATCACCGCCAACGAGCAGCGCTGCCGCGAACTGGTCGAGCACTCGATCGGCCTGGTCACCGCGCTGAACCCGTACATCGGCTATGAAAACGCCACCCGTATCGCCCGCATCGCCCTGGAAAGCGGCCGCGGCGTACTGGAACTGGTGCGTGAAGAAGGCTTGCTCGACGACGCCATGCTCGCCGACATCCTGCGCCCGGAAAACATGATTGCCCCGCGTCTGGTCCCGCTCAAAGCCTGACCAACGCCCGCCCTGGCCACAGGGCACCGCTCACCAGGTCGAGGGACTAGACACCTCTCACCTTTTGAGGGCTTGGAGATTCTTCTCCAAGCCCTTTTTTTTGCCTGCCGTTCTCCCGACCTCCGCCGACGCTCTTCGTCCTTGAAATCGCCACGCCCGCTTCGTCGGAGTGCCGCCCAAGCCGATCGCAGCCTGCGGCAGCGGCTACACCAACGAACTTCATCAGTATTAAGATCGCCGCATCCCTCCGGCCGATCACCGCCCGCGCCACCATCGATCCTGATCGACATTGTCCCGTAGCCGCTGCCGAGCCCGCGAGGCTGCGATCGGTACCGCAGGGGCCGCAAACCTGATAGCGCAATCTGTCTGGCAAACCACTCGCTTTAAACAAGCACACTCCCCCCGGCGCGGAGGATAATCGGCGTCCCGCCCAATCAGACACCGAGGCACTGCCGTCGATGGACCCGACGCAAATCCAGGCCATACAGCAACTGCGCAGCTTGGTCCCCGTGGGCCTGCGCCATGCCCAGGCCTTGCTCGAGCGCTGCGCAGGCAACCCCCAGCAGGCCGCCGAGCACTACAAGAACGAGCTGCTGCAAGTGCTGGCGAGCAAGTCCGGGCTGTCTCTGGAGCAAGCCCGGGAAGCTCTGCACAACGCCGGCTATGACCTGGGCCGCGCCTTGAGCGCTATTGAAGAAGCGCGCTTCACCCTGACCCAGCGCATCCTGCGCAAACATCACCGAGACAAGGGCCGGGCCCTGGACCTGATCGCCCAGGCCATAGAAGTCGCCGAGCAACTGCAACAACAGTACTGGCTGGCCTTCGAGCAGCTGGAACGACTGGCACCGGCGCCGCGCTGCTTCATGGTGCTCCACGAGTGGCTGGCCTTTGAGGGCTGGGAAGGCTTTGACAGTGCCCTGCACTTTCACCTGCCCCAGGCCATCGCCCAATTCAGGCACCTGCGGCTGGACGCCCTGGCAGACACCCTGGAACAGGCCGATCAGCGACAGAAACACCTGAGGGCGAGCCACGCCGGGAGCGACAGCCCTACCGCGCTGGCCGCGCGGGTCAATCAGGACCCGCTCTTCAACAGCCACCAGGACGCCTACGACCGCTACCGACCGCAGCTCGACGAGCGCCTGTTCGAGTGGGTGGAACAGCATGTGCGACAGTTTCCAGCCTGAGCGGCGAGCGGCCGGGATTTACCCAAACCGCTAGACTGCCGCCCTCAACCGAACATGGACATCGGATTCAGCCCCATGGAACTGCAGTTCAGCATCACCCCCGCCCACACCGAAATCAGGCTCGCCGAAAAGCTGCGCCAGGAAATGCTCAAGCACGACCAGCAGCAGGCGCGGATCATGGGCCGCGTCGCCCACTGGCAGAGCCGCCTGCTCGGCCCCCTGATGCTCGTCCTGTGCCTGGTCGGCGCCGTCCTGGCGATCTATTTCCCCGAGCGGCGCTTCACGCCAGAGAAGGTCGTCGCCCTGGTGCTGTTCGCGCTGATCTTCATCCCGCTCTGGTGGCGCTATTCCGGGCGCTGGCTCCAGCACCTGCAAGCCCGTATCGCCGCCAACCACGCCAAGCCCCGCGCACCGTTGCGCGGGCTGAATCAACGCTTGATCGAGTCCAGGTTGCGCGCGTCCCTGAAGGCCGCCGAAGGCATCTATTGCCTGACGTTCGACGACCAGGGCTTTACGTTGAGCAACGCCAAGGGCGGCAAAAGTGCGTTGGCCTGGGAGCAGATCGCTCACCTGCGGGAAACTCCCGACTTCTATGCCGTGGCCTGCGCCGAGCTGGAACATAAGGGCCTGGCCTATCGCATCGCCAAGCACAGCGACCTCATGCAGCCCCAAGAGTATCAACAAGGACTGCAACAGTTCTTGAGCAAATGCCCGGTAACCCCCGAGTCGATCTGATCCCGCTTGCAGGTACTTTCCTTGAGGACCATAAACGTCCTCAAGGCCTCTTTTTCCCCTAATAAACCAACAACTCTGCCTGCGTTTTCGGCTGTAAGAGCCGGCGCCTGGTGCTGGACTTCCAGTCCACTACGTAATAGCTACGTAACCGTTACGTAATTGCTACGTAATCGATGCCAGGCAAAGGCTGTATGAACGGTATGTAACCGCTGCGTAGCCGCTGCCAAGCTTGCAAGGCTGTGATCAGTACCGCAGGGGCCGTAATCCAGGCGTTGCGGTACATCGGCCACGCCTGCGCAAAGCGCGCCGAGGCGCTCGCGCAAGAACCGATTCAGCCCCTTTTCCCGCCAGCCATTCCTCGGCTCGACGCGCAACATGCAGACGGCGGGCGCGCGCACCGGTATAGTGCGCCCCCTCTTCACGTGGGCAGCCGTCGGTAACGAGGCTCAACCTCACGGGAAACCCGAACTAATAACAACCCGCGAATTGGAACCGGGACGAACACTCGCCCCACCTGTCGTGCTGCCCGCACGACGGTGTGTAACTCGATGTTTCGGACCACCCAGCTTCTGCCTTTACAAAAAACAGCGAGGAATAATCCATGCTCGAAGTCATCAACGACTTCCTCTCAGGGAAAGTACTGATCGTGCTCATTGTCGGGCTCGGTAGCTACTTCACGATCCGCTCGCGTTTCGTTCAATTGCGCCACTTTTTCCACATGTTCGCGGTGTTCCGCGACAGCCTCAAAGGCAGCGCCGGACAACTCAGCTCGTTCCAGGCCCTGATGCTCAGCCTTGCCGGCCGCGTCGGAGCAGGCAACATCGCCGGTGTCGGCATCGCCGTGACCCTCGGTGGTCCGGGTGCGGTGTTCTGGATGTGGGTGACCGCACTGGTCGGCATGTCCAGCAGCTTCTTCGAATGCACCCTGGCCCAGGTCTACAAGCGCGCCGATGGCGACGGCCTGTACCGTGGCGGCCCGGCTTACTACATCCAGCACGGCCTCAAGCTCAAAGGCATGGCGGTGGTGTTCTCGATCCTGCTGCTGGTCACCTACGGCTTCGCCTTCATTGGCCTGCAGTCCTACACCGTGACCCACTCGCTGCAGAACGCCTTTGCTTTCGACCCGCAACACACCGGTATCGTCCTGGCAGTGCTGCTGGCCATCACCTTCATCGGCGGCATCAAGCGCATCGCCTCGGTGTCCGACCTGCTGGTACCGATCAAGACCCTGGCCTATATCGGCGTGACCCTGTACGTGATCGGCACCCAGATCGAACACGTGCCAGCCATGCTGGAAACCATCTTCAAGAGCGCCTTCGGTCTCGACCCGGCCTTCGGCGGCCTGCTCGGCAGCGCCATCGTCATGGGCGTGAAGCGTGGCGTGTTCGCCAACGAAGCGGGCCTGGGCAGTGCGCCGAACGTCGCCGCCGTGGCCGCCGTGAAGCACCCCGGCGCCCAAGGTGTGGTCCAGGCCTTCAGCGTGTTCCTCGACACCTTCGTGATCTGCACCTGCACCGCGCTGCTGATCCTGCTGTCGGGCTTCTACACCCCGGGCTTCGAAGGTGACGGCATCGTCCTGACCCAGAACTCGCTGGCCGCCGTGGTCGGTGACTGGGGCCGCATGTTCGTCAGCGTCGCGCTGTCGCTGTTCGTCTTCACTTGTATCCTCTACAACTACTACCTGGGCGAGAACAGCCTGCAGTTCCTCACCCGCAACCGCGCTGCGCTGATGACTTTCCGCGGCCTGGTGCTGGCGCTGGTGGTCTGGGGTTCGATGCAGGACCTTTCGACCGTGTTCGCCTTCGCCGACATCACCATGACCTGCCTGGCCTTCGTCAACCTGATAGCCCTGGCCATGCTGTTCAAGGTCGGCATGCGCGTAATGCGCGACTACGACGAGCAGCGCCGCGCCGGCGTCAACCAGCCTGTGTTCGACTCCAGCAAATTTACCGATCTGGATCTGGACCTGAAGGCCTGGCCGACCAGCCCGTCGGTTGCTGTCAAGGCTGACGCTCAGCCGCAAGGCATTCCCGCAGCGCAACGCTGATCGGGTAAAAACCGGGCGCATGTCTTGCGCCCGACGTGACACTCCCTGCGGTCGGCGTCATGCTCGACCGCACGCTGTCATCGTTCCGGAGACTCCCCAATGAATGCCAACACCTATCCTGCCGCGCAGAACGTCATGGTGCTCTACACCGGCGGCACCATCGGCATGCAGGCCAGCGCCCATGGCCTGGCCCCGGCCTCGGGTTTCGAGGCGCGGATGCGCGACTACCTGCACAGCCAGCCCGAGCTGGTGGTGCCCAACTGGCGCTTTCGCGAGATGGCGCCGCTGATCGACAGCGCCAACATGACCCCCGCCTATTGGCAGCGCCTGCGCGAAGCCGTGGTCGATGCGGTCGACGTGCAGGGCTGCGACAGCGTGCTGATCCTGCACGGCACCGACACCCTGGCCTACAGCGCCGCGGCCATGAGCTTCCAACTGCTGGGCCTGCATGCCCGCGTGGTGTTCACCGGCTCGATGCTGCCGGCCGGCGTGACCGACAGCGATGCCTGGGAAAACCTCGGCGGCGCCCTGGTCGCCCTCGGCCAGGGCCTGGCCCCGGGCGTGCACCTGTACTTCCACGGCGAACTGCTGGCGCCGACCCGTTGCGCGAAAATCCGCAGCTTCGGCCGTCATCCGTTCGCGGCGTTGCAGCGCCAGGGTGGCGGAGCCAAGGCGACGTCTATTCCACCGCAGCTGGATTACCGCCAGGGCAAGCAACTGGCCAGGGTCGGCGTATTGCCACTGGTGCCGGGCATCGCCGCCGAACAGCTCGATACCCTGCTGGGCAGCGGCATCCAGGCGCTGGTGCTGGAGTGCTTCGGCAGCGGCACCGGGCCGAGCGACAACCCGCAGTTCCTGGCCAGCCTGCAACGCGCCCAGGAACAGGGCATCGTGGTGGTGGCCATCACCCAATGCCATGAAGGCGGCGTGGAGCTGGATATCTACGAGGCCGGCAGCCGCCTGCGTGGCGTCGGCGTGCTGTCCGGCGGCGGTATGACCCGCGAAGCGGCGTTCGGCAAGCTCAACGCCCTGCTGGGCGCCGGCCTGGACAGCGCCGAAGTGCGGCGCCTGGTGGAGCTGGACCTGTGCGGTGAGCTGAGCTGATCTCTCCAAAAACACCCGTCCCCCTGTAGGAGCGGCCGGTCGACGCTCGATTGCCCGCGATAGCCGCAAAGCGGCGGTCCAACAGTCACACCGCAGCGTCGTTGGAATTCATCGCGAGCAAGCTTCGCTCCTACAGAGGATTGCGTAGCGCGGCATACAAATTGCTCCGTTTTCAGCATCCCCTGGGCTGGAAACGGACATGCTGCATTCCCACCTCACCACCCTCAACGCCGTCTCGCTGGTGCTCAATACCTTCAAGGACCAGGGCCAGGACAGCGAAGCGCTGCTGGCCGGCAGCGGCATCAACGCCGCCGACCTGAGCCGCGCCGACACCCGTATCACCACCAATCAAGAGATGCTGGTGTGCGCCAACGCCGTGGCCCTGCAACGGGATATCGGCCTGGAGCTGGGCCGGCGCATGCACGTTTCCAGCTACGGCATGCTCGGATATGCCCTGCTCACCAGTGCCACCTTAGGTGACGCTTTGCGCCTGGCGCTGCGTTATCCGGCGCTGTTGGGAACACTTTTCGAGCTGAGCCTGGAAGCGGACGGCGAGCTGATCTGGCTGACCGCCGCCGATTACCGCGAAAACCCGGCGCTGGCGACCTTCAATATCGAGTTCTGCCTGGTGTCGATGAAGGTCATCTGCGACGACCTGCTGGGCCATCCGCTGCCCTTGCGCGGTGCCCGCTTCGACTACCCCGCCCCCGATTACCAGGGCCGCTACGCCGAGCGTTTCGACTGCCCGCTGCAATTCGATGCGACGTCCAACGCCTTCGCCTTCGACCGGCGCTGGCTCGAACAGCCGCTGCCCCTGGCGGACGCCATCACCCACCAGGCCATGGCCGAACGCTGCCGCAAACAGAACACCGAATTCACCGGGCGCCAGGCCTGGCTGGGGCGCATCCGCCAGCTGCTGGCGGCGCAACTGGACGCGGCGCCGGGCCTGGAAGGCCTGGCCGAACAGATGAACTGCTCGGCCCGCACCCTGCGCCGGCACCTCAAGGACCTGGGTTGCAGCTATCAGGAACTGCTCGACGAGCTGCGCTTCGAGCGGGCCAAGCAGATGCTCTGCGAGGACGACCTGCCGATCTACCGCATCGCCGAGGCCCTGGGCTTCAGCGAAACCGCGAGCTTCCGCCATGCCTTCGTGCGCTGGAGCGGCGTCGCCCCCAGCCAGTTCCGGCCCTGACACAAACCCCGGCATAAAGCCGCCGATTGCATTACATTGCCGGCCTTTGATACCGGCAAGGGACTGCAATCTTGAAACTCTTTACAGGCGCTGTTGCCAGGCACAACCGTTTTTACGGGATCTGCCTGACGCTGCTGATGCTCGCTGTCGCACCCGCCGCCCAGGCATTCGACCTGGACCTGGCCAAGATCAAATGGTGGCAAGTCTCCCGCGGCATTGTCCTGGACGAACCGGAAACCGCCACCCTGCAGATCAAGCCGTTCCCCCTGCCCGGCCTTGCGCAGCTGCCGGCGCGGATGGTGCTCAGCCAGTACCGCGGGCTGTTTTATCTCAACGCCTATCAGGACGCGCAATACCAGCAGCGCATCTACAAGTCGCCGCCCTTGCCGCTGTTCAGCCCCGAGGAACTGCGGGCCTGCGTCTCGCCGGACGACCCGATCCAGGTCTCGGACAACTGGCCGCCCAGCAATCAACTCGAAGTCGGGCTGAGCCTGACGCCCCTGAGCTTCAACTGCATCAGCCCGGACTGGCAGCTCAGCCAACGTTATCTGCTGATCGACCAACGTTATCCAAAACAGCCGATGCTGGCCATCAGTCACCGCCGCGACCTGACCCAGATGGACTTCACCCCGCTGCAACCGATAGGCGCCGAGATCGAGCAACAGTGGTTGTATGCCCTGCAGCGCTTTCCCCAGTGGTTCCGCCCCTTCAGCAGCGGCACGGGGCCGATCACCTTCAATGCCTATTCGCCACCGGCCACGGCGGACAGCGTCTGGACCCAGTTCCGCGAACTCCACGAGCAACTGCGCAAAGCCAAGGACAAGGCGCCGGGCATTCGCCAGGTAGAAGGTTTCTTTTCCGCCCATGACTTTCGCACCATTGCCCTGGACCACAGCGAATACCCAGGCCTGCTCAACGACATCGCCTACTGGACCAGCGAGGCCGGCCAACTGAAAACCGCCCGCCCCTGGCTGTTGGAGGTGCTGCGCCGGGAACCCGGGCGCATGCCGACTTACCTCAACCTGGCCGACCTGGACTGGGCCCAGTTCGAACAACGGCCGCTGGACAACATCCACCAGGGCCGTGCCATCGAGCGCTATCGGCTGTATTGCGGCATGCGCCTGCAACGCCAGTTGAGCGTGCCGCCGCGGGTACTCCAGCGCCTGGGCCTGAAGTCCGCCAACCCACAGGCGTGCCAGGGCTTCTGGCCGCTGGTGGCCGCCGTGGATGCCGGCGACGAAGCCGAGGTCCGGCGCTTGCTGGCCGGTGGCGTCAGTGGCGAAGTCATGGCCGATGACGGGCGCAGCGCCCTGCTGCACGCCCTAGACGCGCCAAACCTGGAGATCGCCCGGCTGCTGCTGGCCCACGGCGCCCATACCAGCGGCCAGTACAACTGGAGCACCCTGGCCCTGCTGGCCATGGAGCGCGACCTCAAGGACAGCCCCGACCTGAACCAGGGCGGACGCCTGAAGTTCCTGCTGGAAGCCGGCGTCGCCATCGACGAACAAAACAGACGGGGCTACACCCCGCTGCTGCAACTGGCCGAACAGAAGCGCAACCTCGAAGGCTTCACCTGGCTGCTGCAACACCCGCAGAACCTCGAGCTGCGCACCGCGGACGACGGCGAAACCGCGCTGTACCGGGCCTTCTGGGGCAGCAATTACGCGGCCATGAGGCTGCTGATAGACGCCGGCGCCAACCTCAACCTGAGCTACGGTCGCGGCACCTGCCATGACCAGCCCATGGGCCAGAGCCTGCTGATGTTCGTCGCCGACAAGACCTCCGCCGACGACAAGGCGCCCTTTGTCAGCCAGCAGGAGACCCTGGACATGTTCACCCTGCTGCTGGAAAAAGGCGCCGACCCCGATGTCGGCCAGCGTTGCGAGAAAAAGGGTCGCGCCCTGCTGCTGGATATCATTGCCCGGAAAAAACGCGAGGACATGCTCCAGGTGCTGCAACGCTTCATTCAAGTACCGTCCACAAGCTGAACCCGCTGGCGCCCCGCAATGGGGCGCCGTGCTGCTTCAGGGGGCGAATTGCGGACACAGGTTTTGGCCATATCGATCCCCTTTTGGCCGCTCCTGCCGTTCTCCAAAAGCCCCAGCGCCGCAAGACTGTGAACACCGAACCAGCCTGCGGAGAACAAGAAATGCTGACGATCTACTCGGACGATCACCACCTGCACCATGGCCGCTGCGAACTGATCGACGGGCAACTGATGCCCTGCTTCGAAATGCCGTCCCGCGCCGACCACGTGCTGGACCGCGTGAAGTATCGCAACCTGGGCCCGGTCGAGGCGCCCAGGGACTTCGGCCTGGGGCCGATCGAGCGCATCCACAGCCGCGCCTACCTGGACTTCTTCAAGGGCGCCTGGGACCGCTGGGCCGCCCAGGGCATCGACGGCGACCTGCTGCCCTACACCTGGCCGGCGCGCACCCTGCGCAGCGTGATCCCCACCAGCCTGCATGGCCAGCTCGGCTACTACAGCTTCGACGGCGGCGCGCCGATCACCGCCGGCACCTGGCAGGCGGCCTACAGTGCTGCGCAAGTCGCCCTGACCGCCCAGGCGGTGATCCAGCGCGGCGCGCGCAGTGCCTTCGCCCTGTGCCGTCCGCCGGGACACCACGCCGCCAGCGACCTGATGGGTGGCTACTGCTACCTGAACAACGCGGCCATCGCCGCCCAGGCCTTCCTCGACCAGGGCCACAAGAAGGTCGCGATCCTCGACGTCGACTACCACCACGGCAACGGCACCCAGTCGATTTTCTACGCCCGCAGCGACGTGCTGTTCACCTCGATCCACGGCCACCCGGAAGCCGAATTCCCGTTCTTCCTGGGCTATGCGGACGAGCTCGGCGAAGGCGCAGGCGTTGGCTTCAACTTCAACTACCCGCTGCCCGCCGGCAGCGGCTGGGACAGCTGGAGCGCGGCGCTGGAACAGGCCTGCGAGGAAATCCGCCGTTATGGCGCCGACATCGTCGTGGTGTCGCTGGGCGTGGACACCTTCAAGGACGACCCGATCTCGCAGTTCAGGCTCGACAGCCCGGACTACCTGGCCATGGGGCAGCGCATCGCCGCCCTGGGCACGCCGACGCTGTTCGTCATGGAAGGCGGTTATGCGGTGGAAGAAATCGGCATCAACGCCGTGAACGTTCTCGAAGGCTTTCAAAGCGCCCAGTGAAGGAAACCCGCAACATGAACAGGCTCAAAAGCTACATCGCGCCCGCGCTCTGCGCGGCGCTGCTGGGCGGTGCCGCACAGGCTGAAGAACGCACCCTGCGTGTCTACAACTGGTTCGACTACATCACCCCCAAGGCCCTGGAAGACTTCAAGGCCGAGAACAGCCAGGTCAAGCTGGTCTACGACATCTTCGACACCAACGAGGCGCTGGAGGCCAAGCTGCTGACCGGCAACTCCGGCTACGACGTGGTGGTACCGTCCAACGTGTTCCTCGCCAAGCAGATCGAGGCCGGGGTGTTCCAGCCGCTGGACCGCAGCAAGCTGCCGAACTGGAACCATCTCGATCCCAAGCTGATGAAGCTGATCGAGGCCAACGACCCGGGCAACCAGTTCGCCGTGCCCTACATGTACGGCACCATCCTGATCGGTTTCAACCCGGCCAAGGTCAAGGCCGCCCTCGGCGAGAACGCGCCAGTGGACAGCTGGGACCTGATCTTCAAGGAAGAGAACATCAGCAAGCTCAAGCAGTGCGGCGTGGCCCTGCTCGACTCGCCGTCGGAGATCCTGCCGCTGGCCCTGCAGCACCTGGGCCTGGACCCCAACAGCAAGCAACCGGCGGACTACGCCAAGGCCGAAGCGCTGCTGCTGAAGATCCGCCCCTATGTCACCTACTTCCACTCGTCCAAGTACATGGCCGACATCGCCAACGGCGACATCTGCGTGGCAGTGGGTTATTCCGGCAGCTTCTCCCAGGCCGCCAACCGCGCCAAGGAAGCCAAGAACGGCGTGGTGGTGGACATGCGCCTGCCCAAGGAAGGGGCGCCGATCTGGTTCGACATGCTGGCGATCCCCAAAGGCGCGAAGAACCCGGACGATGCCTACAGCTTCATCAACTACCTGCTGCAACCCAAGGTGATCGCCCCGGTCAGCGACTTCGTCGGCTACCCGAACCCGAACAAGGACGCCACCGAGCTGGTCGATCCGTCGATCCGCAACAACCCCAACCTGTACCCGACCGACGCGGCGATGAACACGCTGTACACCCTGCAGCCGCTACCCCGCGACGCGGAGCGGGCACGGACCCGGGCCTGGACCAAGATCAAGGCCGGGACCTGATCACCCGGTTCTTCTGTAGGAGCGAGGCTTGCCCGCGATGAACGATAACGCGGTGTGGCCGATACACCGCGGCGTCCCTATCGCGGGCAAGCCTCGCTCCTACAAAAGCTAGAAGCTCAAGGTCGCCTCAGCACCCCGTCAGCCCTTGCGGCTGACGCTCCTCGGCAAAGAACCACGGCCGCAGGCGCACGCCCACGCCGTTGCCGATAAAGGCCGCCACCAGCCACAGCCAGCCGTGCAGGCTGCCGGAGGCGATGCCGCTGAAATAGGCGCCGATGTTGCAGCCATAGGCCAGGCGCGAACCGTAACCCAGCAGCAAACCACCGATCACCGCCGCCACCAGCGAACGCGCGGGAATCTTCAGGCTCGGCGCGAAACGCCCGGCCAGGCCCGCCGCCAGCAAGGCGCCGAAGACGATACCGATATCCATCACGCTGGTGATGTCCTGCCACACTGGCGCGGCCAGGGCCTTGGCGTTCGCCGCGCCCTGCCAGAACACCCAGCTGCCGACATCCACTCCCAGCCCGCTGGCGATCTTGGCGCCCCACAGGGCAAACGCCGAGGTGACACCCCAGGGCCGTCCGGCCAGGGCCAGGGTGGCGAAGTTCAGCAAGGCCAGGGCGACCGCGCCCCACACCAGCAGCCAAGGCCCGCGCAGCAGACGGCGCCAACCTTGGTGTGCGCTGTCGACCGGTGCTTCCAGCGCGCCGTGGCGGCTCTTTTCCAGGCGTACCGTGACCAGGGCAATCAAGGCGAACAGACCCAGGCTGAGCCCCAATGCCGGCACCACACCGAAGTGCTGCACGATGGAAACCGGCGGCAACGATGGCAAGGCGAACCACCAGTCCACATGGTGGGTGGCGATCAGCGAACCGCAGATGAAAAACAGCAGGGTCACCAGCATCCGCGCGTTACCGCCACCCACGGTGAACAGCGTGCCGGACGCACAACCGCCGCCCAGTTGCATGCCGATACCGAAGATGAACGCACCGACAATCACCGAAACCCCCGCCGGCGCCACCAGCCCCGTGACCGGCGAACCAAACAGAGTGCCCGCGCCCAGGGCCGGGAAGAACAGCAGCACCGCCAGCGCCAGCATGACCATCTGCGCCCGCAGGCCGGCACCGCGACGATCGCGGATGAACACCCGCCAGGCCGAAGTGAAACCAAAGGCTGCGTGATACAGGGTCAGGCCCAGGGCCGCACCCAGCAGCAACAGCCACACCTGGCGCGAGCCGACCTGGGCCTGCAGGAATACAGCGCCGGCCAGCAGCACGATCAAAGCGAACAAAGGCGCGCCGAACTTGCGTTCAGGCGCCGCGGAAAGAGTCAGGCTCATAAGGGTTCTCGGCAAAGACAATGGCCGCGAGTATAGCCGTCACACGCCCCAGGCCCGACGCAGACGCTCCAGGGCACAGGCGATAGCGGCCTCGGGCACCGCGGCGAAGCCCAGCACCAGCCCGGCGCGCTGGTCCCGCGGCAGCGGCGAATCCGGCAGCCAGTAGTTGCTCAGGCCATTGATCTCCACATCCACCGCCGCGGCCTGCGCCACCAGTTCCTGCTCCCGGGCCAGGCTGTCCACCGGGATCGTCAGGTGCAGGCCCGCCGCCACGTTCGGCAACTTGCCCACACCGGGAATATCCACAGGCCAGCCGGCCAACAAGGCATCGCGCCGGCTCAAGGCGGCGCGGCGCATGCGCCGGATATGCCGCTGGAAATGCCCGGCGGCCATGAACTCGGCCATCACCGCCTGGGTGCTGACCTCGGAATGGCGCACATCCACCGCCCGGCGCTGGGCAAAGGGCTGCACCAGCGCCGGTGGCAATACCAGGTACCCCAGGCGCAAGGCCGGGAACGCGACCTTGCCGAAGGTACCGACGTACAGCACCCGGCCCTGCCGGTCGAGGGCCGCCAAGGGTGCCAGCGGCGCCCCGCTGTAGCGGTACTCGCCGTCATAGTCGTCCTCGACTATCCAGCCGTTGGTGCGCTCGGCCCAGGCCAGCAGTTCCAGGCGTCGGGCCAGGCTCAGGGTCACCCCGGTGGGGTACTGGTGGGACGGCGTGACATAGGCCAGGCGGCAATCGCTCAGACCCGCCAGGGCTGCGCAGTCGAAGCCCTCGTTGTCCACCGCCACCCCGTGCAGGCGCGCGCCGGCAATCGCGAAGGCATGCCCCGCCGCCCGATAGCCGGGGTTTTCCACAGCCACGCCGTCGCCAGGGTTCACCAGCAACTGTGCACAAAGGCTTATGCCCTGTTGTGCACCACTGGTGATCACAATTTGTTCAGCGCTGCATTGCATGCCGCGCGAACTGCGCAGGTAGGCGGCGATCAATCCGCGCAGACGCTCCTCGCCGGCCGAATCGCCATAACACAGCTGGCCCAGATCCGGCTTGCGCCAGAAAGCCGCGTTCAGCTTGGCCCACACTTCGAACGGGAACAGATCGAAGGCTGGAATCCCCACCCGAAAAGCCCGTGGCGGACCGCTTTGCGGGGTCGACAAATGATGTTGTTCGACCCGCTCCAACGCCTCGCTGTGGATAACTTTACTGGATGTAATCCCAGGTAAATTCGGGCTTTTTGTGGATAAACCTGTGGGTAAGCCTGGTGATAACCCTGTGGATACTTTTGTGGATAAATTTTTCGCCGACTTTCTGATCGGCAGCCGGCTCTCGGGCAATTGCGCCACATAGGTGCCGTCGCCGACCCGGCCTTCGATAAAACCTTCGGCGTACAGCTGGTCGTAGGCGCGCACCACGCTGTTGCGGGAAATCTCCAGGGCCGCCGCCAGGTCGCGACTGGCGGGCAGGCGCGTGCCGCTGGCCAGCCGGCCGTCCAGCACCCGCTGGCGCAACGCCTGGTACAGCTGGCGGCTGAGCCCCTGCCCACGGTCCAGCTCGATACCGGCGGGGTTGAAGGAAAGCGGCAATGCCGGGCTGTTCATGGGTTTGTCCCCTGAGCGGCTGAATGGAGTGGCCAAATGGACCTATGAAAATGACCAAAGATGGCTCTTACAACAGACCAATAGCCTGCCTAGGATGCAGCCATTCGCCAAGGATATTTTTCCATGTACCTACCCCGCGCTTTCGCCGAAGAAGACCTGCCCACCCTGCACCAACTGATTGGCGAAACCCGCCTGGCCACCCTGGTGACCTACGGGGAACGCGGTCTGCAGGCCAATCACCTGCCGCTGTTGTTCGCTCCGGACCAGGGCCCGTACGGCACCCTCTACGGCCACCTGGCCAGGGCCAACCCGCAATGGCAGGAACTGGCCAGCGGCGCCGAGGCCCTGCTGATCTTCCAGGGCGCCGAAGCCTACGTCAGCCCGTCGCTGTACCCGAGCAAGGCCGAGCACGGCAAAGTGGTACCGACCTGGAACTACGTAAGCGTGCATGCCTATGGCGTGGCCGAGGTGTTCCATGATCCGCAGCGCATCCGCGAAGTGGTCAGCGCCCTGACCAACCAGCATGAAGCCGGCCGCGCCAGCCCCTGGAAATTCGAGGACGCCCCCGCCGAGTTCATGGACAGCATGCTGCGCGCCATCGTCGGCTTCGCCCTGCCGATCCAGCGCCTGGAGGGCAAACGCAAACTCAGCCAGAACCGCACCACCACCGACATCGACGGCGTGCGCGACGGATTGGCCGCCAGCGCCGATCCCCATGACCAGAGCATTTCCCAACTGATGCGCCAGGAGCAGCCATGAGCCAGAGCCAGATCCAGATCCGCCCCGTCACCGCCAATGATCACGCAGCCTGGCTGCCGCTGTGGCAGGCCTACCTGCGGTTCTACGACACCGAGCTGGCCGACGCGGTCACCCGCAGCACCTGGCAGCGCTTTCTCGACCCTGCCGAACCGACCCACGCCGCCCTGGCCTGGGACGGCGAGCAGGCGGTGGGCATGGTGCATTTCATCTACCACCGCTCCAACTGGAGCATCGAGAGCTCCTGCTACCTGCAGGACCTGCTGGTCATCCCGGAGCAACGCGGCACCGGCGTCGGTCGCCAACTGATCGAATTCGTCTACGCCACCGCCAAGGCCGACGGTTGCTGCAAGGTCCACTGGCTGACCCACGAAACCAACGCCACCGCCATCCAGCTCTACGAGCGGATTGCCGAACGCCCGGGTTTCATTCAATTTCGCAAAGCCCTTTAAGCGTTCAAGGAGAACCCCATGCCGACCTCACTCGCCGACTGGAAAGGCGTGCCGCCGCCGTCCACCACCCTGCTCGAAGGGCGCTTCATCCGCCTGGAAAAACTCGACCCGGCGCGCCACGCCGACGACCTGTGGCAAGCCTTCCAGGGCCCGGGCGCCGATCCCAAGCTGTGGGACTACCTGCCCTACGGCCCCTTTACCGAACGCAGCGCCTTCAATGACTGGCTGAACAACCACGCGGCCAACAGCGACCCGTATTTCTTCAGCGTGATCGACCGGGCCAGCGGCCAGGTGCAGGGCATCCTCAGCCTGATGTCGATCGTCCCGGCCCAGGGCCGCATCGAGATCGGCCACGTCACCTTCGGCGCGCCCATGCAGCGTTCGCCCAAGAGCACCGAAGCGGTGTACCTGCTGGCCAAGGAAGCCTTCGCCCTCGGCTATCGCCGCCTGGAATGGAAGTGCAACAACGCCAACGCCCGCTCGCGTTATGCGGCCGAGCGCCTGGGTTTCAGCTTCGAGGGGGTGTTCCGCCAGCACATGGTGGTCAAGGGCCAGAACCGCGATACCGCCTGGTATTCGATCCTCGACTCCGAGTGGCCGAAGGTCGGTGCGGGGTTCGAGCGCTGGTTGAGCGAGGGCAACCAGAGCGGTTCGGGGCAGTTGAAGGGGTTGGTGGAGTGCCGGGGGTAACGCCCTTGTCAGGCGGTGTTTGAGCTGACGTCATCGCGGGCAAGCCTCGCTCCTACAGGTTCAGCATCCGGCCTTGTAGGAGCGGCCGGTCGACGCTCGATTGCCCGCGATGCTTTTTCAGGCCAGCTTCTGCGCCAGCACGGCGATGTGCTCCGGCCCGATACCGCAGCAACCGCCCAGGTGGCTGGCGCCGCGTTGCCGCCAATCGGCCGCCCATTGCAGGTAACCCGGCGGGTCGAGGTCTTCGCGCAGCGGGTCGAGGCCATCGTTGGCCGTGGCTTCCTTCGGCTGCGGCGGGAAGGCGTTGGCATAGGCGCCGATATTGATCTTCACCCCCAGCCGCTCGAAGGTTGCCCGCGCCGCGTCGATCGCCGCGCCTATCACTTCCGGCTGGCTGCAGTTGAACAGCAGGGTTTCCACCCCCAATTCGGCGGCCACCGCCGCCGCATCCGCCACCAGCTCGCCGGAGCGCAAGCGCGGCACCTCGTCAGGGTTCTCATCATGCAAGGTGAAGGATAACCAGAAGGCCTTGCCATCCTTGGGCAGGCCGGCGTGGATCGCCCGTGCCTCGACCGTGGAACTCTGGGTTTCCGCCAGCCACAGGTCGACATGGGGGGCCAGGCCGTTGACCAGTGGCGCCAGCAACTCGGCGGCGCGACCGGCCTCGAACAGGTCCGGGCGATAGGAGCCGAACAACGGTGGCAGCGAACCGGCGACCCGCACCGGCTTGCCGGAAGCCTGTACCGCTCGCCGCGCCAGCTCGCCGGCCAAGGCCGCCAGCGCCTGCCCCTCTGCGGCAAAACGCGCTTCGCCAATGTGGAACGGCACCACCGCGTAGCTGTTGCTGGTGATGACGTCGGCACCGCTTTCGATATAAGCCGCATGCACCGCTTCCACCGCCTGCGGTGCTTCGCTCAGGGCCAGCGCCGACCACTCGGGCTGCCTGAACGGCGCCCCACGGCGTTGCAGTTCACGACCCATGCCGCCATCCAGAATTACCCTGCTGCCTGCGCCCATATGCTCTTTACTCATATGCTTATGAAAATAACTCACTATCTGAGTCGTTCTTATAACTATTTAATACGCACCATTCAGTTAATAACAACCTTTTTTCTGCTCGGGACTTCCATGAATTTCAAACCGCTGCTGGCCCTCGGCCTGACGATTCTCGCTGCCTCCAGCCAGGCCTTTGCCGGCGCTACCCTGGACCGTATCGAACAGAAAAAAGAGCTGGTGGGCGTGCTGATGGAAAGCTACCCGCCCTTCTCCTTCCTCAACGATCAGAACCAGCTCGACGGCTTCGACGTCGACGTGGCCAAGGCCGTGGCTGACAGACTGGGGGTGAAGCTGCGCCTGGAAACACCGTCCTGGGACGTGATCGCCGCCGGCCGCTGGAGCGGTCGCTACGACATCTGCATCTGCTCCATGACCCCGAGCAAGGCCCGCGCCGAAGTCTTCGACTTCCCAGTGCAGTACTACGCCTCGCCCGCGGTGATCGTGGTCAACGCCAAGGACCAGCGCATCCACGGCGCCAAGGACCTGAGCGACAAGAAGGTCGGCCTGACCAGCGCTTCCAGCTACGAGAGCTACCTGAACAAGAACCTGGTGATCGAGGGCGCCGAGGACACCCAGCTGCAGTACCCGTTCGACAACGTGCAGATCGCCCCGTATGACACCGACAACGTGGCCTTCCAGGACCTCGGCCTGGGCGCTGGCGTGCGCCTGGACGCGATCCTCACCAACCTGGTGACCGCCCAGCCGCGCCTGAGCCAGGACCCGCGCTTCAAGCTCGCCGGCGAGCCGCTGTACGCCGAACCCAACGCGGTGGCCATCGAGAAAGGCGACGCCCAGTGGCATGCCAAGGTCCGTGAAGTCTTCGCCCAGCTGAAGCAGGACGGCACCCTGAGCAAGCTCTCGCAGAAATGGATCGGCGCCGACATCAGCCAATGACTTCTCTTTCGCAACCGCCTCGGCCACCGCAAGTGCTAGCCGAGCCGCTGGTCAAACGCCTCTTCGGTTTCCGCACCCGCCTGTACCTGACCTGGGCGGTGCTGTTCGGCCTGTTCGCCAGTTTCTTCCTGAGCTTCGACCTGAAGTTCTCGATCATCCTCGATAAGCTGCCCAACCTGCTCGGCCTGACCCTAGCCCCCAACGGCTTTCTGCAAGGCGCGGTGCTGACCCTGTTCCTCTGCCTGTGCTCGATTGTGCTGTCGTCGCTGCTGGGCTTCGTCACCGCCCTCGCCCGGCTGTCGAAAAGCGCCGTGGCCTTTGGCATCGCCAGCTTCTACGCCTCGTTCTTTCGCGGCACGCCGCTGCTGATCCAGATCCTGCTGATCTACCTCGGCCTGCCGCAGCTGGGCGTGGTGCCGGGCGCTATCGCCGCGGGGATCATCGCCCTGTCGCTGAACTACGGCGCCTACCTCAGCGAGATCTTCCGCGCCGGCATCCTCGGCGTGCCCCACGGCCAGCGCGAAGCCTCCCTGGCGCTGGGCATGCGCGACAGCGTGATCTTCTGGCGCGTGACCCTGCCGCAAGCCATGCGCACCATCATCCCGCCGGCCACCAACCAGTTCATCTCGATGCTCAAGGATTCGTCGCTGATCTCGGTGATGGGCGTCTGGGAAGTGATGTTCCTGGCCCAGTCCTATGGCCGCTCCAGCTACCGCTACATCGAAATGCTCAGCACCGCGGCGATCATCTACTGGCTGCTGTCGATCGGCCTGGAACTGATCCAGGCGCGGATGGAAAGGCATTACGGCAAGGCTTACGCCAAGCGCGGCTGAGGCTCAGTTGAGTGCCGAGGGCCCGGGCATACCCGGACCCTTTTCCAGGCGCTCGAGATCATTGAGCAGCGAGCGGGCGCGACTGGCTTTCTGCACGCTCACCACCCCCATCTGCAAACCGAAGGGCTTGAACACCGCGTTCAGCGACTTGAGGGTCGGATTGCCATCACCATGCTCGATGTGGATCAGGGTGCGCAGGGAAATCCGGCACATCCTGGCGAACTGGCTCTGATGCAGCGCCGTAACTTCGGTACGCAGGCGCCTGACTGCATCACCAAGCGGCAAGCGGCCGGCAGCCAGTTCCTGCTGGATGTTGTCGATCAGCGCGCCGCGCTCTTCCAGGGCTGTAGTCATCGCAGTCCCCACTCCTGCAGGCGTCGGTCCAAGTGGCGCAAGTGAATGCGCGGGTGATTCAGGGTGGCGTCGGGCAAGCCATTGGCGCTCAACAGATCCGGCAGGGCCCGCAGGCGTTCGGCATCCTCCCGCAGGCGCGCCAGGGCAGCTTCAGGGTCGAGCAGCGGTTTCAGGCTCGCGCACACCAGGCGCCAGTCCACGTCACCCGCCACTTCCATGCGCCCGGGCCATTTAATGGTCCGGGTAATGCCTTCGTCGTCCATGACCATGGGGGCCAGATCGTAGATCGGCGCCAGTTGCACCGCAGCTTCGGTGCGGATGATCGAGATGTTGTGGCCATGGTTGGAGGAATTGCCGAGGATCTTGTTGAGCAGATCACGGCGCAGGTAATCCGCCACCAGCTCGGGGATCGCCGACTCCTGGCCCGTGGACCGCCACAGTTCGGCGAGAATCCCCAACACTTCGGTGTGCCGCATTCCCTGGCCATAGCCCACCAGCCCCGCCAGGGAGTAGATCGACTCCACCGCCAGGCGCTCGACACCCGCCTGCGTCACCCGGCGGTCAAAGCGCTGCATCCACAGGCTGGGCCTGGGGCCCTCTTCCAGGGCCAGGCCCTCGGCCGGCAGCGTGTCGATGCCCAGTTGCTGCAGCGCCCGGTAGTAGTGGAACTCGCTCCTGAGGATGTCGCCGGCATTCTGCGTGGCCGGGTTACGGGGGAACTTCACCCACCAGTGGCGCGCCGCCGAGGCATCGTCAAGCAACGCGTCGGGGTACAGCAGGCCCTCAGGGTTCTGGGTCAGCAACAGTTTGGGGGCCTGGTCACCGATGCTCGCAGTGCCGCCAAAAGCCGCGCCCTGTTCGTGGGCGTATTCGAGAAAGCGGTTATCGAGAGCGATCACCTGGTCTCGTGAGAATCCCAGCGCCGGACGCCTGCGCAGCCCCGTCAGCGACTCCTTGATCCGCAGGTTACCGATGGGCGCCGCCGTGGACCGGGCCAACAGGAACAATTCGACGCCCATGCCGTCCGGCCGCTCATGGCCGATCTGGTGCAGCAAGAAGCGTCCGGTCGCCGCTGTCGGGGCAAGGTCATAGAGAAAGGCCGGGGCCCGATCTTCGCGCCAAGGCTCCCAACCCAAGGGAATCTGCGCACTGACCGACCTGGCCAGCGGACGGCCAACCGCCTCCAGGTTATCCACCAGGTACTGCTGCACATAACCAAAACTGCAGGGGCTGGCGAAGCCCTCTTCAGGCCTGTCGAAGGTCAGGGTCATGGCGTCGCTCCATGCCCCTGCGCAGTAGAGCTGCAAAGTCAGCCGAAGCACTGTATCACCTGCAATTTAATACACTTTCAATGAACATTACGGCATCAAAGTGCATTGTAATGCAGATACATTCATTTCAGAACGAAATAAGTGCATCAAAATGCACTCAAATTCAAAACTGAAAATACCCCTTCAGGCAGCTTGCAGCGGCACGCCGGGCTGTTCCGCCAGCGCCTGGCGACAGGCAAAAAAAAGGGAGGCCGTAGCCCCCCCGAGGTAAAACGTTGCAGATGAAGGCCTGAACTCAGCCTTCGATCTCGATCAGGATTTCGCCCGGGTTGACCCGGTCGCCCTTGGCCACGTGGATGGCGGTGACCTTGCCGGCGATGGCCGCCTGGACTTCGGTTTCCATCTTCATGGCTTCGGTGATCAGTACGGCCTGGCCGGCCTTGACGCTGTCGCCTTCCTTGACCAGCACGTCGACGATATTGCCCGG
This sequence comes from Pseudomonas chlororaphis subsp. piscium, assembly GCF_003850345.1. Lineage (NCBI taxonomy): Bacteria > Pseudomonadati > Pseudomonadota > Gammaproteobacteria > Pseudomonadales > Pseudomonadaceae > Pseudomonas > Pseudomonas chlororaphis. The sequence goes on from NZ_CP027707.1 coordinate 6,958,886, forward strand.
CATGGTGGTGCTGACGTGGCCCGGCGCGCTGGCCTGCTTGCGCTTGCTGCTGCCGCTGCCGACGAACTCGTTGAGCGGCTCGAACACCACTTCTTCCGGCATGCCGTCGATGGACAGGTAGAAGTGGCGCTTGCCTTCGGCCTTCACGCCGACACCAGTGATGTCGACGCGGTAGGTTTCGCCGTGCACGTCGATGACGAACTCGGTCGGTACGCCTTCGCCGCCGGCTGAGGTCACGCCGCCCGCTTCCGGAATCGGCAGCAGCACTTCCGGAGTCAGGGTGCCGGCTTCGCGCTCTTCGAGGAACTTGCGCCCGATATCCGGGAACATGGCGTAGGTCAGCACGTCTTCTTCGGACTTGGCCAGGGCGCCGATATCAGTGCGCAGTTTGGTCATTTCCGGCTTCAGCAGGTCGGCCGGGCGCACGTCGATCACTTCTTCGCTGCCGATGGCCTGGCGCCGCAGCTTCTCGTCCACCTCACCCGGCGCCTTGCCATAGCCGCCTTGCAGGTACAGCTTCACCTCGTTGGTGATGGTCTTGTAGCGCTCGCCGGCCAGCACGTTGAAGAACGCCTGGGTGCCGACGATCTGCGAAGTCGGGGTCACCAGCGGCGGGTAGCCGAGGTCGTGACGCACCCGCGGGATCTCCGCCAGCACTTCGTTCATGCGGTTCAGGGCGCCCTGCTCCTTGAGCTGGTTGGCCAGGTTGGAAATCATCCCGCCCGGCACCTGGTTGACCTGCACCCGGGTATCGACCGCGGTGAATTCGCTTTCGAACTGGTGGTACTTCTTGCGCACGGCGTAGAAGTACAGGCCGATTTCCTGCAACAGTTCCAGGTCCAGGCCGGTGTCGAATTCGCTGCCTTTGAGGGCGGCAACCATCGACTCGGTGCCCGGGTGGCTGGTGCCCCAGGCGAAGCTGGAGATCGCGGTGTCGATGTGGTCGGCGCCGTTTTCGATGGCCTTGAGCTGGCACATCGCAGCCAGGCCGGCCGTGTCATGCGAGTGGACGAACACCGGCAGCGACTGCTCGGCCTTCAGCGCCTTGACCAGCTGGCCAGTGGCGTAAGGGGTCAGCAGGCCGGCCATGTCCTTGATCGCCACCGAGTCGCAACCCATGGATTCCATCTGCTTGGCCTGGGCCACGAACGCCTCGATGGTGTGCACCGGGCTGGTGGTGTAGGCGATGGTGCCCTGGGCGTGCTTGCCGGCGGCTTTCACCGCTTCGATGGCCACCCGCAGGTTACGCACGTCGTTCATGGCGTCGAAGATGCGGAACACGTCGATGCCGTTGACCGCTGCCTTGGCGACGAAGGCCTTGACCACGTCGTCGCTGTAATGGCGGTAGCCCAGCAGGTTCTGCCCGCGCAGGAGCATTTGCAGGCGGGTGTTGGGCAGCGCGGCGCGCAGTTTGCGCAGGCGCTCCCACGGGTCTTCCTTGAGGAAGCGCACGCAGGCGTCGAAGGTCGCGCCGCCCCAGACTTCCAACGACCAGTAGCCGACTTTGTCGAGCTTGTCGCAGATCGGCAGCATGTCTTCGGTGCGCATGCGGGTCGCCAGCAGCGATTGGTGGGCGTCGCGCAGGATGGTGTCGGTAACAAAAATCTTCTTGCTCATTGTTCTTTTCCTCACAGGCCTGCGTGGGCGGCGATGGCGGCGGCGATGGCCAGGGCCAGCTCTTCGGGTTTGCGCTTGATCGAGTAGTTGGTCAGTTCAGGGTGGCTTTCGACGAAGCTGGTGTTGAACTGGCCGCTACGGAATTCCGGGTTACGCAGGATTTCCTGGTAATAGGCGGCGGTGGTCTTGACCCCTTGCAGACGCATGTCGTCCAGGGCGCGCAAGCCACGGTCCATCGCCTCTTCCCAGGTCAGGGCCCAGACCACCAGCTTCAGGCACATGGAGTCGTAGAACGGCGGAATGGTGTAGCCGGTGTAGATCGCCGTATCGGTACGCACGCCAGGGCCGCCGGGCGCGTAGTAACGGGTGATCTTGCCGAAGCTCGGCAGGAAGTTGTTTTTCGGGTCTTCGGCGTTGATCCGGAACTGCAGGGCGAAACCACGGTGATGGATGTCTTCCTGCTTCACCGAAAGCGGCAGGCCGGAAGCGATGCGGATCTGCTCGCGAACGATATCGATGCCGGTGATTTCCTCGGTGATGGTGTGTTCCACCTGCACCCGGGTGTTCATCTCCATGAAGTACACCTCGCCGTCGGCGAGCAGGAACTCCACGGTACCGGCGTTCTCGTAGCCCACAGCCTTGGCCGCGCGCACCGACAGGTCGCCGATGTAGGCGCGCTGTTCCGGGGTCAGTTGCGGGCTCGGGGCGATCTCGATCAGCTTCTGGTTGCGGCGCTGGATCGAGCAGTCGCGCTCGAACAGGTGCACCACGTTGCCAAAGCTGTCGCCGAGGATCTGCGCCTCGATGTGCTTGGGATTGACGATGCACTTTTCCAGGAACACTTCGGCGGAGCCGAAGGCCTTGGTCGCCTCGGAAATCACCCGCGGGAACGCCTGTTCCAGCTCTTCCCGGCTGTTGCAGCGACGAATGCCACGGCCGCCACCGCCGGACGTGGCCTTGAGCATCACCGGGTAACCGATGCGGTCGCCTTCGCGCAGGGCTTCGTGGATATCGGCGACGTTGCCTTCGGTGCCCGGGGTGACCGGCACGCCAGCCTTGATCATGCTGCGGCGGGCTTCGGTCTTGTCGCCCATGCGGCGAATCACTTCAGCCGATGGACCTATGAATTTGATTCCACGTTCGGCGCAGATGTCCGCCAGTTCGGCGTTTTCCGAAAGGAAGCCGTAGCCGGGGTGCAGTGCGTCGCAGCCGGTTTCCACTGCCAGGTTCACCAGCTTGCGCGGGTTCAGGTAGCCGGCCAGGGGTTCGGCACCGATGCTGTGGGCTTCATCCGCGCGCTTCACATGCAGGGCATGGCGATCGGCGTCGGAGAAGATCGCGACCGAGCGAATGCCCATCTCGGCACAGGCACGCACGATTCGTACGGCAATCTCACCACGGTTGGCGATCAGGATCTTTTTTATCACTTGGAGGTACCCTTGAGCCGTTGGAACAGACAACCCGCTGGGTCTGTACGAAAAGTGGCTGCATGCTGGGCGCCTTCGGCGTTACGCAAGCCATGCTGCGTTAAAAACAGGCTCGGAATGCTCATTTAGGCTCCTAAACTCCGCTTCCTCGCCTGTTTTTGCCTTGCCTGACCTTCGCTCGCCTACTTTTCGTACAGACCCTCGACCGGGTCGGCGCGTGACCAAATGTTTCAAGCCAGTCGCAGGCCCACACTATTCCTGTCGATGAATTAACAAAAATCAATAATTATTGGGTCGCTCATAAGCAAAGACTTATAGTTGATTCGACAGCCCTCGGCGCGAGACCTTAGATAATGCGTAAGTCCTTGATGCGTATGACATTACGCCAACTGCAGATTTTCAATGAGGTCTGCGATCTGCGCTCCTACAGCCGGGCTGCAGACGAAATGTCCCTGACCCAGCCCGCCGTCAGCCTGCAGATTCGCCAGTTGGAGGAGCTGATCGGCCAGCCGCTGTTCGACTACGTGGGCAAGAAGCTCTACATGACCGAGGCCGCCGAAGCGCTGCAACGGGCCAGCCGCGACATCTTCGGGCGCCTGGAGAACCTCGACATGCAGCTGTCGGACATGCAGGGCTCCTTGCAGGGCCAGTTGAAGCTAGCGGTGGAGTCCAGCGCCAAGTACTTCGTGCCGCACCTGTTCGCCGCCTTCAAGCGCCAGCATCCGGAGGTCAATCTGCAACTGACGGTGGTCAACCGGGGCCAGGTGATCCGCCGCCTCTCGGACAACCGCGACGACCTGGTGATCATGTCCATGGTCCCGCAGGACATGGGCCTGGAGTTCCTGCCATTCCTCAACAACCCGATCGTCGCCGTGGCGCCGCCCGACCATCCGCTGTGCCACCTGGGGCCGCTGCGCCTGCAGGACCTGGAACCCTACAACCTGCTGGTGCGCGAACAGGGCTCGGGCACGCGCCTGGCCTGCGAGGAGTATTTCAAGGAAAAGCGCGTGCACTTCACCCAGACCCTGGAAGTGTCGTCGGCCGAAGCGCAGCGGGAGTGTGTGCTGGCGGGTCTGGGCGTGGCGCTGTTGACGCGCCACGCCCTGAACCTTGAGTTGGCAACCGGAGGACTCGTCGAGTTGCCGGTGGAAGAGCTGCCGTTGTATCGCAGCTGGTGCCTGGTGCAGGCCAAGGCTAAACGCCTGTCACCGGTAGCGCATGCGTTCCTGGGGTTTATCCGCAGCGAACGGGTGCAGATCAGCGGGCTTGTTGAACGTTTTGACGGGAAGCTGCCGGGGCTGCCTGCCAGTAATTGACGGCGTCCAGCTCGGGGTAGTCGTTGATTTCCTGCTGCAGACGGCGCAGCTCACAGCGATGTTCGATCGCGCGGCGAAATTCCATGCGGCGCTGGTCTTCCTGTTGACGACGGGTTTTGACTGCGCTGTTGCTCTCTTCGTAAGGCCGGGCCATTTCAAGTCTCCCAATGCGAGTACGGGAGTACAAGATGAAGCCTGCCAATGATGATTTGGCTGCGGGTCGGTTACAGGATGATGAAAATTGCCGGCAATGAAGACGCCGCGATCAGTCGTCGAGCGCCTTCACCGACTTGGGCGACAGGCGCAGGCTGCGAAGGCTGCGCTTGACGCTCTTGAGATGGTTGACCAGGCTCGGGCCCCGGGCCATGGCCACGCCCATCGCCAGGACGTCGATCACCACCAGGTGGGCGATGCGCGAGGTCAGCGGGGTGTAGATCTCGGTGTCTTCGTGCACGTCGATCGCCAGGTTGACGGTCGACAGCTCGGCCAGCGGTGTCTGGCTCGGGCACAGGGTGATCAGCGAGGCGCCGCTTTCACGCACCAGGTTGGCGGTGATCAGCAGGTCCTTGGAACGCCCGGACTGGGAAATGCAGATCGCCACGTCGGTAGGCTTGAGGGTCACCGCCGACATCGCCTGCATATGCGGGTCGGAATAGGCCGCCGCGGTCAGCAGCAGGCGGAAGAACTTGTGCTGGGCATCCGCCGCCACCGCGCCGGAAGCGCCGAAGCCGTAGAACTCCACGCGCTGGGCCTGGGACATGAGGGTCACAGCCCTTTGCAACTCCACCGGATCGAGCTTCTCGCGAACCTCCATCAGGGTATGCAAAGTGGTGTCGAAGATCTTCAGGCTGTAGTCGGCGACCGAATCGTCTTCGTGAATCGCGAACTGGCCGAAGCTCGCCCCGGCAGCCAGGCTCTGGGCCAGCTTGAGCTTCAGGTCCTGGAACCCCGAGCAACCGATGGCCCGGCAGAAGCGCACGATGGTCGGCTCGCTGATACCCACGCTGTGGGCCAGATCGGCCATGGAGCTGTGCATCACAGCCGCAGGGTCGAGCAGCACATGATCGGCGACCTTGAGCTCCGACTTGCGCAAGAGATGGCGTGATTGGGCAATGTGCTGCAACAGATTCAAAGGGCTGGACTCATTGTTATGGGGCAGACGCCCAAGGATGTAGCAATTTTGTAGTTATACTACATGAATTCGCTTTTTGCCTGCTCAATGCGTAACTGAATCACCTTTGCACCCCACTGTTTCAGCCTCGCGTGCTCTTTGTAGCTGCTGGCGCGGCCTATGCCAGCGGCTACCGGGTCTCGGCCCTCAATAGCGCCGCAAGGCCCTCGGCGTCCACCGGCCGGCTGATCAGGTAGCCCTGCACCTCATCGCATTTCTGCTCCTTGAGAAACGCCAGTTGCCCCGGATGCTCCACCCCTTCGGCCACCACTTTCAGCGACAGCCCGTGGGCCATGGCGATGATCGCCCGAGTGATCGCCGCATCGGCGCCGCCTTCGCTCAGGCCACGGATGAACGCCTGGTCGATCTTCACGTAGTCCACCGGAATCCGCTTGAGGTAACTCAGCGAGGAGTAACCGGTGCCAAAGTCGTCGATGGCCAGCTTCACTCCCAGGTCACGCAGTTGCTGGAAGGTGGAAACGATGTGTTCGACGCTGTCGAGCAGATGGCTTTCGGTCAGCTCCAGCTCAAGGAAGTGCGGCGCCAGCCCGGTTTCTTCCAGCACGCTGCGCACCTGGCTGACCAACTTGCCCTGGCGCAGCTGATGCACCGACAGGTTCACCGACACCCGAATCGCCGGCAGCCCCTGGCGCTGCCACTCGCAGGCTTGCCAGCAGGCCTGGCGCAATACGAATTCGCCGATCGGGCCGATCAGCCCGATCTCCTCCGCCAGGCCGATGAAGTCCCCCGGCGGTACCCGCCCCAGGCCGGGATGGTCCCAGCGCACCAGGGCTTCGGCGGCATTCAGCCGCCCAGTGGCGAGGCACAGTTTCGGCTGGTAGAACACCTTCAGCTGGCGCTCCTCGACCGCCTTGCGCAGCTGGTTCTCCAGCTGCAGGCGCTCCAGGGTGCTGGCTTGCAGGCTGGCGGTGTAGAACTGGAAATTGTTACCGCCCAGGTGCTTGGCGTGTTGCATGGCGATGTTCGCCTGGCTGATCAACGCCGGAATTTCCCGCGCGCTGTCGGGCAGCATGCTGATGCCCATGGAGGCGCTGACCACCAGCTCATGGCCTTCCACGGTGATCGGCAAGCGCAGCTTCGCCGACAAGCGCGTGGCCACCCGAGTCAGGCTCGACAGGCTGCCATAGGCATCGAACAGCACCGCGAACTCATCGCCGGACAAACGGGCAATGGTGTCGGCTTCCGGCAATGCATTGACCAGCCGCCGCGCCATTTTCTGCAACAGCTGGTCGGCGACGTCGTGGCCCAGGCTGTCGTTGAGCAGCTTGAAACGGTCCAGATTGATATGCACCAGGGCCAGGCTGCGGCCGCCCTGACGCATCCGTTGATGGGCTTCGCGCAAGCGTTCGCGGAACAGCGAACGGTTGGCCAGGCCGGTGAGTTCGTCGTGATGGGTCAGGTAGCGCATGCGCTCTTCGGATTCGCGCCGCGCCGACAGATCGGCGAAGAAGCCCACAATATGGCTGATATTTCCCCGCGTATCGCGCACCACATTCAATTGCAGCCACTGCGGGTACAGCTCACCGTTCTTGCGCGCCTCCACCAGTTCGCCTTGCCAACTGCCGTGCTGTTCGAGGGCCTGATGAATCACCGGGTAGTGCCGCCGCGCATCGCGGCTGCACGGCAGGTCGACCACATTGCGCCCGAGCATGTCCTCGATCTGGTAGCCGGTGACCCGGCTGAATGCCTGATTGACCGCCAGCAGCACGTAATCCGGGTCGAGAATCACGATGCCCTCGCTGGCCGCCTCGAACACCATCGCCGCCAGGCGTCGCTGCTCTTCCTGCTGCTTACTGGCGCTGATATCGCGCCGGGTGCCGACCATGCGCAGCACCCGACCACCGGGGCCGCGCTCCACGGCGCGCCCACGGTCCTCGATCCACACCCAGTGGCCATCGCCGTGACGCACGCGGTATTCCACCAGGTAATCCTCGGTACGCCCCTTCAGGTGCTCCACCAGCGCGCGCTTGAGCAGCGGCAGGTCTTCGGGGTGCAGCAGCGGCTTGAGGTGGCTGAGCATCGCCCGCACGAACTCCGGTTCCAGGCCGAACAGCTCCTTGATATGGCTGTGATGGACCTCGTCGGTCTGCAGGTTCCAGTCCCACAGCCCCAGCTGGCTGGCCTTCAGAGCCAGGGCCAGGCGCGCTTCGCTCTTGCTCAGGGCCTGGTTGGCCGCGTCCAGTTCGAGGCTGCGCTGGGCCACCCGGCTTTCCAGGCCGACCTGGGCTTCGCGCAACTCTTCTTCGGCACGGCGGCGCTGCTCGACTTCCCGCAGCAGCTCACTGTTGAGCTGCTCGCTGCGGCTCTGGGCCTGTTGCAGATGCTCGATCAGGGCCTGGTTCTGGAAACGCCGCAGCAAGCCCATCTGGATCAGGCGGTTGACCTGCCAGGCCACCACACTCAGCGACACCAGCAGGATCAAGCCCAGCCAGCCCCAGCCACGCTGCTGCTCGTCGCCGCCCCAGAACAGGTAGCCGATCGCCGGCAACAGGCAGGGCAAGGTAAAGGACAGGAAGGCCGGCAGGCTGACCGCATAGGCCACGCTGGCCGAGAGGATCGCCGCGCCGATCAGGCCGAAGACCCAGGCCTGTTGCAGGAAATTGTCGGTGGGCATCAGGGCGATACCGGCGCAGGCCAGGGTCAGGCCGCTGACGGCGGAGCCGAGCAGGAACATGCGGCGCCAGACCGGTTGCGCCTGGCGGCTGGGAATCGCCGAGTCGAAGGCCGCCACCTGGATCACCCGCAGGGCGACCAGGGCCAGCAACCAGACCATCCACACGCTGACCAGCCAATAACGCTCGGGGCTCCACAGCAGCCAAGCGCAGACCAGGCCGTTGAGCAGCATGAACAGGGTGGGCAACAGGGAGCCCTGATAAAGCAGGCGCGTGCGCTCTACCGCCATCTCCATGGCGTATTGCTTGCGAACAACCCGAGGCTCCACGAAGGGTCCGGACGGGCCAGTGCTGAGTGTCATAGGCAGTGTTCTTATAATGATTGAGCCCGAAACGTCGCCGGAGCATACACAAGCAACCGCCCGGACCAAACAGCCTGGAACCATAAAATCGGCAAATTCGCCCAAGCGCCGATCCCGGTGAAATTCCTCCAGCCAAGCCCGGCCAACGGCTACAGCCCGTGACCGACCGGTCGTCCCCGGCGTTCTTTTATCGGCTAAACCAAAGCTTGGTTTGCCCGGTGTGCGCCAGCCCCCTAGAATGCCCCGATGCGCGATGATCTCTCCCTTCTGCTGAACTCCCTCAACGATGCCCAACGCCAGGCCGTAGCCGCCTCCTTGGGTCGTCAGTTGGTCCTGGCCGGTGCTGGCTCCGGTAAAACCCGAGTGCTGGTGCACCGTATCGCCTGGTTGATCCAGGTCGAGAACGCCTCGCCCCACTCCATCCTGTCGGTGACCTTCACCAACAAGGCCGCTGCCGAGATGCGCCAGCGCATCGAGCAGTTGATGGGTATCAACCCGGCCGGCATGTGGGTCGGCACCTTCCACGGCCTGGCGCACCGACTGCTGCGGGCGCACTGGCAGGAGGCCGGCCTGAGCCAGACCTTCCAGATCCTCGACAGCGACGACCAGCAACGCCTGGTCAAGCGGGTGATCCGCGACCTCGGCCTGGACGAGCAGCGCTGGCCGGCCCGGCAGGCCCAGTGGTTCATCAACGGGCAGAAGGACGAAGGCCTGCGCCCGCAACACATTCAAGCCAGCGGCGACCTGTTCCTGGCCACCATGCGCGGCATCTACGAAGCCTACGAGGCCGCCTGCCAGCGCGCCGGGGTCATCGATTTCTCCGAGCTGCTGCTGCGCGCCCTGGACCTGTGGCGCGACCACCCGGGCCTGCTGGCGCACTACCAGAAGCGTTTCCGCCACGTGCTGGTGGACGAGTTCCAGGACACCAACGCCGTGCAGTACGCCTGGTTGCGCCTGCTGGCCAAGGGCGGCGACAGCCTGATGGTGGTGGGCGACGACGACCAGTCGATCTACGGCTGGCGCGGCGCGAAGATCGAGAACATCCACCAGTACTCCGAAGACTTCCCGGACACCGAAGTGATCCGCCTGGAGCAGAACTACCGCTCCACCGCCGGCATCCTCAAGGCCGCCAACGCCCTGATCGCCAATAACACCGGGCGCCTGGGCAAGGAGCTGTGGACCGACGGCGGCGAAGGCGAAGCGATCAACCTGTACGCCGCCTTCAACGAACACGATGAAGCGCGCTACGTGGTGGAAACCATCGAAAGCGCCCTGAAGACCGGCCTGGCCCGCAGCGACATCGCCATCCTGTATCGCTCCAACGCCCAGTCGCGGGTGCTGGAAGAGGCCTTGCTACGCGAGCGCATTCCGTACCGCATCTACGGCGGCCAGCGCTTCTTCGAGCGCGCCGAAATCAAGAATGCCATGGCCTACCTGCGCCTGCTCGAAGGTCGCGGCAACGACGCGGCCCTGGAGCGGGTGATCAACGTGCCGACCCGCGGCATTGGCGAAAAGACCGTCGAAGCGATTCGCGAACACGCGCGTCACAGCCATGTGTCGATGTGGGAAGCGATGCGCCAGCTGGTGGCCAATAAAGGCGTGACCGGGCGTGCCGCCAGCGCCCTGGGCGCCTTCATGGAACTGATCGAGCACCTTGCGGCGAAAACCGCCGAGATGCCGTTGCACCTGATGACCCAGACCGTTATCGAGCAGTCCGGCTTGATCGCCTACCACGAAGCGGAAAAAGGCGAGAAAGGCCAGGCCCGGGTAGAAAACCTTGAGGAGCTGGTCAGCGCCGCGCGCAACTTCGAGCACACAGAAGAAGACCAGGAACTGACGCCGCTGGCGGCCTTCCTCGGCCACGCTTCGCTGGAAGCCGGCGACACCCAGGCCGACGAGCACGAAGACAGCATCCAACTGATGACCCTGCACAGCGCCAAGGGCCTGGAATTCCCTTACGTGTTCCTGGTGGGCATGGAAGAAGGCCTGTTCCCGCACAAGATGAGCCTGGAAGAACCCGGCCGCCTTGAAGAGGAACGGCGCCTGGCCTACGTCGGCATCACCCGGGCGATGCAGAACCTGGTGATGACCTACGCGGAAACCCGACGCCTGTACGGCAGCGAGACCTACAACAAGGTGTCGCGTTTCGTACGGGAAGTACCGAAGGGGCTGATCCAGGAAGTGCGCCTGTCCAACAGCGTCAGCCGTCCGTTCGGCGGTGGCCAGTCGCAGAGCACCAGCAGCCTGTTCGGCGGCAGCGAGATCCCGGACACCGGCCTCAGCCTCGGCCAGGCCGTACGCCACTCGGTATTCGGCGACGGCGTGATCCTCAACTTCGAAGGCGCCGGCGCCCAGGCCCGGGTCCAGGTGAACTTCAGCGAAGGCAGCAAGTGGCTGATGCTCGGCTACGCCAAGCTCGAAGTCATCTGAAGCCTGTAGGCAGGAGCGCCGGCCGGGCGCTTCTGCAATGACTGACTCAGGCATAAGGAGCAACGCACATGGGCTCGGGCTTCTTTTCCTCCTGGACATTCTGGGCCCTGCTTTCGGCGGCGTTCGCCGCCCTGACCGCGATCTTCGCCAAGATCGGCATCGAAAACCTCAACTCCGACTTCGCCACCCTGCTGCGTACGGTGGTGGTGCTGTGCAGCCTGGTCTTGATTTTGTACGCCACGGGCCAATATCAGTCCCTGGGCTCGATCTCGGCCAAAAGCTATCTGTTCCTGGTGCTGTCCGGGCTGGCCACCGGAGCGTCGTGGATCTGCTACTTCCGCGCGCTGAAAGTCGGGCCAGCCTCGCTGGTGGCGCCAGTGGACAAGCTCAGCGTGGTATTCGTCGCGGTACTGGGCGTGCTGCTCCTGGGCGAGAAGCTCGACCTGCGGCAATGGGGCGGAATCGGCCTGATCTGCGCTGGCGTGGTGTTGCTGGCGCTGAAGCGTTGAGACCCTGACCTTGCATCCGCCCAACGAACGAACCCGTACAGGGCTCGCTGCCTCGACCGAAGCTGAACCGCGGCTGTCAGGCAAAAGCCCGAAACACTCTGCCGCTAGCCAGTGACACTTCACCTGTGCAACATGGCGCGCGTGCCATCCACAAATGGGAATTCCCTTTATGAAACGTTTTCTTAGCATCGCCATGGCGTTGTGCATCGGCCTGACGATGAGCCTCGACGCCAATGCCAAGCGCTTTGGTGGCGGCAAAAGCGCCGGCGCTGCGCCGACCCACCAGACCAGCCAAATGGCTCCGTCCTCTTCCGGTATGGGCCCTGCTGCCGCAACCGCAGGGGCTGCTGGTGCCGCGGGCGCTGCCGCCAAAGCCGGCGGTGCTTCGCGCTGGCTCGGCCCATTGGCCGGTATCGCCGCAGGCGGTCTGCTGGCCTCCATGTTCATGGGCGGCGGCTTCCAGGGCATGCAGATCTTCGACATCCTGATCATGGCGGTCATCGCCTTCCTGGTCTTCCGCTTTATCGCCGCCCGTCGTCGCAAGCAGCAGGAGCAGTACGCTCCAGCCGGCCACGCGCCGATGCAGCGTGAAGCCTTCGAGCCAAAACCGGCCTCCGGTTCGATCTTCGGTGGTTCGGCCGCACCTGCCGCCGCGGCCCGTCCGGTGATCAACGCGCCGGCCTGGTTCGACGAACAGCGTTTCGTCGAAGCCGCGCGCAACCACTTCCAGTCCCTGCAGCAACATTGGGACGCCAACGAAATGGACAAGATCGCCGAGTTCGTGACCCCGCAGATGCTGCAATTCCTGAAACAGGAACGTGCCGATCTGGGCGACGGCTTCCAGTCGACCTACATCGACAACCTCAATGTGCAGCTGGAAGGCGTCGACGACCGCGCCGACAAGACCATCGCTACCCTGACCTTCAGCGGCGTGTCGAAGTCCTCGCGTTTCGACCAGGGTGAAGTGTTCAGCGAAAGCTGGAACATGGAGCGCGCCCAGGGCGAAAACCAGCCTTGGCTGGTTGCAGGTATCCGCCAGAACGGCTGATTCTCTCCAGTGTCATATCGCTAATCGCAAAACCCCGGCTCAGGTCGGGGTTTTGCATTTCACGATTGCACTTATAGCGAGCTACTGTATAAACCGCCGTCTATTTAAACCGCGCCATAGAGCTAAGAGGACCCAGGCCGTGGAAGAAGTCATCGAGCAACTCCGTGAAGCAAACGAACCGGTACCCGTTCCCCTGGAACTGCCGGATGAAGACCTGCTGGTGGAAATCGAAGAACAGCTGTTCATCAATATCCCGTTCGTCTTCAAAGAGTTCCTGTTGACCGTGAGCGATGTCGTCTACGGCAGCCTGGAGCCGGTCACCGTGACCGACCCGCAATCCCACACCTACCTGCCGGAAGTGGCCGCCACCGCCTGGGACATGGGCGTACCGCGCGAGCTGATCCCGATCTGCCAGGACGGTGACGACTACTACTGCGTCGAGGAAGACGGCACCGTGGTGTTGTGGTCCGGCGAAGAAGAGCTGATCACCGAAGAGTCCTGGGAGTCGGTGTGGCACTGGGCGCGGGACGTCTGGCTGGAAAGCTGAGCGGCCTTGTGCGGTTTCGCCCCGCGGGCGCAGGCGCATGGACCGACTGCCGCCCGTTGCGTGACGTTCACAAGCGGTCACCCCAGCGGGTTGATCGCCGCATTGACGCTACTCGCCAGCAGCCTGCTGGCGGGTTGTCAGTCGCCCATGGCTCAGTTGCAAACCCTGAGTGTGCAGTACAGCCATCAGGTCGAAGTCCTGCCCACTTCACCCTTCCCGCTTGCCAGCAGCCTGCCCCAGCGGTTATCAAAACAACCCCGTCTGCGCGTCTATCTTGAAGGCGACGGCCATGCCTGGGCGACAGCCCGCCAACCCAGCCTCGACCCCAGCCCGCAGCACCTGCTGATGGCGCAACTGGCATTGAGCGATCCCCGCCCCAGCGTCTATCTGGCCCGCCCCTGCCAGTTCGTCAGCGCGGCCGACTGTACAGCGGCCATCTGGACCGACCAGCGCTTTTCCGCAGCGGTACTGCGCAGCCTCGACCAGGCCCTCGACCACCTCAAGCAGCGTTATGGCAATCAGGATTTCGAGTTGATCGGCTATTCCGGTGGTGCGGCCCTGGCCCTGTTGCTGGCCGCGCGGCGAGACGACATCGCCCAGGTGCAAACCCTGGCCGGCAATCTGAGCCCTCGGTTATGGGTCAATGCGCTGGGGCTGAGCCCGTTGCATGGCTCCCTCGAGCCGCTGGACCAGGCACCCAAGCTGGCCCTGGTAGCGCAACGGCATCTGCTCGGCCAGGCCGACCGCAGCGTGCCTGCCAGCCTCTACCCCGCCTATCGACAGGCGCTGGGGGCGAAAGCCTTCTGCGTGCAATCCGTCAGCCTGCCCGGGGTCACCCACGACCAGGGCTGGGTCGACGCCTGGCAACACTGGCGCGACCAGCCGCTGAGTTGTGTACCGTCCAACGATTAGTGCCCGTTGTCTTGCTTGTGATTATCCAGGGTATCCAGCAGGGCCACCTGCATGCGGGTGTGCACGCGGATGAACCAGCGCCACAGCAACGCGGCCACCGCTGCCGTCACCACCGCGATCAGCACCAGCAGCTCGGTGGTCGGCAGGATGCTCGAAGACAGCGCCGCCAATAGCAGGAAGATCACCAGCAACGACAGCACCGGAATCACCTCGGCGATCACCCGGCGTACACGCTGGGTGTGACGCCCGGCCATTTCCGGCTTCACGCCCATCTCCGCCAGCAGCATCGACAGGGCCTTGAGCTTGCGATAGGCGGCGATCAGGAACGGCAGCGACAGCAGCAGCGCCCCGCCCCAGATCAACGCCTTCTGCCAGCTCGGGTCGCTGATCCAGTCCTGCAGGTATTCGCCGATGCGCGCGGCGAAATAACCGCCGGAAAAGAAGATCGCCACCACCAGCGCCAGGTTGACCCCGACCTGCAACAGGATCCGCCGGATCATCGACGCCAGCAGTGCCCCCTCGCCATGGGGCTGGATGCTGCGCAGCCATTCGCCGTACATGCCCAGCACCCGGCTCAGGCGGGTTGGCAGCACGGCGGCGAGCTTCAGCGACAGCGGGTCGGCGGCGCGGATCAGGTAAGGCGTGAGCAAGGTGGTAATGGCCGACACGGCGACCGCCACCGGGTAGAGAAAGTCGCTGGTGACCTGCAGGGTCATGCCCAGCGCCGCGATGATGAAGGAGAACTCGCCGATCTGCGACAGGCCCATGCCGACCCGCAGCGAGGTGCGGCCATCGTTGCCGGCGATAAAGGCGCCCAGGCCGCAGGACAGCATCTTGCCCAGCACCACCGCGACGGTGATCACCGCGATCGGCCAGGCGTATTGCAGGAGGATCTGCGGGTCGATCATCAGGCCGATGGCGACGAAGAAGATGGCGCTGAACATGTCGCGAACCGGTTCGATCAGGCGCTCGATCTTCAGCAATTGCCGCGACTCGGCCATGATCGCGCCGATCAGGAAGGCGCCGAGCACCATGCTGTACTCCAGCTTGACCACCAGCAGGCAGAAACCGAAACACAGCCCCAGCACGGTGATCAGCAGCATCTCGTTGCTTTCGAACTTGGCCACGTAGGCCAGCAGCCGTGGCACCAGCAGGATGCCGATGACCAGGGCGACGATCATGAACAGCGAGAGCTTGCCGACGGTGGAGAACACTTCCCCGGAGCTGACAGTGCCGCTGACCGCGATGCTTGAAAGCAAGGCGATGATCCCAATGCCGAGGATGTCTTCGACGATCAGCACGCCGAAAATCAGCTGAGCGAAGCGCTGGTTCTTCATCTTCAGGTCGTTGAGCGCCTTGACGATGATGGTGGTCGAGGAAATCGCCAGGATCGCGCCAAGGAACAGCGAGTCCATGGTGTTCCAGTCGAACCAGCGACCGATCTCGTAGCCGATCCAGATCATCAGCACGATTTCCATGAACGCCGCGATAAAGGCCGTGGCGCCGACCTTGAACAGCTTGCGCAGGCTGAACTCCAGGCCCAGGCAGAACATCAGGAAGATCACCCCCAGCTCGGCCAGGGTCTTGATCGTGCCTTCGTCGTGGATCAGGCCGAATGGCGGAGTGTGCGGGCCGATGATGAAGCCGGCGACGATATAGCCGAGGACCACTGGCTGCTTGAGCCGGTGGAAAAGAATGGTCACCACGCCTGCGACCAGCATGATCACTGCCAGGTCCTGAATAAAGCTGATGGCATGCATGGCGTGGGGCTCCTTGGGGTCGTGTTCTTGCGGACGGCGCGGGTCGTCGTGCGACCTGCCGGCCAGCGGGAAAAGCCCTTGGGACGGGCTTTTGAAGGTTAACATCGCGACTTGTGCCAGAAAGGCGGTGCAATATATGGAAACAGATAGATCGCCGCGTGACGGCGACCGCGGGCGCAGCGTCCCGTTATCGATGGTTTGAAACGCTGACCAAGCACCCGCAGAGGTGCGCCCCGCAACCCTGCCTTAACCCGTGAGTGTGCTATGGAACCCGGAAACGCCCAGCTGTCGATGACGGTATTGATGACCCCTGACATGGCCAACTTCTCAGGCAATGTCCACGGCGGCACCCTGCTCAAGTACCTCGATGAAGTCGCCTACGCCTGCGCCAGCCGTTATGCCGGCCGTTATGTGGTGACCCTGTCGGTGGACCAGGTGATCTTCCGCGAGCCGATCCATGTCGGTGAACTGGTGACCTTTCTGGCCTCGGTCAACTACACCGGCAACACCTCGATGGAGGTCGGTATCAAGGTGGTCACCGAGAACATCCGCGAGCGCTCGGTGCGCCACACCAACAGTTGCTTCTTCACCATGGTGGCCGTGGACGACCAGCGCAAACCCGCCGCCGTGCCGCCCCTGCAGCCAGAAACCAGCGAAGACAAGCGCCGCTTCATGCAGGCCCAGCAACGCCGGCAGATCCGCCAAGAGCTGGAAAAGCGCTATCAGGAAATCAAGGCCGACGCCTGATCGTCCGAGACAGGCTCGCTGCTACGGAGCGAGCCTGTTCGCGATAAGCCCCCGCGCAACCCGTTACAGCTCGATCGGCACCGCCTCGAACCGCACCCGTGGATGGGTGATGCGGTCCTGGGCCCGTACCAGCTGCAGCTCGTAACTGGCGCAAGCCTGGGTTTCCAGCAGCACTTCATGCACCGCCGCGGCAGTGAACTCGAACGCCGCCACCAGGCTGTCGCCCAGCAGCACCCGGGCCAGGAACAGGCCCGAGGTCAGGTCGCCCACGCCCACTGGCTGGCGCGGGAACGCCAGCAGCGGACGACGCAGGTGCCAGCTGCCTTCGGCGGTCACCAGCAACATTTCGAAGCCATCCGGCAGCTTGCCCGGGTAGTCCAGGTGCTTGACCAGTACGGCTTTCGGACCACGAGCCAGCAGCGCCCGGGCCATGGCCAGGCAGTCGAACAGCGACTGCGGCTTGCGTCCGGCGAAGCTGTCCAGCTCCAGCTGGTTGGGGCAGAGGAAGTCCGCCACGGCAGCTGCTTCTTCCAACAGGAAGTCGCTGACCTCCTGCGGCACGTTGCAGCCCTTTTCCGGGTGGCCCATCACCGGGTCGCACAGGTACAGGGCCTTGGGGTTGGTCGCCTTGATCCGCGCCACGCCACCGAGGATCGCCCGCCCCTGCGCCGCGCTGCCCAGGTAGCCGGACAACACCGCATCGCAATTGCCCAGCTCGCCGATGGCGGCAATGCCTTCCACCAGCTCCGGAATCTGATGCGGCGACAGCACTTCGCCGGCCCACTGGCCGTATTGCGTGTGGTTGGAGAACTGCACCGTATTGAGCGGCCAGACATTCACCCCGACCCGCTGCATGGGAAACACCGCGGCGCTGTTGCCGGCATGGCCGAAGACCACATGGGACTGGATCGCGAGCAGATGAGGCGTACGTTTCATTCGGGTCATTCCGTAAAACGATTGAAATTCGAGCCGCGCAGTATGCGACTAAACGCAACCTGTACGACAGACCGAAGACGCAGTTAAGCTGGTGCGACTTCGTTGGAGCGCACCTCATGCTGACCCTTGGAAACATTTTCGTGCTGATGCTGCTAGCGACCGGCGCCGCCTGGCTATGGCACAACCACGGCCTGCGCGAGCGGGCGCTGGAGAGGGTCAAGCAGCATTGCGCGCGGCTCGATATCGAGCTGCTGGACGGCAACGTGGCGTTGAAGCGCATCGGCTTCGTCAGGGACGCCAGTGGCCGCCGGCGCCTGGCCCGGATCTACAACTTCGAATTCACCGTCACCGGCGAAACCCGCCATGCGGGGACCATCACCCAGTTCGGCGCCCACAGTGCGCAGATCGAGCTGGCGCCCTACCCGATTGCAACTCCCGCGCCCCCACCCGTGCCGACACACAGCGCCGAGGTGATCGAGCTGAGCCAATGGCGCGAAGAGCGCAGCAAGTAAGACCTACATCCCATTTTTCTGTAGGAGCGAGGCTTGCCCGCGAAGAACGTCGACGATGACACGGAGTGGTAGATAGACCGCCGCTTCGCGGCTATCGCGAGCAAGCTTCGCTCCTACAGAAGCGTCGGGCCGCGTTGGATTACCGGCAGCACCCGGCCAGGGACTGTTGCAGGACGGCCACGTCCTGCGGCTCGCTGAAAATCAGCTCGATCCGTGAATCGCGGCGCCATTCGCTGGTTTGCCAATGCAGCGTGGCGTTATCCAGGGCATTACCCGACACCCAGCCATCGGCCCCCTGGATCACCAGCTTGGCCCGACGCCAGTCGAGGCTCGCCAGCCATTGCTCGACAAGCCCGACCTCGAACACCCGGCTCGGGTGCCAGCGCCAACCGATGCTCCAACCGCCCTCCTGGGCCTGGCTCAGGCAGATGGGCTGGGCCGGATCGGTCCAGATCGCCGGCAGCTGCGCCAATCCCTTGGGTACTTCGAAGGCCTCTACAGCCGCCCCCGCCTGAACGCTCGCGCCAGGCAAACGATCCAGAGGCAAGGTCCCGCGAGTGGTCCAGAGCACCGGACAGGCCGGCAACTGCTCGAGAATGCCCTGACGCTGCACCGCGTCGAGCCCTTCATCCTTGTTCAGCAGCAACAGGCCAGCACTGGGCAGCGCTTCCTGCTGGGCCCCTGGCAGCGGCTTGCCGGCCGCCAATGCCTGGGCATCGAGTACCAGCACGCAAGGCTGCACGGCCAGGACCTTTTGCCAGGGCGCCTCGCGCAATTGCTGGAGCAGCTGCGCCGGGTGCCCCAGGCCGGAAGGTTCGATAAACAGGCGATCGGGCCGGGCCTTGCGCAACAGGCGCCCCAGGCCCACCTGGAACGGCGCGCCGTTGACGCAGCACAGGCAGCCACCGGCCACCTCGCCAAGGGCGATACCCTCCTCGTCCCGGGTCAGCAGCGCCGCGTCCAGGCCGATCTGGCCGAACTCGTTGATCAACACCGCCCAGCGCTCATGGGCCGGACGCTGCGCCAACAGGTGCTGGATCAGGCTGGTCTTGCCCGCGCCGAGGGGGCCGGCGATGACGTGGGTGGGGATGTTGTGCAGCATGGGTGGGGCGCTCGGAAAGGAGGTGATTGATCCTACGCGCTAACCCGCGGCAACGAAATTCCCGTAGCCGCTGCCACAGGCTCCGATCGGCTACAAAGCTGACGCGTTCTTGAGGACGTCAAAAGGCGCTACGCGCCTTATCGCAGCCTGCGGCAGCGGCTACAAAGTCAGCCGAGCCAGTCCAGGGTGAGGATCAGCCGGCGTTCGCCGGGGCCCGGTTGCGGCGAGCGGTGGATCAGGCCGAAGCCCTCGTTGCCCAGCCATTTCTCGCCCTTGAACAGGGCCACCTCGCCGCTGGCGATCTGCTGGACCAGCGCGGCATCCGTGGGTTCGGCCTCGGCCTGGCCCAGTTGCCGGCGATCCATCGCACCCTCGCGCAGCCATTGGCTGCCGGCGCCGGCATAGGTGGTGATCAGCCGTACCGGCACATGGTCGACATGAAAACGCGGGCACATGGCCTTATCCAGCACCCGCAGGCGTAGGCCGACGCGCTTGGCGCCCAGCAAGCAGGCGAAGGCGCTGACCAGCCAGGCGACATCGGCGATAAAGCCGTCGTATCCCTGCAGATCGCTGAAGCCGGAGGCCAGGCCGCGCAGGTTTGGCTCGGCGTCCTCAGTGTCGAGTTCCAGCGACAGCGACTCGGCCAGCGGTTCGTTCAGCGACAGCAGCAAGGCGCCGAAATCGGCGATATGCGCCGGCAACCGGCGCCGCCACAGGGCCAGGTTGACCTCGTCGTCCAGCACCTCGGCCAGGACGATGGGGGCCGAACCGGAAGACTGGCGGCGTGTCGGCTTTTGCAGGATTGGCCGCAAGACTTCCGCACCCGCAATCGAGCGTCGGCCGCTAGCTCTCACAGGGCTCAGGGACAGGTAGGACATCAGGCTGCAGCCTCTTCATGCCAGGGGCCGAACGGGTCGCGCATCAGGCGCCAGCCCTCCACGCCCAGGGCCATTTCGTCGTCAGTCAGCAGGCAGCCGTCGAGTTCGGCGGTGAGCCGGGCGAAGTCGATGTTCTGGCCGATGAACACCAGCTCCTGGCGGCAATCGCCGGTGGCGGCGGTCCAGTTGTGCATGATCGCCGCGGTGCTTTCCGCGTCCTCTGGCCAGTGCTGCTTGGGCACGAAACGCCACCAGCGCCCGGCGAAACCATGACGCATCAGACCGCCAGCCTGAGACCAGCTGCCGGCCTCCTGGTGCTTGCTGGCGAGCCAGAAAAAGCCCTTGGAACGCAGCAGTTTGCCGTTGCCCCAGGGGCGATTGATGAAGTCGAAAAAGCGCTGCGGATGGAAGGGCCGCCGCGCCCGATAGGCGCTGGAGGCGATGCCGTATTCTTCGGTTTCCGGCACATGCTCGCCGCGCAGTTCCTGCAACCAGCCCGGCGCCTGTGCGGCCCGCTCGAAGTCGAAACGGCCGGTGTTGAGGATCTTCGCCAGCGGCACTTCGCCCATCACCATGGGGATGATTTCCGCCTGGGAATTGAGGCGTTCGAGGATGGCGATCAGCTCCTGGCGCTCGTCGCTGCCGATCAGGTCGATCTTGCTGATCAGGATCACGTCGGCGAACTCGATCTGCTCGATCAGCAGATCAGTGATCGAGCGCTCGTCCTCCTCACCCAGGGTTTCGCCACGGGATGCCAGGCTTTCCGCGGCCTGGTAATCGAGCAGGAAGTTCATGCCGTCGACCACAGTGACCATGGTGTCCAGCCGCGCAATGTCAGCCAGGCTCTGCCCCGCCTCGTCGCGAAAGGTGAAGGTCTCAGCCACCGGCAGCGGCTCGGAGATGCCGGTGGATTCGATCAGCAGGTAGTCGAAACGCCCGTCCCTGGCCAGCTTGCCGACCTCTTCCAGCAGGTCTTCGCGCAGGGTGCAGCAGATGCAGCCGTTGCTCATTTCCACCAGTTTTTCTTCGGCGCGGTTGAGGCTGACATCGCGCTGCACTTCGCTGCCGTCGATGTTGATTTCGCTCATGTCGTTGACGATCACCGCCACCCGCAGGTTGTCGCGGTTGCGCAGGACGTAGTTGAGCAGCGTACTTTTGCCGGCGCCGAGAAAGCCGGACAGCACGGTAACGGGAAGACGGTCGGTCATCAGGTGATCCTCATCGGGGGCTGGGTCAGATCGCCCGTTGGTGGCGTTCGCGCAGCTCTTGGCGTTCTTTGGCTTCGATACACAGGGTGGCGGTGGGCCGCAGCAGCAGGCGCTTGAGGCCAATGGCCTCGCCGGTTTCGCGGCACCAGCCGTACTCGCCACGGGCCAAGCGCTCGAGGGCTTCGTCGATCTTGTCCAGCAGCTTCTTTTCCCGCTCCAGCAGGCGCAGTTGCCACTGCCGCTGCTCTTCGGCGCTGCCGATGTCGGCGGGGTCGCTGTGGGGTTCCTGCTCGCGCAGCACCTCGAACTCACCGTCGATGCGTTCTTGCAGCTCGACGCGCTGGGCCAGCAGCAATTCACGGAAATAGGCCTGTTGGACGTCGTTCATGTAGTCCGCCTCAGGCTGGGCGAGAAGTTGCGCTTCGGTCATGGGGCGTTCAGTCATGGCGGGTCACGGATCAGGCTTTATTTAATGTTATAGTATAACAATACAAATAAGCCAACCCTCTCTTGCCGCCCGCGACGAAGGGCGGGATGCTTGAGCGTCCCTTGCCGAGAAAACCCATGCGCCACGCCCTGAAATACACGCTGCTGAGCCTGTCCCTGCTGGTCGCGAACACTGCCATCGCGCAGGTACCCAGCGCCCTGGCCACCTGCACCCGCAGCGCCAACCTGCTGGCCTGCGTGGACGCCGAAGGCAATGCCTACAGCGTTGCGGCCGCGGGCAGCACCACCTATCTGCGAGGCTTCGAGGTGGCCGGCAAGCGATATTGGGCACAGACCAACAGTCGCTACGGTCAGCTGACCTTCTTTACCGGCCTGGCCTCCGACGGCGAAGCCTGGGTCGGCTACAGCCAGCGCGTCGGCTGGACCACCCGCAACCGTTTTTCCAGCTCCGGCGGCAGCAGCGGCAAGTTCACTTGCAGCCGGATCACTGGCTGCTGAATCGATCCTTGCGTACGCGATAAACGCTTACGCGGTATAGCCGATACACCGCAGCGCCTTCATCGCACGCAAGCTGTGCTCCTACAGAAGCCTGGGCGGCGTCAGACCTGGGCTTTTTTCTGCTCCTGCACCCAGGCCATATAGCTGTTCACCGGCGGGTTCTTCTGGAAGTAGCTCTGCAACCCCGCGAACAGCCCGTCGGCAATCGCCTGCTGGTGCCGCGCGGTCACCAGGCGCTGGCTGTCGCGGCTGTTGGAGATGAAGCCGGTCTCCACCAGGATCGAGGGCACGTCGGGGGACTTGAGCACCGCGAAACCAGCCTGTTCCACGCGCTTCTGATGCAGGGTGGTGATGCCCGCCAGGCTGCCCAATACGGTGCTGCCTAACTGCAGGCTGGCGGCGATGGTCGCGTTCATCGACATGTCGAGAATCACCCCGGCGAGCATCGGATCCTTGTCTTTCAGGTTGAGCAGGCTGGTGGCGCCCAGCAAGTCGGCGCCGTTCTCCCGCTGCGCCATGAAGCGTGCGGTGGCCGAGGTGGCGCCGCCTTCCGACAACGCATACACCGAGGCCCCGGACGCCGTCAGGCGAGGCGCCGCATCGGCGTGCACCGAGATAAACATGTCGGCCTTGTGCTTGCGGGCGATCTCCACCCGCTTGCGCAGCGGCACGAAGAAATCGTCATTGCGCACCAGCTTCACATCGAAGCCCTTCTCGCGCTTCAGCCGCTTGGCCAGCAGCTGGGCGATCGCCAGCACCACATCCTTCTCCCGTTCGCCACGGGCGCCGACCGCCCCCGGGTCCTTGCCGCCGTGGCCCGGGTCGACCACAACGATGATGTCGCGCTTGGGATGCGCCCGGCCCGCGAGTGTTTCACGCGGCAAAGCCGGGGCGGTGACCGCCGCGATTTGCTGTGGAACACGGGTGGCGGTGCTCAGGTCGAGCACCAGGCGGTGACCCTGACCGTCCTGGGGCGGCAGCAAAAAACTGTCGAGCCGCAGCGGCTCGGCTAGGTCGAGAACGATCCGCGTATCGCCCTGGCTAAAGTGCCCGGAGCGGATCGAGCGAATAGGTGTGCCGTTCAGGGCCAGTTGGCTGAAATCGCCACTGAGCTGCGCGCCGCTAAGGTCGATGATCAATCGTTCCGGCGCGCTGAGGGAGAAAGTCTTGTACTGCACCGGCCCACTCAGATCGAGCACCAGGCGCAGCTTGTCGGCCGAATTCCATAACCGCAGGTTACGGATCTGGGTGGCGGATACCCCCAAAGGCAGAACCAAGGCCGCGCTGGCCAACAACAGGTTGAGCAACTGACGTCTGTGCATGACTTACACCGCAGATTGAGGAGCATCCGTACTCGATAAGGCTGGATGAAAAAACGTTCAGGAAAAAGGTTTCATCGATCGTATTGTTATAATATAACATGGCAAATTGTTTCCAACGATGGACCTGCTCATGAATGCGCTGACTCTGCCGGATATCGCCGCGCAGGCCGCACGCCAGGCCCTACCCCTTGAGTGGGTGGGCATGTGTGGCATTGCCTTACCTGTGTTGTTTGATGGCCAGCGGATTGGCGCAAAAGCGGATGCCGGCGTCAGCCTCGACGATGGCGAAGCACGCGGCATTCATATGTCGCGCCTGTATCTGGCGCTGGAAATGCTCGAACAGGAAAACCTCACCCCGGCCCTGATGCGTCAGGTACTGCAACGTTTTCTCGACAGCCACGACGGTCTGTCCAGCAGCGCCTACCTGCGAATTCATGCCGATCTGCTGCTGAAACGCCCGGCCTTGATCAGCCCGTTGGCCGGCTGGAAAACCTATCCGGTGAGCATCGAAGCGCGCCTGAAAAACGCAATGTTCCACGTGGAACTAAAAATCGAGGTGCCTTATTCCTCTACATGCCCCTGTTCCGCCGCGCTTTCCAGGCAGCTGATTCAGCAGCAATTCATCGATGATTTTGCTAATCGGCCGCTGCACCACGAAGACATCCTGACCTGGCTCGGCTCCTCGAAAGGCATAGTCGCCACTCCACACAGCCAGCGCAGCACCGCGCAATTGCAGCTGCGCCTGGACGACTTTCTCGATGAGTTGCCACTGATGGCAGCGATCAACGACGCCGAAGCCGCTCTCGGTACCGCGGTACAAACCGCGGTGAAACGCGCCGACGAGCAAGCCTTCGCCCTGGCCAACGGACAGAACCTGATGTTCTGCGAAGACGCCGCGCGCCGCCTGAACCTGGCCTTGCAACGCTCGCCCGGCATTCGCGCCTTCCAACTGCGCGTGGTTCATGCCGAAAGCCTGCACGCCCACGACGCCGTAGCGGAAAGCCGCTGGAACTGGGAGGCCGCATGATCAGCCTGCAATCGCTGCGTTGGGGCGCACCCGGCCAACCGCTGACGCCAGCCCTCGACCTCGAGCTGAAGCCAGGCAGCCTGACCGCCATCATCGGTGCCAACGGTTCGGGTAAAAGCAGCCTGCTGAAGGTCATCGCCGGCCTGCAAAAGCCCTTGGCCGGGAAGATCACATTGCAGGTTCCCCGACGTGGCGGCTTGTCCTTTCTGCCGCAGCAGCAATACCTGGACCGGCAATTCCCCATCACCCTGCAAGAGCTGGTGGCCGCCGGTTTCTGGGGCGATCGGCAAAGCTCGCAACAGCGGGCCGAACGCTTGCAGCAGGTGCTCGAAGACTGGTGCCTGAGCGGGAGCGGCCTGGAACAACGCCCGCTGATGGCCTTGTCCGGCGGCGAACTGCAACGCGCCCTGCTCGCCCGCCTGAGCCTCGCCGATGCCCCGCTGTTGTTGCTGGACGAACCCCACGCCGCCCTCGACGAATTGGGCCAGGCCCTGCTGTGGAAACACATCCACAGCTGGCAGCAGCAAGGCCGCACGCAGATCCTGGTCTGCCATGATCTCGCCGCCGTGCGTCAACATATCCCCCAGACGCTGGTGATCAAAGCCAGCGGTTGCCTGTTCGGCAGCAGCGAGGAACTGATCGTCCAGCCCCTGCGGATGCAGGTGGCCTGATGCTCGTCGCCGCCCAACTCTGGCAACCCTTCCACGAGTTCGTGTTCATGCGCCGGGCGTTGCTCGGCGGCCTGGTGCTGGCGTGCAGCACCGCGCCGCTGGGGGTGTTTCTGATCCTGCGGCGCATGAGCCTGATCGGCGACGCCGTGGCCCACGGCATCCTCCCCGGCGCGGCGCTGGGCTTCTGGTTCGCCGGGCTGAGCCTGCCGGCGCTGACCCTCGGCGGCCTCGGTGCCGGCCTGGGCATGGCCGGCCTGGCCGCCTGGATTACCCGGCGTACTGGCTTGCGCGAGGACGCCAGCCTGGCCGCGATCTATCCGATTTCCCTGGCCAGCGGTGTGCTGATTCTCGGCCTCGCCGGCAAGCGCCTGGACCTGCTGCACCTGCTGTTCGGCTCGGCCCTGGCGGTGGATGGGCCGACCCTCGATGGCATGCTCTGGGTCTCCGGGTTCAGCCTGGTGGCCATGGCGCTGATCTACAAAGCGCTGCTGCTGGACACCCTCGACCCGCTGTTCCTCAACAGCGTCAGCCGCCTCGGCCCTCTCGCCCACGGCCTGTTCCTGACCCTGGTGGTGCTGAACCTGGTGATAGGTTTCCAGGCCATCGGCGCCTTGATGGTGGTCGGCCTGATGATGCTGCCGGCCGCCGCCTCGCGCTTCTGGAGTCGCCGTCTGCCGATGCTGATCGGCATTGCCGCGGTGCTCGGTTGCCTCTCGGTGTGGCTCGGCCTGTTGCTGTCGTTCCACTACTCGCTGCCCAGCGGCCCGGCCATTGTCCTGGTGGCGGGCGGCCTGTACCTGCTGTCCGTGGTGTTCGGTCCGGTGCACGGTCTGCTGCGCCGCCCGCCTTTGCTCACATCCCCATGAGGTGTTCCCCGATGCGCGCCCTACTCGTGCTCTTCAGTCTGTTGCTGCCGTTGTCGCTGTCGACTGCCCAGGCCGCGGACAAACTCGCTGTGGTCACCAGCTTCAGCATCCTCGCCGACATCACCCGACAGGTCGGCGGCGAGCACATCCAGATCACCGACATGGTCGGCCCTGACGCCGACGCCCACACCTACGAACCGACACCGGACGATGCCAAGGCCCTGCTCAAGGCCCGGCTGATCATCAAGAACGGCCTGGGTTTCGAGCCCTGGCTGGATCGCCTGGTGGCCAGTACCGGCACCCAGGCCCCGGTGATCAGCGCCAGTCGCGGAGTGATCCCGCGCTCGCTGGATGAGGACGGCGAGACCATTCCCGACCCGCACGCCTGGCACAACCTGGCGAACGCCGAACTCTATGTGAGCAATATCACCAAGGCGCTGGTGGCCGCCGACCCGGCGAACCAGGCCGACTACCAACGCAACAGCCAGGCCTACCTGAAACGGATCTACGCGCTGCTGGCCGAAGCCAAGGCCAAGTTCGGCGCGCTGCCGCCGGGCAATCGCAAGATCGTCACCTCCCACGACGCCTTCGGTTACCTGGGCCAGGCCTACGGCATCGACTTCATGGCCCCGCAAGGCCTGTCCACCGAACGCGAGCCCTCGGCCGCCGAAGTCGCCGCGCTGATCACCCAGATCCGCAACGCCAAGGTCAAGGCGGTGTTCATGGAGAACATCAAGGACGCGCGCCTGCTCAAGCAGATCGCCGACGAAAGCGGCGCCCATATCGGCGGCACCCTGTACTCCGACGCCCTCGCCGCCCAGGGCCCGGCCAGCACCTTCACCGGGTTGTTCGAATACAACCTGAACACCCTGTACGACGCCCTGAGCACGCCATGACCCCACGTTCCCCCCTGTCGATGCTCGACCTGGAAAGCGCGCCCCAGGGCAGCCGTTGGCCGCTCACCGCTGTGCTCGATGCCCTGCCGTGGAACGCCGACGGCCTGATCGCCGCCATCGCCCAGCAGCACGACACCCGCGAGGTGCTGATGCTGGCCTGGATGAACCGCAAGGCGCTGGCCGAGACCCTGGCCAGCGGGCAGGTCTGCTACTGGTCGCGCTCGCGCCGGCAGCTGTGGCGCAAGGGCGAAAGCTCGGGGCATCGCCAGCGTCTGCTCGAAGCGCGCCTGGACTGCGACGGCGACGCCGTCCTGTTGTTGGTGGATCAACAAGGCCCGGCCTGCCACACCGGGCGCCCCAACTGTTTCTACAACGCCATTCGCGACGGCGCGGTGCAGGTCATAAGCACGCCGCTACAGGAAACCCCAACATGATTCGCAAGAACCCCTCCGGCGATCTGCCGGTCATCGCCGAGTCGGCCTACGTCGACAAGACCGCCATCATCTGCGGCAAGGTGGTGATCGGCGAGAACGTCTTCGTCGGCCCCTACGCAGTGATCCGCGCCGACGAAGTCAACGAGCATGGCGCCATGGACCCGATCATCATCGGTGCTAATTCGAACATCCAGGACGGCGTGGTGATCCACTCCAAATCCGGCGCGGCGGTGACCATCGGCGAGTTCACCTCCATTGCCCACCGCTCCATCGTCCATGGCCCGTGCACGGTCGGCGACCGGGTATTCATCGGCTTCAACAGCGTGCTGTTCAACTGCGCGGTCGGCAACGGCAGCGTGGTGCGGCACAACTCGGTGGTCGATGGCCGCGACCTGCCACAGGGCTTCTACGTGCCCTCCACCACCCGCATCGGGCCCAACACCGACCTCTCGCAGTTCCCGCCGGTCAGCGTCAGCGCCTCGGAGTTTTCCGAGGACGTGGCGCGCACCAACGTCGATCTGGTGCGCGGTTACAAAGCCCTGCAGAACGAGTTCTGAACATGAGCAGCGTGCTGATTCGCAATGCCCGGCTGGTCAATGAAGGACGCGAGTTCGACGCCGACCTGCTGGTGGACCATGGGCGCATCGTAAAGATCGCCAGCAGCATCGAAGGCGAGAACGCCCGCACCGAGATCGATGCCCAGGGCCAGTGGCTGGTGCCCGGGATGATCGACGACCAGGTGCATTTTCGCGATCCCGGCGCGCCGGAGAAAGGCAGCTTCTACAGCGAGTCGCGGGCGGCCGTGGCGGGTGGCATCACCAGTTTCATGGACATGCCCAACACCCAGCCCGCGACCCTGACCCTGGCCGCGCTGGAGGACAAGAAGCGCCGCGCGGCTATCCACTCGGTGGCCAACTACGGCTTTCACTTCGGCGTCAGCCGCGACAACCTCGATACAGTCGCCGCCCTCGACCCCTGCCTGGTGGCCGGGGTCAAGGTGTTCATGGGCGCCTCCACCGGCAACATGCTGGTGGACGATCCGCAGGTCCTGGAGCGGCTGTTCGCCGAGGTGCCGACCATTCTCCTGGCGCACTGCGAACACACCCCCAGCATCCAGGCCAACGAGCGGCGCATGCAGGAGCGTTTCGGCGAAGCGATTCCCGCCGTGGCCCACTCCCTGATCCGCGATGCCGAAGCCTGCTACCGCTCCTCGTCGCTGGCCGTGGATCTGGCCAAGCGGCATGGCACTCGCCTGCATGTCTTGCACCTGACCACCGCCCGTGAGCTTGCGCTGTTCGAAGACAAGCCCCTGGCGCAAAAGCGCATCACCGCCGAGGTCTGCCTTCACCATCTGCTGTTCGACGACCGTGACTACGCGCGCCTCGGGCACCTGATCAAATGCAACCCGGCGATCAAGACCCGTGCCGATCGCGACGCCCTGCGCCAGGCCCTCCTCGGCAATCGCCTGGATGTGATCGGCAGCGATCACGCGCCGCATACCTGGGCGCAGAAACAACTGCCCTACCGCCAGGCACCTGCCGGGCTGCCGCTGGTGCAACACGCCCTGCCCGCCCTGCTGGAACTGGTGGCTGACGGCGTGCTGCCCATCACCACCCTGGTGGCGAAAACCAGCCACCGGGTCGCCGACCTGTTCGCCATTCCCGACCGAGGCTACCTGCGCGAGGGTTACTGGGCCGACCTGGTGCTGATCAGGCCCGAGCCCGAAGGCCTCGCCGTGGCTCAGCAGCCAATCCTTGCCCAATGCGGCTGGACACCCTTCGCCGAACGGCGTTTTCGCCACAGCGTCGCCACCACCCTGGTGTCGGGGCAACTGGCATGGCACGCCGGGCGCCTGTACGACAACTGCCAGGGTTTGCCACTGCGCTTTACCCGCTGACCCCTTTCCCTGAATCCCCCCTGAAACACCAAGGAACACCGATGATTCACATCACCCTGCCCGACGGCTCACAACGTGAGTACGACCAGCCGCTTTCCGTGTACGAGGTGGCCGCGAGCATCGGCCTCGGCCTGGCCAGGGCGGCCGTCGCCGGCCGGGTGAACGATCAACTGGTGGATTGCTCCTTTATGCTCGAAGGCGATGCCCGGGTCAGCATCGTCACCGCCCGCGAGCCCGAGGGCCTGGAGATCCTGCGCCACTCCTGCGCGCATCTGCTGGCCATGGCGGTGAAGGAGTTGTACCCCTCGGCCCAGGTCACCATCGGCCCGGTGATCGAGGACGGCTTCTTTTACGATTTTGCCTACGAACGGCCTTTCACCCCCGACGACCTGCAGCGTATCGAAACCCGTATGACCCGCCTGGCCGCGACCAACCATGGGGTGCGCCGGCGCGAACTGTCCCGTGACGACGCCCTGGAATACTTCGGCAACCTCGGCGAGCACTACAAGGCCGAACTGATCCGCGACATCCCGCAAGACCAGGTGCTGTCGCTGTACCGCCAGGGCGATTTCGAAGACCTGTGCCGGGGCCCGCACGTGCCGTTCACTGGAATCCTCCAGGCGTTCAAGCTGACCAAGGTCGCCGGCGCCTACTGGCGCGGCGACGCCAACAACGCACCGCTGCAACGGATCTACGGCACCTGCTGGGCCACGCCGAAAGACCTCAAGGACTACCTGACCCGCCTGGAAGAAGCCGGCAAGCGCGACCATCGCAAGCTCGGGCAGCAACTGGATCTGTTCCACTTCGACGACTGCGCGCCGGGCTCGGTGTTCTGGCATGCCAAGGGCTGGACCCTGTTCCAGCAACTGATCGGCTACATGCGCCAGCGCCAGGACCAGGCCGGCTATCAGGAAGTGAACACCCCGGACGTGATGGACCGCAGCCTCTGGGAAACCTCCGGGCACTGGCAGAACTACCGCGACCACATGTTCAGCACCACCACCGAAGACCAGCGGGTGTTCGCCCTCAAGCCGATGAACTGCCCCGGCGCGGTGTCGATCTTCAGCCGTGGCCTGAAAAGCTACCGCGAACTGCCGCTGCGCATCGCCGAGTTCGGCAAGGTGCATCGCTACGAACCCTCAGGTGCGTTGCACGGGCTGCTACGGGTGCGCCACTTCACCCAGGACGACGCGCACATCTTCTGCACCCCGGCGCAGATGCAGGCGGAGTGCGAAAGCACCATCGCCCTGGTGTTCGACATCTATCGCGACTTCGGCTTCCACGACGTCGCGGTCAAACTCTCCACCCGACCGGCCCATCGCATCGGCAGCGACACGCTGTGGGACCAGCTGGAAGGTGCCTTGTCCGGTGCCCTGGAAACCATGGCGATCGACCACCGGATCAACCCTGGCGAAGGCGCGTTCTACGGCCCGAAACTGGAGTTCGTGCTGCGCGACGCCATCGGCCGCGACTGGCAATGCGGCACCCTGCAGGTCGACCTCAACCTGCCGGAACGTTTCGATATCAGCTACATCGACGAGCACGGCGAGCGCCAGCGCCCGGTGATGCTGCATCGCGCGCTGTTCGGTTCCCTGGAGCGTTTTATCGGCATCCTCATCGAGCATTACAGCGGCGCCCTGCCGTGCTGGCTGGCGCCGCGGCAAGCGGTGGTCATCACCATTAGCGAAGGCCAGGCGGACTACGCCCGGTCGGTGGCCGACACCCTGCAGCGCCAGGGCCTGCGGATCGGCGCCGACCTGCGCAACGAGAAGATCAGCTACAAGATCCGCGAGCACAGCCTGCAGAAAGTGCCGTACCTGCTGGTGGTGGGTGAGAAGGAAAAGGACGGAGGATTTGTCAGTTTGCGCAGCCGCCATGGTGAGGATCTGGGGCGGTGGGCAGTGAGCGAGGTGGTCGAGCAAATGCGCTCGGCGTTGTAGCAGCGGCGTCTGGACGGACGCTATCGCGGGCAAGCCTCGCTCCTACAAGGCTGCGGGCGTTCATGAAAGGTATGAACGATACGCGGATGTGTAGGAGCGAGCGGGCGGCGATCCGACTTGCTCGCGATGCTCTTAGGCCCTTGGTTTAACGGTCCCGCAATCCTGCCCCAGCCATACCGCGCGGGTGTCCATGCTGCCCTTCTGCTGGAAGCCGGTGGCATTGAAGGTGCCGCTGACGTTGGTGGTGAACTCACGATCGCTGAGGAATTTCGCCACGCCCGAGCCCTGGGCTTTCGGGCAGCTGAAGCGGAATTTCCACTGGTTGGAGGTGCGGTCGGTGACCTCCTGGCGGCAGCCCGATTGCGGGTCTTGCAGCGGAATGGTGTCGGACTTCACCTGCTCCGGCGTCAGGCACACGCGGATGCCCTTGCCGCCCATGGTCACGCCCTGCTTCTCCAACTGCGCCCGTTGCTCGGGGGTCAGCTGTTGTTGCAACTGGCCGAGAATCAACGACAGATCCGGCAGGCTCTGGTCATCGACTTTCATGTTGCTGGTAGTCAGTTCCCACAGGCCCGGTTGCAGCATCTGGGCCTGCGCGGCCAGCGGAAGCGAGACAACGGCAGCCATGGCCAAACCCAGTAGACGAAGCTTCATCGAGTGACTCCTAGACAGTAGTGGCCCGTTAGACGCCAAAAATGCAGCGGCGTTGCATGGCGAATTAATTAGCGACAATCATGCTCGAACATGGTCTGTTAGGGTCTGCACGAAAGGTCGGCGAGCGAAGGTCAGGCAAGGCAAAAACAGGCGAGGAAGCGGAGTGTAGAGGCCTACATGAGCATTCCGAGCCTGTTTTTAACGCAGCATGAGCGAGCGCAGCCACCTTTCGTACAGACCCTAGGCATTGAATCTTCAGGAGCAAGGCAGCCCCATGGATTATTTTGGCCCACATATCTTCGGCTATCTGATTGCCACCCTGCACTTTCTCGGCCTGATCGCCGCCATCCACGCAGTGTTGACCGTCAGGACCGCCCAAGGCGCCATTGCCTGGGCCCTGTCGCTGCTGTTCATGCCGTACCTGACCCTTGTTCCCTATCTGGTATTCGGCCGCAGCACCTTCGACGCCTATATCAAGGCCCGGCGCCAGGCCAACGTGGAAATGCGCAAGGCGATCAACGAGCTGAACTGGCGCCCCTGGATCGAGGAAGCCCTGAGCGCCCGCGCCTCGGCCGCCTACACTTCGCTGCGGGCCATGCCCAAGCTGGGTCGCATGCCTTGCCTGGCCAGCAACCATGTACGGCTGCTGGTCAATGGCGATGCCACCTTCGCCGCAATTTTCGCCGCCATCGAACGCGCTCGCACAACAGTGCTGATCCAGTTCTTCATCATCCACGACGACGACCTTGGCCGGCGCCTGCAAAGCCTGCTGCTGAAAAAGGCTAGCGAAGGCGTGGCGATCCACCTGCTCTACGACCGCATCGGCAGCCATTCCCTGCCCCACTCCTATGTGCAGCCACTGCGCGATGCCGGCATCCAGGTGCATGCCTTCGCCACCCGCAGTGGCTGGCTCAATCGCTTCCAGATCAACTTCCGCAACCACCGCAAGATTGTGGTGGTGGATGGCCTGCTGGGGTTTGTCGGCGGGCATAACGTCGGCGACGAATACCTGGGTAAAAAGCCGCCCCTGTCGCCCTGGCGCGACACTCATGTGTCCGTCAGTGGCCCGGTGGTAGCCTGCCTGCAGGAGTCTTTCGCCGAAGACTGGTTCTGGGCCTCGCGGCAATTGCCGCCGCTGATCCTGCCCGACACCTACCCCGACGATGGCGTGCTGTGCCAGGTGCTGGCCAGCGGCCCGGCGGACCCTTATGAAACCTGCTCGCTGTTCTTCGTCGAAGCCATCCACGCGGCGACCGAACGGATATGGATCACCAGCCCCTATTTCGTCCCCGACGAAGCAGTGTTTTCCGCCCTGCGCCTGGCCGTCCTGCGCGGGGTGGACGTGCGGATCCTGCTGCCGTCGCGCGCGGACCATAGGATCGTCTACGCCGCGTCCAGCCTGTACGCCTTCGAAGCGGTACGCGCCGGCGTGCGGGTGTTCCGTTATCAGCCAGGTTTCCTGCACCAGAAAGTGGTGCTGATCGACAGCGAAATCAGCGCGATCGGCAGTGCTAACCTGGACAACCGCTCGTTCCGCCTGAATTTCGAGGTGATGCTACTGACCGTGGATGAAGCCTTCGCCAGCGAGGTGGAACAGATGCTCAACCTCGACTTCGAGCGCTCGCGCGAAATCGCCAAAGAAGAAAGCCGGGAAACCCACCGCCTGCAACAGCTTGGCATGCGGGTCGCCCGGCTTATTTCACCGATTCTTTAGCTCACGAGTAATACAGGTCGTCGCGGGTCCAGGGCAGTTCATGACTGCCATCGGCGTGAGCCTTGACCGCGAGAATCTGGTGCAGGTTGATCCAGCCACGGGCGAAGGCATAAGCGCAGCCGGCCAGGTACAGGCGCCAGATACGCAGGACCTGCTCCGGCACCAGCCGCGAGGCGGCTTCCAGGTTGTCTTCCAGGCGCTCGCTCCAGTGGTCCAGGGTGCGGGCGTAATGCAGGCGCAGGCTTTCCACGTCGACGATCTCCAGCCCCGCTTCGCTGATCTCGGCCGAAATCATCGACAGGTGCGGCAGCTCGCCGTTGGGGAACACGTACTTCTCGATGAAGTCGCCGGCGCCGCGGCCCACGGGACGTCCATCGATGTGCTTGGCGGTGATCCCGTGGTTCATCACCAGGCCGCCTTCGCGCACCGCGCCAAATAGCGTCTTGCAGTACTGCGCCAGGTTGGCGTGGCCCACATGCTCGAACATGCCGACGCTCACCACCTTGTCGAAGCGGCCGTCCTGGGGCAGGTCGCGGTAGTCCAGCAGCTGCAGTTCCACCTGGTCCTGCAAGCCTTCGGCGATCACCCGCTCCTTGGCCAGGGCCAGTTGTTCCTTGCTCAGGGTGATACCGAATACCTTGACCCCGAATTCCCGCGCCGCGTAACGCGCCAGCCCGCCCCAGCCACAACCGACGTCCAGCAAGTACTCGCCGGGCTGCAAGCGCAACTTGCGGCACAAGTGGCGGAATTTGGCTTGCTGGGCCTGTTCCAGGCTTTCACTGCCGGTCTCGAAGTAGGCACAGGAATAGGCCATGTCGCTGTCGAGCCACAGCTGGTAGAAGTCGTTGGAAAGGTCGTAGTGGTAGGAGATGGCGGCCGCATCGGTGGCCTTGTCGTGCTGGGAGCGTACCGGCAGCGCGTCTTCCTCGCCCTCCAGCAGCACCTGGGTCAGCTCATCGCAAACCCGGATGACTTCGCTGATCGAGCCTTCCAGTTCAAGTTTGCCTTCGACGAACGCCGCCCCCAGCGCGTCGAGAGTGGGATGGGTGAGCTGGGTGACCAGTTGCGGGTCCTTGACCACAATGGTGACGCTGGGCGCCGGCCCCAGGTTGAATTCATGGCCGTCCCAGAGTCGCAGGCGTAGCGGTAGTTGCAGATTCTGTAAGGCCGGTGGAAGTTGCGCGAGCATGGATTATCCCCCCTTGTTTCAGACGTCTGAGTGAGGTTAGACCATACTGAAAAAATAGCAGGCTATCGATCTGATAGCTGAAATTCATCAGTGCCGGCATTGCAACAATCCATGGTCAACCGCCAGCCGACCGTCCTGGGAGCTGGGCCCTCTTCACAGAGGACCGTCAGGCGGGTACGCAGTTCTACCTGATTTAATTCTAGCTCCAGGCGCTCAAACCCGCGCTTCCCGCCCCGGCCCGCCCCCCTACAACTTCAACAACGGCTCCTGGAAACGCAGCAAGCGCCCGGCATTGCCCAGCACCAGCAAGGTGCTGAGGTTATGCAGCACCGCCGCGATCATCGCCCCCGCCGCGCCGAGCCAGCCGAACGCGGCAAAGGCGACTATGGCCAGGGTCCAGCCCAGGCCGATGATCACATTGACCTGCAGGGTCTGGCGGCACTGGCGACTCAGGCGCACACAGGTGCCGAGGCGCCGCAGGTCGCTGCCGATCAGCACGATATCGGCCGAGGCCAGGGCGATGTCCGCCCCGCCCGCGCCCATGGCCACGCCGACCACGCCAGCCTTGAGCGCCAGGGAATCGTTGATCCCGTCGCCCACCACCATCGGCCGGAAACCGCTGTCGATTTCCCCCAGCACACGCTTGAGTTTGTCTTCCGGCAGCGCCTGGGCTTCGACATCGCCGATGCCGACATCCCGTGCCAGGCTGTCGGCGACACTCTGGCGGTCACCGGTCAGCAACAACTGGCGACCCAGCCCCAGTTCGCGCAGTTCGTCGAGGGCAAAACGCGCTTCCGGCTTGACGCTGTCGGCCAGCAACAGCCAGGCGAGAAACTCGCCATTCAGCGCCAGCCCGGCAATAGGTCCGTCATGTTCCGGTACCGCGGTGGTGACGATGCCGAGTTGGCCGAACAACTCGGGACGCCCCAGGGCCGCTTCGCCCTGCTCGGTCTGCGCCACCACGCCGAGGCCCTGGCGTTCGCGAATATCCGATAGCACCAGGAAATGCTCCTGGGCCACCAACCCGGCCAGCGCGCGGCTGACCGGGTGGCTGCTGGCCGAACCGAGGCTGGCCGCCAGGTTCAACAAGACCTGGCGGTCTTCCCGCGGGCTGTCGATGGATTGCAGGCGCAAGGTGCCAAACGTCAGGGTGCCGGTCTTGTCCACCACCAGCGAGGTCAGGTCCGCCAGTTCCTCGAGGAATGCCGAGCTGCGAATCAGAATACCGTGACGCGCCGCCACGGCGATCCCGGCAATCGCCGTGGCCGGCGCGGACAGCACCAGGGCGCAGGGACAGGCCGCCACCAGCACCGCGAGCATCGCCTGGGCATCGTTGGTGATGAACCAGGTCACCGCCGCCAGCAGCAATACCAGCACCATGTAGCTGCCAGCATAACGCTCGAGCAAACGGGTAATCGGTGGCTTGGAACGCTCGGCGCTTTGCATCAGCGCGATGACCTTGCCCAGGGTCGATTCGTGGCCGGTACGGGTCACCTCCAGGCGCAGCAGGCCATCGAGGTTGATCGCCCCGCCGAACACCTGCATGCCAACATCGGCCTCCAGCGGCACTGACTCGCCGGTGATCGGCGCGGTGTCGAGGCTGGCCTGCCCGGACAGCACCAGGCCGTCGGCGGGCACCCGGTCGCCGGCGCGCACCTCGACGATATCGCCGGCCTTGAGCGTGGCGTTGTCCACCTCGCCAATGCTGCCATCGGCCTGCACCAGTCGCGCATGGCTGCGGGTCAAACGGCCCAGGGCATGAATGGCTTCCTGGGAGCCGATGACGCTGCGCTCTTCCAGCACATGACCGAAGATCATGATGATCGGCAACAACGCCGCGGTCAGCAGGTCGCCGGTGGCCCAGGCACCGAGCATGGCCAGGGCAATCAACTGGTCAGTGATGCCATGCAGGCTCGGGTAGCGCAGGCTGTACCAGGCCGAACGCATCACCGGCAGCGCCACCAGCAACGAAGCGAAACCCAGCAGCAACTGGCTGACGCCAGTCTGCTCCGGGGCCAGCCAGCGCCAGACCAGGCCCAGGCCGAGCAGCCCCAAGGCCAGCATGGCCAGGGTCAGCTGGCGCGCGGCGCTGCGTTGTTCGGCGGAGGTGAGCATGCTCGCCGGCGCGGCGGCATGGGTGTGGGCAGTCATGGTTGGGCTCCCTGAATGATCAGGCGGGAATCGTCTTTGGGATTGACCGTGGTCACAGAGCCAGCCTGGCCGAGAATCTTCGGCAGCCGTTCGCGGTAGATGCGCAGGAGCATTTCCGGGTCGGTGCCATTACGTTGCGCCTGGGCCAGGCTCTGGATGGTCGCGGTATCGGCCTGGGCCTTGGCCAGGCGCTCACCGGCCTGGGCGTGCGCCACCTGCAAGGTGCGGTCGGCCTGTTCGTTGGCGGTTTGCGTGAGCTTTTCGGCTTCGGTGCGGGCGTTGGCCACCGCCTTGTCGGCCTGCTGGCTGGCAGTCAGTACCGCGTTGAAGGCGCTGACCGCCGGCCCCGGCAAACTGGACTGGACGTCGACCCGGGTCACTTCGATACCGATCCCCTGCCCGGTCGCTGCCAGATCCGCCAGCCGCTGGTTGATGCCTTGCACCAGATCGCCGCGCAGCCGTTCGCGACGCTCGGCGGCCTGATTATCGGCGCCGATCAGTTCCGGACGCGCCACCAAAATGGTGTCGAGGTCCCGTGCGGCGGTCAGGGCCAGGGCACTGCGGGTCACCAGCCGATCCAGCGCCGGCAACACATGCTCGCCCTGCTGTACAAAGGCATAAGGCTCGGTGACCTTGTAGAACACCCGCACATCCAGCTGCACCACCCCGGCGTCGCCAGTTAGCAGGTAACCGGAACCGGCCAGGGCATCGCTCAGGGGTACGGCGAAACTCGCCACCTTGTCGCCCTGCAAGGCCGCATCGGAACGCAACAGGCTTTCCACCCGCCGCTCGATCACCCGGTCCGCGGCAGGCAACAGCACCACCTGTTCGAACGGTTGCGGCCAGGCCAGCAACAAGCCAGCGTTCTGGATGCGATCCAGGGCGCCAAAATGCAGAACCACCGCGCGGTTCTGTGGATCGATCTGCCGCACATTGGAAAACGCCCAGGCCAAGGCTGCCAGCACGGTCACCGCATACAGGGCGAGAAACGCCAGGCGCCCGGCCTGAATCCAGGGGCTGCCAAGTTCATGTGTTCCACGTGGAACCAAACTCATGGTTGCGACCCGGCGGCTTTATTGCCGAGGCTCGGCGGCCCGTCCACCAGCACCCGGAACGGCGCCGCATCGGTGCGCAGAATCAGTTTGGTGCCTGGGGTCACCACAGTGCCCAAGGTGTCCAGCGAGCGCAGCAGGTTGTACAACTGCGGCGAGCCGGCGTAAGCGCGGCCGTAAATCTCCGCCGCCTGCACCCGGGATTGGGCTTCGATATCCGCGGCTTTCACCGTGGCGTCGGCCTGGACGATGCGCGCATCGCGCTCGGCGGCGGAACGGATTTGCGCCGCTTCGCGCTTGCCGATGGCCGTGCGCTCAGTGGCGATGGTTTCACGCTCGGCGCGCATGCGATCGACGGTTGCGGTCAGGGTCACCGAGGGCAGGGTCAGGCGTTCCACGCCGACTTGCAGCACGCGCACGCCATAGGTGCTCAGCAACTGCTGCTCGATCTGTTTACGCAACTGGGCTTCGAAGTCGGCGATACGCACCTTGCTCGCGTCGGTGTTCACCAGATTGGCCAGGTCGAAACTGCTGGCGGTGGTTTCCAGGGCCGAGCCGACAAAGGTACGGATCTGTCGCGCCGCTTCGTCCGGCTGGTTCTGCACCGCGCGCATAAAGCGTTTCACGTTGTCCGGATCGCCCTGCACCTGCCACGCCACATAGGCCTGGACGATGATGCGCAGGCCGTCGCGAGTACCGACATCCTGCAAACCGCTGGACGTGGTGCGCAGGCGCAGGTCCACCGGGATCGCCGCCTCGAACGGTGCCGGCCAGCGCCAGCCGAGGCCCGGCTCCAGCAGCACCCGCGCCGGGTTGCCGAAACGGGTGATCACCGTGGCCTCGCCGGAACGCACTTGCACCAGGCTCGCCGCGGCGACGGCGAACAGCACCAGCAACAGCGCCCAGGCCATGCGCCGCCAGGGAAAGGGCCCCGCCTCTTCCGGTGCGCCGTGGTGGTGATGGTGCCCGTGATGGTGATGGCCGCCATGGCCGTGATCGTGGCCGGCGTGATCCTGATGATCGTGGGAGTGGGACTGGCTCAATGGACGGCTCCTGGCTGAGCGGTGTTACCCGGCACCGAAGGCTCGGTCGGCAAAGTGAATGTACGCAGGTCGAGGGTCGGCGCGCTGGCACCGCCCAGGCGATGATCGAGCACCAGCAACTTGGCGTTGCGCAGACCCTGGCTCAGCTGGCTCAAATACTGCTCCAGCACGAACGTCTGGCCGGCACTGGCGTAGGCCTTTTGCTCGGCGCTGAAACGCAGGTCGGCCGCTTGCGCCGTGGCCTGTACTTCATGGGCCGTGGCCTGGGCCTGATCGCGAGCGATGCTGGCCTGCAACTGCGCCTGGTTGGTCTGTTCGCTGGCCGCGCCACGCTCGCGGGAAATCAGCGCCTGGGCGCCGATCTGTGCGGCCTGTACGCCGTGATAGGCATTGGCGGCGCCCGCTGGCGGGTGAATCGCCTCGACCACGGTGGCGAGAATCTCCACCCCGCTGTCGAGCTTCTCCAGGTCGGCCTGCACCGCGCGGCCGATATCCTCGGCCAGGTTGGTACGGTCTTCGCCCAACAGGCCATCGAGGGTGCGCGAGGCAAAGTCGTGGACCAGGATGCGGCTGGCGGTGCTGCGGATCAGCATTGGAATGTCGGCGCTGTTGTAGGTCGCCGCCAACGCCGCCTGATCGCTCAGGCCGATGCGATAGACGAAGCGCACGTCCATGTTGACGATCTGGAAGCTCTGCTTGTCGGCACCGCCGCTGGCGATCACCTGGGACTTGTCGTTCACATGGCTGGCGTCCCATAAGCGGTTGGCCACCAGCGGTGGCGGCCCTTCGGCGGGCGCCGGTTCGACCACGGTGGGTGCCTCGCCGACGCTGGTGGCCAGTTCATGCACCACACCGTTCTCGACACTCAGCACCCGGCCCAGCGGCCATGGCAGACCCGCGTGCAAACCCGGACCAAAGACCGCCACCGGCTTGCCGAAACGTTCGTAGATGCCTCGCCCCTGCAACGGCACTTCGTGCAGGCCGGTAAGCAGCCAGCCCACCCCGAGCACCACCAGCAGCACCGGCAGGAACGCCCGACGCATATAAGTGAAGGCCCAGATCTGCCGCAGATCGATGCCGAAGCGGTTGTGCAGCTCGTGCTGCAAGGCCAGCAAAGGCTGCGGCGGCCAGCGCAACAGGTCGGCGACCACGCTGTGGGCCAGCATGCGCGGCTCCAACTGCTCGCGACGCGGGCTGAACAACGACAGCACCGCACGCAGCAGGAACTCCAGGGCCACCAGCGCCGGCAAGACACCGATCAGCACGCCCAGGCGCACCGGCCAGAGCGCCGTATCGCTGCTGAACAACAGGCACAGCGCCGCCAGCACCAGGCAGATGATCGCCACTCGCGCCAACTGCGCCAGCGCCGCGGCTTCCGGCCATTCGCCGGGGTGTTCCTGGCTCAGTTGGCGCTCGAACACCAGCAAGCCGAAGGCCAGCAACAGCGCCAGCACCGCGCCGACATTGCCCGCCAGGCCCAGGGCTGCGGCGGGCAAGCTCAAGTTCCACGCCTGCTCGATCACCACCAGCACCAGCAAGGCCCAGCCGGCGAGCCACAAGGTTGGCGCGCCGATCTGCGCCAGCAACCCGGACCAACGCTGGCTGATGCCATCCAGCAGCCGTTCGTACCAGCCGTCATCGGGCAGCGGCTCATCGACAACCGGCGGGCTCGGCGCAGCCTCTGGCGTCCGCAGCACACTCGCGCGCCAGGCACTGACCCAGCCCGCCGCCTGCAGGCCGCCGACCAGCACCAGCAAAGCCGCGGCCAGATTGACCAGCAACGCCGGCCACAAGGATTGCGGGGCAAACAGCTCGACGAAAAACGCCAACACCAGCCCCACCCCGGCCAGCCCCGCCAGCCCGATGCCCCAACGCTTCAGACGGCGTTCGTGAAAGGCCGCCCGCTGAAACCTCGGCAAGGCTTCGACCCCCGCCCCTTCAGTCTCAAGATCGACTTGCATACCACCCCAACGCTGGTCGTTAACCCATTCCGGCCTGTGGATAACTCTCCTGCAAGCCGCCATACATGTCACAAGTCGTTACGATATAACGATAGTAGTGAAATTTTCGTCGCTTACCTATGCCTTTATTTGCCATGGGTGCGTCACAAAGCCAGGGAAAACCGCTGCTGCGCTGATGCCAGCCCGCGAGATCTGTGGCCATAATCCGTGGCCCACTTTGTGACAAGGAAACGTCCAGCCATGCTCTCCATCTACCAGCTCAAACCGCGCTTCCAGAACCTGCTGCGGCCGTGGGTCCAGCGCCTGTACGACAACGGCACCACGGCCAACCAGATCACCGTGCTGGCGGGAGTGATTTCCGTGCTGGTGGGCGCGCTGATCGGCAGTTTCGCCAACCACCTCTGGCTGTTCATCCTGATCCCGCTGTGGATGATCCTGCGCATGGCGCTGAACGCCGTCGACGGCATGCTGGCCCGGGAATTCGGCCAGCAATCGCGCCTGGGCGCCTACCTCAACGAATTGTGCGACGTGATTGCCGACAGCGCGCTGATCCTGCCTTTCGCGCTGATTGCCGGCGTCAGCCTGCCGCTGGTCCTGCTGGTGACGCTGCTGGCGCTGTTCAGCGAATACGCCGGCGTGCTCGGGCCGATGATCGGCGCCTCGCGCCGCTACGACGGCCCCATGGGCAAGAGCGACCGGGCGTTCGTGCTCGGCGTGCTGGCCACCGGTATCGCCCTGGGCTGGCTCAGCGCCGCCTGGATCAATGGCGTGCTGGCGCTGGTCGCCGCGTTGTTGGTCTACACCTTGATCAACCGGGTTCGCCAGG
This sequence comes from Pseudomonas chlororaphis subsp. piscium, assembly GCF_003850345.1. NCBI lineage: Bacteria > Pseudomonadati > Pseudomonadota > Gammaproteobacteria > Pseudomonadales > Pseudomonadaceae > Pseudomonas > Pseudomonas chlororaphis. The sequence continues at coordinate 7,000,589 of NZ_CP027707.1, forward strand.
GCCTGCTCGAAGCGCGACAGCAAGACGTGCCGCAACAAGAAGCACAACAAGAAGTGCAGCAAAACGCCCCCTCAGAATAAGGAAGTTGCCATGCGCGAAGCTCTCCACCAGACCTTCACCACCCACGACGGCGTCGAGCTGTTCTACCGCCACTGGCCAGCCACCGCCGCCCCTTCGGACGGCCCGCGCCAGGCCGTACTGCTGTTCCACCGCGGCCACGAGCACTCCGCGCGCATCGCCCACCTGGTGGACGAACTGGACCTGCCGGCCTTCGATTTCTTCGCCTGGGACGCCCGCGGCCACGGCCAGTCGCCCGGCGCCCGGGGCGACAGCCCGAGCTTCGCCACCAGCGTGCGCGACGTGCAGACCTTCTGCGATCACCTGCGGGCCAGCCACGGCATCGACGAAGAACACATGGCCGTGGTGGCCCAGAGCGTCGGCGCGGTGATCGCGTCCACCTGGGTCCACGACTACGCGCCGCGCATCCGCGCCCTGGTGCTGGCGTCGCCGGCGTTCAAGGTCAAGCTCTACGTGCCTTTCGCCCGCCCGGGCCTGGCGCTGCTGCGGCGTTTTCGCGGCAACTTTTTCGTCAACAGCTACGTCAAGGCACGCTTCCTCAGCCACGACCCGGCGCGGGTGGCCTCCTATGACAGCGACCCGCTGATCACCAAGGCGATCTCGGTGAACGTTCTGCTCGGCCTCTACGAAGCCGCCGAACGGGTGGTCGCCGACGCCCAGGCGATCCAGGTGCCGACCCAGCTGTTGATCTCCGGCGCCGACTTCGTCGTCCATCGCCAACCTCAGGAGCAGTTCTTCGAACGCCTGGGCAGCCTGCACAAGGAAAAACACATCCTGCCGGGCTTCTTCCACGACACCCTCGGCGAGAAGGCCCGGGCCCCGGCCGTCGCCAGCGTCCGGCGCTTCATCCTGCAGAACTTCGCGCGGCCGCTGAACCGCCCTTCCCTGCTCGACGCCGACCGCCTGGGCCTGACCTGCGCCGAATCCGAGGCACTGGCGGCGCCCCTGCCACGCAATTCCCTGCGCGACCTCTACTGGCGCATGACCCGCGCCAGCATGCGCCTGGGCAGCCAGCTCTCGGCCGGGGTCAAGCTGGGTTTCGACACCGGTTTCGACTCCGGCAGCACCCTGGACTACGTGTACCGCAACCAAGCGACCGGCACTTCGGCCCTGGGCCGGATGATCGACCGCAACTACCTGGACTCCATCGGCTGGCGCGGCATTCGCCAACGCAAGCTGCATGTGGAAGAACTGCTGCGCCTGGCCATGGAGAAATTGCGCGCCCAGCAGCGCGAAGTGCGCATCGTCGACATCGCCGCCGGCCACGGGCGCTACATTCTCGAAGCCTTGCAGGGCGTCAGCCCGCTGCCGGAGTCGATCCTGCTGCGCGACTACAGCGATATCAACGTGCGCGACGGCAGCGCGCTGATCGCCGAGAAAGGCCTGGGCCAGATCGCCCGCTTCGTCAAAGCCGACGCCTTCGACCGCAACGACCTCGCGGCCCTGGAGCCCAAGCCGACCCTGGCGGTGGTGTCCGGCCTGTACGAACTGTTCGCCGACAACCAGATGGTCAGCGACTCCCTGGCGGGCCTGGCCGCCGCCGTGGAGCCTGGCGGCTATCTGGTCTACACCGGGCAGCCGTGGCATCCGCAGCTGGAGCTGATCGCCCGCGCCCTGACCAGCCACCGCGCGGGTCAGGCCTGGGTCATGCGCCGCCGGACCCAGGCCGAGATGGACCAACTGGTGGAGGCCGCGGGGTTCCGCCGGATCACCCTGCGCGTCGATCAGTGGGGCATTTTCAGCGTGTCGCTGGCGCAGCGGGTGCAATGATGACTGCCGCCGCGACATACACTCGCGAGCCCGGCCTGCTGAAACCCGCGGTGCTCTGGCTGTTGCTGCTGGCGCCGCTGTTTTTCGGCACCTATGGCTTCGCCACCTGGGTCACTTCGCAGCGGGCCGAGGTCGGCAGCCTGGTGTTCGACTGGGAACAGCAGATGCCGTTCTGGGCCTGGAGCATCGTGCCCTACTGGTCGATCGACCTGCTGTACGGCTTTTCCCTGCTGCTGCCCACCAGCCGCGAAGAACTCAAGCGCCATGCCTTGCGCCTGCTGACCGCGCAAGTCATCGCCGTCAGCTGCTTTCTACTCTGGCCGTTGCGCTTCACCTTCCAGCGGCCGGAGCTGGATGGCCTGTTCGGCTGGCTGTTCGACGTGCTGGCCGGCTTCGACAAGCCGTTCAACCAGGCGCCGTCGCTGCACATCGCGCTGCTGGTGGTGTTGTGGGTCTGCTACGCGCGGCATGTCCAGGGTATCTGGCGCTGGTTGGTGCACGGCTGGTTCGCGCTGATCGGCGTGTCGGTGCTGACCACTTATCAACACCACTTTATCGACCTGCCCACAGGCGCCCTGGCCGGCTGGCTGTGTGTCTGGCTGTGGCCGCTGGACCGCCCCGGCCTGTTGCAGAACCTGCGCCTGGCCCGCGATCGCCAGCGCTGGCGCCTGGCGTTGTTCTATGCCCTGGGCGCCGCGGCGCTTGCCGTCCCGGCCTTGGCCTTCGTCGGTGCCTGGCTGTGGTTGCTGTGGCCGGCGGTGGCGCTGCTGCTGGTGGCGCTGAACTACGGGTTGTTCGACGCCAAGGGGTTCCAGAAAGGCGCGGACGGCCGCCTTAGCAACGCCACGCACTGGCTACTGGCTCCTTACCTGGCGGCGGCCTGGCTCAACTCCCGGCTGTGGACACGCAAGCATCCACAGCCCGACGAGGTTGTGGATAACGTCTGGCTGGGGCGCATTCCGACCCCGGGCGAGTTGCAGGACAGCCCGTTCAGCGCGGTGGTCGACCTGTGCGCCGAGCTGCCGGTGGACGGCCGCCACCTGGCCTATCGCTGTGTGCCGGTGCTCGACCTGACCGCCCCCACCACCGAGCAATGCCGCGAGGCCGCGCAAGCCATCGAAAGCCTGCGCGAGCACGCGCCGCTGCTGGTCTGCTGCGCCCTGGGCTATTCGCGCAGCGCCACCGCCGTGGCCGCCTGGCTGTTGCACACAGGCCGCGCCGCCAGCGTCGATGCGGCCATCGTGCAGATCCGCCGCGCGCGCCCGCAGATCGTCCTGCAACCCGCACACCGCCGGGCTCTGGAGCCTTTATCCACAGCCCAGGGGAAGGTGCATGGCCACTGATATGGAACTGCACGCGGTAGCAAGCCTGTTGCGCCGCGGGCATTCGCTGGACCTGTTATCCACAGGCCTGAGCCTGCTTGGCGCCCTGCTCGGCCTCGGCCAGTGGCTGCTCGGCGTGTCCGCCCCCTGGGCCATCGCCCTGAGCGTTGCCCTGCTGGTCCTGGGATTGCTGCAAAAGTACTGGGCGCTGCGGGTGGCCTTCGATGCCGAGCTGTTCCAACGGGTGGCGGACAGCCCACTGCCCCTGGCCGAACGCAGCGCCGCCCTGGACCAGGCGCTGAGCGCCCTCGGCCTGCAACCGGCGAACGCCGGCGGCCGCCCGTGGCAGCAACGCAGCCGCGGCGCCCTCGACCTGTTGCGTCGCCAGGCCTGGCTGCTGGCGGCACAAGTACTGCTGACACTGGGCTTCATCCTGGCCAGCCCCTGGCTGGCCATCGCCGGATAAGGAATTCTCATGCTCGAACCCCTGGTCGCTACCCTCATCACCTCCGCCGCCCGCACCATCACCGGGGCGCGCAGCCTGTGGCTCGGTTGCGGGCCGCAGGCGGTGCAACGCATCTACTTCGCCAACCACAGCAGCCACGGCGACTTCGTGCTGCTCTGGGCCTCGCTGCCGCCCGCGCTGCGCAAGGTGACGCGGCCGGTGGCCGGCGCCGATTACTGGCAAACCCGCCCGCTGCGCCGCTACATCATCAACCGCGTGTTCAACGGCGTACTGATCGATCGCGAGCGCAAGGAGCCTGTGGATAACCCCTTGCAGCCGATGCTCGACGCCCTGGCCAGCGGCGATTCGCTGATCATCTTCCCCGAAGGCACGCGCAACCTGGAGGAGGAAGGCCTGCTGCCGTTCAAGAGCGGTATCTACCACCTGGCGAAAAGTTACCCACAGGCCCAGGTGATTCCGGTGTGGATCGCCAACCTCAACCGCGTGATGCCCAAGGGCCGTTTCCTGCCCCTGCCGCTGTTGTGCACCACCAGCTTCGGCGCGCCGCTGTCCCTCGAAGACGGCGAAAGCAAAGAGCAATTCCTCGAACGCAGCCGCGCAGCGCTGCTGGCCATGGCCCCGGAGCATTCTTGAGATGGATAGGCAAACCCTGATGTTGTTCGGCGGGATCGGCGCGGTACTGGTGCTGGCCTCGCTGATCGGTTTTCTGCTCAAGCTGCGCACCCGTGGCGCGCCGAGCTCGGTGATCGACAACCTCAACGCACGCATCAACGCCTGGTGGGTGATGGTGCTGGTGATCGGCATCGCCTTCTGGCTCGGCACCAGCGCGGTGATCCTGCTGTTCTACGCGGTGTCCTTCTACGCCCTGCGCGAGTTCCTGACCCTGATGCCGACCCGGCGCAGCGACTACCCGGCGCTGGTGGCGGCGTTCTACCTGGCCCTGCCCCTGCAATACCTGCTGATCTACTTCGACTGGTACGGGCTGTTCTCGATCTTCATCCCGGTCTATGTGTTCCTGCTGCTGCCGATCCTGGCGTCCCTGGGGGGCGACAGCACGCATTTCCTCGAGCGCGCGTCCAAGGTCCAGTGGGGGCTGATGATCGCGGTGTTCTGCGTGTCGTTCGTGCCGGCACTGCTGACCCTGGATATCGCCGGCTACGAAGGGCGCAACCTGCTGCTGATCGCCTACCTGGTGATCGTGGTGCAGATGTCTGACGTGTTGCAGTACGTCTGTGGAAAACTCTTCGGCAAACGCAAGATCGCCCCGCGGCTGTCGCCGTCCAAGACCGTGGAAGGTTTTGTCGGCGGCATCCTGCTGGCCTCGCTGATCGGCGGCGCGCTGTGGTGGATCACCCCGTTCACTATCTGGCAGTCGTTCCTGATCGCCCTGCTGATCAACCTGCTGGGCTTTGCTGGCGGCATCGTCATGTCGGCGATCAAGCGCGACCGCGGGGTGAAGGACTGGGGCCACATGATCGAAGGCCACGGCGGCATGCTCGACCGCCTGGACTCGGTGTGTTTCGCCGCGCCGATCTTCTTCCACCTCGTACGCTACTGGTGGACCTGAACACCCCGCCCCCTCTTCTTCTGTAGGAGCGAAGCTTGCTCGCGATGCAGCCAACGCGGTTCAACAGCAGGACCGCGTCGATACCATCGCGAGCAAGCTTCGCTCCTACAGGGGATGCGAACTCCTGCTTGACCGTCCGCCCTCCGCACGCTCATATTACGGTCATAATTTTTTGCTCGACTACCTTTAAAGCCCTTCCTTCCGATTGCAGGAGAACAGCCATGAGCAGCTACGACGTCGTCATCCTCGGTGGGGGTCCCGGTGGCTACAACGCCGCCATTCGCGCCGGCCAGCTGGGGCTCAAGGCCGCCTGTGTCGAAGGTCGCGCCACCCTCGGCGGCACCTGCCTGAACGTCGGCTGCATGCCGTCCAAGGCCTTGCTGCACGCCTCGGAGCTGTACGACGCGGCCATGGGCAAGGAATTCGCCGAACTGGGCATCGAGGTCAAACCCAGCCTCAACCTGGCCCAGATGATGAAGCAGAAGGACGACAGCGTGACGGGCCTGACCAAGGGCATCGAGTTCCTGTTGCGCAAGAACAAGGTCGACTGGATCAAGGGCTGGGGCCATATCGACGGCCCGGGCCAGGTCACGGTGACCGACAGCGCCGGGGGCAAGACCCGGTTGCAGGCCAAGGACATCGTGATCGCCACCGGCTCCGAACCGACCCCGTTGCCCGGGGTGGAGATCGATAACCGGCGCATCCTCGACTCCACCGGCGCGTTGTCCCTCAGCGAAGTGCCCAGGCACCTGGTGGTGATCGGCGCCGGGGTGATCGGCCTGGAGCTGGGTTCGGTCTGGCGGCGCCTGGGCGCCCAGGTGACCGTGGTCGAGTACCTGGACCGCATCTGCCCCGGCGTCGATGGCGAAGCGGGCAAGACCCTGCAACGGGCCTTGGGCAAACAGGGGATCGCCTTCAAGCTCGGCACCAAGGTCAGCAGCGCCAGCACCTCGGCCAACGGTGTGCAGTTGAGTATCGAGCCGGCAGCGGGCGGCACCGCGCAACTGCTGGAAGCCGACTACGTGCTGGTGGCCATCGGGCGCCGGCCATATACCCAGGGCCTGGGCCTGAAGAACGTCGGCCTGGGCACCGACTCGCGCGGCATGCTCGCCAACCGCCAGCACCGCACCGAGGCCCCCGGCGTGTGGGTGATTGGCGACGTCACGTCCGGGCCGATGCTCGCCCACAAGGCCGAGGACGAGGCCATGGCCTGTATCGAGCAGATCGTCGGCAAGGCCGGTGAAGTGAACTACGGCCTGATCCCCAGTGTGATCTACACCAAACCGGAGCTGGCCAGCGTCGGCAAGACCGAAGAGCAGCTCAAGGCCGAGGGCCGGGCCTACAAGGTCGGCAAGTTCCCTTTCACGGCCAACAGCCGGGCCAAGATCAACCACGAGACCGAAGGTTTCGCCAAGGTCCTGGCGGACGCGCAGACCGATGAAATCCTCGGCGTGCATCTGGTCGGCCCGAGCGTCAGCGAAATGATCGGCGAATACTGCGTGGCCATGGAGTTTTCCGCCTCGGCCGAAGATATCGCCCTGACCTGCCACCCGCACCCGACCCGCTCCGAGGCGTTGCGCCAGGCGGCGATGGATGTCGAGGGGATGGCGACGCAGATGTAAATCCTGTAGCCGCTGCCGCAGGCTGCGATCGCGACCGAAGGGCGCGCAAACTCTCAAGATCGCTGAAGGCCTTCGGCCTTATCGTCCGAACGCGGCCCGAGCCTGCGGCAGCGGCTACAGATAATCGCTTCAGGCCGGCAAATGCCCCAGCGGCAGCGCCCCCGGGGTTTTCACCGTGTGGATCGCGAAGTTGCTGCGGATATCGCTGACGCCCGGCAGCTTCAGCAGGCTGCCAGTGAGGAAGCGGTCGTAGGCCCGCAAATCCGGCACCACCACTTGCAGCAGAAAGTCCGACTCGCCGGACACCAGGAACGCCGAAAGCACCTCCGGCAGCGCCGTCACCGCCTTGTGGAAGGCTTCGGAATGCTCGTCGGTGTGCCGCTCGACCTTGACCCCGACGAACACCGTCAGCCCCAGGCCCACTTCATCGCGATCGAGGTTGGCCTGGTAGCCGCGAATCACCCCGGCTTCTTCCAGCATCCGTACCCGACGCAGGCAAGGTGAAGGAGACAGTCCGATCTCCTCCGCCAGTTGCACGTTGCTCAGGCGGCCGTCGCGCTGCAGGGCGGCGAGAATCTTGCGGTCGTAGGCGTCCAGTTTCATCTTTGGCATTTTCCGATAGTCACTCCATGTCCAGGTGGAAGATTATGCCAATTTCCGCCTGCATGTTGGCTGACTACGCAAGCACCTGCCCTGCCCTTCGGCCCTAGACTTTGCCTACCGAATCGACAACGAAAGGGGTGGCAAGGTGGCACAACTGTGGATGTTTTTCCTGGCGCTGGCGGTGGTCTATCTGCTGCCCGGCCCCGACATGATCCTGCTGCTGCAAACCGGCGCCCGCCAGGGCAAGGGCCTGGCGCTGGCCACGGCGGTGGGCCTGGCGATCGCCCGGGGCTGCCATGTGGCGCTGGCGGCGCTGGGCCTGGCCACTCTGTTCAAGGCCGCGCCCTGGACCTTCGAGGTGGTGCGCCTGGGCGGGGCCGCGTACCTGTTGTGGCTCGGCGTGCAGTGCCTGCGGGCCAACTTGCTGCCCAGCCTGCAGGACGGCGAGGCCGTGAGCGCATTGCGCTGGCGCGAAGCGATCCGCCGCGGCCTGCTGACCAACCTGCTCAACCCCAAGGCGCTGCTGTTCTGCTCGGTGTTGCTGCCACAGTTCATCGACCCGCAGGCCGGCCCCGTGGCCGCGCAGTTCGCCAGCCTCGGTCTGCTGCTGGTCTTGGTGGGGTTGCTGTTCGACAGCGCCTACGCCCTGGCCGGCGCCTGGATCGGCCGCTGGCTGGCGCACAACCGCGCCGCCCAGCGGGTCCAGCAATGGCTGTTCGGCAGCCTGCTGATCGGCTTCGCCCTGCGCCTGACCTTCGTGCAACAGGCCTGAACTCTGTAGCCGCTGCCGCAGGCTCGGGCCGCGTTCGGACGATCGCGACCGCAGGGCGCGCAAGGTCGCAAAATCGCTGAAGGTCTGCGGCCTTATCGCAGCCTGCGGCAGCGGCTACAAAAGCCTGCGTCCTACCGCATTCGCCGGTTCAGGCCGGCTTGCGGGCAATGATGACCTGGCTCTTGGCGACCACGGCGTCCAGCGCGTGCTTGATCTGCACCCCACGCGGCGAGTTGAGAATGGTCTGCCAGGTGTTCGCCCACTGGTCGAGCAATGGGTGGTCGGGGTTGCTGAACTCGACCTTGGCTTCCCAGAACAGCAGCATCCACATCGACCAGTAGAAGCCGTACTGGCTATGGCTGAGCACTTCCAGCCCGGCGTCGCCGACCATCTGCTTGAACTGTTCTTCGCTGATGATGCGGATATGGTTGGGCTTCTGGAAATACTCGGGCGCGGCGATGTCCTTCTGCAGGTCCTCGGAGCTCGGGTGCGGCACGCTCAACAGGTACAGCGCGCCCGGCTGGCCGACCCGCACCAGCTCGGAGAGAAACTGCGCCGGATCGTCCACATGCTCGATGACCTCGGTGGACACCACGCGGCTGGCGGTGCCGTCGGCGATCGGCAGCGGGTTGCAGTCGGTGACGTGGCATTCCACGCCGCGGGCCGGGGTATCGCTCAGACGCTGGCGCGTCGCCTCGACCTTGGCCGCATCGATGTCGGCAATGATGATCTTCGCCCCGCGCATCGCGCAGTAATGCACGTTGCCGCCGTCACCACAGCCGACATCCAGCAGGGTGTCCTCGGCCGTCACCGGAAAACCGGTGAACAACTCGCCGTTTTCCTGGTTGAACCAGCCGCTGAGCATGGCGTCCTGCAGGCCCAGCATGTACGGATCGACCTTGGCCGGCGGCGGTGTGTCGGGCGTTACGGCCGCAGGAGCGCTCGCCGTGAGTTTTTTCAGAAGGCTCAGCATGAAGTGACTCCAGTGGAAGGAACGGGAGAACGGGATGGACCCAGGCGTTGCACCAGCTCGACACCCCGATTGCGCAGGGGCAACTCGATGACACGGTAGTTGAGTTCGCTCAACAACAACAGCAAGCCCAGGGCACAGGCCAGCGCCAGCAGCGGCTGCTCGTTCAGCCCGGTCGTGCCCAAAGGCGCCAGGCGGAACCAGGCTTCGCGGACCAGCAGAAACACCGGGACATGGATCAGGTAGATCCCGTAGGAACGGCTGCCGACCCAGGCCAGCAGGCTTTTCAACGGGCCGCGGGGCAACAGGTAGTCACGGTCGTAGGAAGCGATCCACACCAGCAGCGCGCAGAGCACGGCCAGGGCACCGACCCGGTAGTGAGTGACATTGAACTTATCGGTGGCCAGCCAGCCCATGCCCAGGCCGAGCAGGATCAACAGCAGCAGGCCGAGCCCCGGATGCCGCCCCAGCCATTTCGGTTCCCAGTGCCGGTAGCTGGCGCGGGCGGTCCACAGCGCCAGCAGCACACCCAGGGCCATGGCATCGGTGCGGATAAACATCAACAGCACCGAACGCAAGCTCACCAGTTGCACGACCACCAATGCCAGCAATACCCAGACCAGGTACTTGCGGCACAACAGCACCAGCAACGGCAGCAACAGGTAGAACTGCTCCTCCAGCGACAGGCTCCAGTAGACGAAGCTGGCGCCGTATTCATAGTGGAAAAAACTGTCGGCGAAACGCAAATTGGCGAACTGCAGCAGGCCGGCAACCGTGGCCCACAGGTTGGCGTGCAGGCTGCCGAAGGCCCCCGAGCGATTGAGGAACAGGCTCGCCAGCAACATCAGCAGCAGCCACAACCAGGCCGAGGGCAACAGGCGGAAGGCGCGACGAATCCAGAAGTCGCGGGTCCGCTGCCAGAACTGCGCGGCGCTGGTGCAGGCGCGCAGTTGCGGGATCAGGCTGCGGGCGATGACAAAACCGGAGATGGCGAAAAACAGGTCCACGCCCCACCAGAACTGGCCGTAGGCCGCGACGCTGCCCAGCCAGGCGAGCCCGCCTGGAAACAGATTGCCTTGCAGATGATGGAACACCACGCCCAGCACCGCGATGCCCCGCAGCAGCTCGATGTCCATGATCCGCTTGTCGTTCAAGACGGCTCAGCCACTGCGCCGGACAGCGGCTTGCGGGCGATGATGACCTGGCTCTTCGGCATGAAGCCATCCAGCACCTGCTTGATCGCCAGCCCGTCGGGTTGCGCCAGCAGCTCCTCCCAGGTCCGTGCCCAGCCTTCCATCAGCGCCGGGTACGGCGCCTGGATGCGGTCACGCACGGCGCCCGGCGGCTCGCGTCCGGCGGCCCGTTCGCTGGCCCAGAAGAAGATCATGCCCATGACCCAGAAAAAGCCCGTGGCCTGCCGGTGTTCGATGACCAGCCCGGCGGCCTCGATCATCTGGCCAAAGCCCTCGCGGGAAAATATCTGCACATGGTTCGGCGCGCGGTAATAGCCGGGCGGCGCGATGCCCTTCTGCAGATGCTCGCCCACCGGGTCCGGAACGCTGATCAGGTACTGCGCGCCAGGGCGGCCCATGCGCACCAGCTCGGCGAGAAACGGCTCGGGCTGTTCGATGTGTTCCAGCACTTCCATGCACACCACTTTGCTGGCGCAGCCCTGGGCCAGCGGCAACGGCAGGCTGTTGCTGACCAGCCCCAGGGCGGGCACGTCCGACTGCTCGGCGACTTGCCGGGCCAGCTCGCGCACCTTGTCAAATTCACTGTCGGTGAAAATCACCGAGGCGCCCTGGCGCATGGCGAACAGCGTCGCCACGCCTTCGCCGCAGCCGACATCCAGCAGGGTGTCTTCAGCGCTGATGGCAAAACCCTTGAGCAGCTCACCGGTTTCGGAACGGAACCAGCCGTCGAGCATGGCGTCGCGCAAGCCGCAATCGCGGGGAGAAACCGCGGGCCTGGGCGCATCAGCCAGCAGCGGCGCAGGCAATGGCGCGCCCCTGCGCAAACGCCGCAGAAACGCCCGCATCACCCAGCAAGCCCGGGGGTGGCAGGCGCCTTGCGTTGCTCCAGCACCTGCCGGAAAAACTCGCCCAGGCGCTGTTCGGCCGTGGCCTGGCTGCAGAAGCGCCGCAGGCTGTCGATCGCATGGGTCGACATCTGTGCATAACGCTCCGGGTCCCGCAGGGCGACGTCGTAGCTGGCGCGATAGGCCGAGCACAGCGAATCCCAGTTGGTGATGTAGCGCAGGGTCCGATAGGCGGCCCGGGGATCGTGGGGCCAGGCGGTCAGCTCGTCGGTGGAGTCGACGATGAAGCTGTTGTCGTGGTCGATGTAGTCGGCCATCGCGGTGTTGCACGGCGCCACCGCCGGCTTGCCGCAGGACATGAACTCCATCAGCGGCAGGCACTGCCCTTCGCCGAACGAGGAATTCACCACATAGCTGGTGGCCTCCACCAGTCGTTCGTAGTCCGGATCGGACAAAAAGCCGTGGATCAGCACGATACGGCACTGGTAGGACTGGTTCTTGTAGAGGTGGTGCAGCATGTCGGCCAGCGCGTTGCCAATATCGTGGTGGGTCAGTTTCAGCACCAGGGTGGCGTCGGCACAGTCGCGGAAGGTGGTGCAGAACGCGCTGATCATGTCCTGCCAGTTCTTGCGCCCGTCGTAGGGGTTGAACACCGAGGTGTAGATCACCCCGTCAAGCAGCAGTTGGCAATCGCGGGCCTGGGTATCGAGCGCCAGCGGCATGCCTTCGCGCAGCGTGCTCGGGCCGTAGCCGCTCAGGTCCAGGGTGCGGCTGTCGAGCAGCAAGCCATGCAGGTTGAGGATCACCTGGGACGCCCGCGCCTGCTTGCCCAGTTGCTCGCCACGGCTGGCGAAGCGATCCCAGACCGGGGCCGGGATCGCACAGATCGGATAGTCCTCGCCCATCACATCGCGCACCGCTCGCACGGTAAAGCTGGAGTGGGTGATCGCCGCGCCCGCGGTGCCCAGGACCAGTCGCCAGTCATGCCGCGGCTCGCCCTGCCAGCTTTCGGTGGGAATGGTGCTGAACTCCCAGGCGAACACCGGGATGGTCGGGCAGGCGTAATGGTTGGGCGTGCGATGGGGCGGCGAGAACGACAGGAAAATGCACGCCTCGCCCCGGCTCTGGCAGTCGAAATACAGGCGGTCCACCAACTCGTCCGGGTTGCTGACCTCGAGCACCTGGCCCAGGCGTTCCAGCACCGGCCGGAACTCCTTGAGCACGAAGTAGTAGCTGTATTCGGGACGGCCGAGGTTTTGCTGGATGTTGCTCTTGTTGGTTTCCGAATGGATGAGGATCAGCATCAGGCGTTACCCGCCACAGCCAGGGAGGACGCGCCGTCGGCCTCGGTCAGTGGGGTCAGGGCGAAGAAGTCCCGCAGGCGCCCCTGGACGCTGGCGAAGCTGCTGTACTCCTGCATGCGCCGGGCCGCTGCCAGGGACATCGACTGGTAGCCCTCGGGGTTTTCCTTGGCCATGCGGTAGCTGTCCTGGTAGGCGGTTTTCAACGAGCCCCAGTCCGGGCGGTGGCGCAGGGTGCGAAACAGGATGCGCGAGTCCTGCGGCCAGATCGCCGGCTCCTGGCTGGACTTGACGACAAAGGCTACCTCCTCGTCGATGTAATCCAGCATGGCCGTATGCAGCGGCGCGATCGCTGGCTTGCCACAAGCCATGAACTCCATCAGCGGTAGGCACAGGCCTTCGCAACGCGAGGCGTTGACGTAGAAACTGGCCGCGCCGTACAGCCGGGCGAACTGCTCGTCGTCCAGATAACCGTGCATGGCCACCACCCGGCAGCTGAAGGGCGACAGCTGCGACAACAGGGTCAACATCTCGACGTAATAGGTCGACAGGTCGTTCTGGGTCATCTTCAACACCAGGGTAGCGTCTTCGGTGTCGCGCATCGCCCAGCAGAACGCAGTGATCAACTGATGCCAGTTCTTGCGACCGTCGTCGGGGTTGAACACGCTGACATAGACCACGCCATCGACCTGGAACTCTACCTGCTGGTCGGTGGCCGGGAGGACGGCCTGGGGATGTTCCGGCTCAGGCGCAGGCTCGGGTTCCGGCAAAACGACGGGCAGCGGTGCCGCGTGCTCCGGGCTCGATTTCGCCATCAGCGCCCGCAGGCGCTCAGGGACCCGGTCGCGCAACCCCTCGCGGTAGCATTCGCGAACATAGTGCTTGCTGATGAACAACGGCCGGCGCCATTCGCCACCGACCAGCGCCCGATACCATTCGCGCAGATAGTGCTTGGCGATGAACAACCGACGCCTGGCGGTCAGCGGTGGGGCTTCGACGATTTCGGCCTCGACGGGAGCTGGAGGAGGCGGCGCCTCCTCCAGCACCGGTGCGATCAGGCCGTCGGCGGAAAGCCCCAGCGCCCGGCTGTCGATGATGCAGCCCTTGATTTGCAAGGTGGTGCCGGCGTTGACCGACACATTGGGGTATTGCCCGCGGACGCCGTCGAAGCGCTCCCACAACGGGGTAGGCAGCACCAACACCGGAAAATCCTCACCCAGCACCCGCCGCACCGCCCGGGCCGTATGGCTGGACAACGTGATCACCCGGCCATGGCGGCCAAGGGTGCGGCTCCAGTCCTGGTGCGGGTCGTTATCCCAGTATTCGTGGGGGATCGAGTCGAACTCCCAGGCCACCACGCACAGGGTCGGGCAGTCCAGGTCGAGCGGGGTTTTCTGGGGTGGGGTGAACGAAAGAAAAAGACTGTCTTCGCCCTTGAGCCACAGCTCGTGATACAGCCGATCAACCTCGGCGGGCGCCTGCACCACGTGAACGCGCCCAAGGCTTTCCAGCACCGGGCGATAGGCCTTGAGCACGAAGTAATAACTGTATTCCGGACGCCCGAGGCTCTGGCTGATGGAGCCGTCGTTAACATCCGAATAAAGAATGAAATTCATGGCATCTCACGATGAAGCCGCCATCCTGGCACCTTCACACAATGACGGTAGAGCCATGGCACCACGCCTGTGTTGTGGGCGTGCGTCCATCGTTCTCATGCCCGTCTACGTTCTTGTTCTATTGGTCAGTTTTGCATGGCTCCGAGACAGCCACTCTGATCGCTTTGGGGTCGAGACGAGGGGCATTCTAAACACATCCGTTTAAGATTCGGGAACCTCCCGACAAGATTTTTCCTATGCTGGAAAACGAGAACTTACCGGTCACGGTAGGACTTGTTGAAATTCCAACGCAATTGGCACAGATTGACCGCCAAACAACTACAACAAACTTCGTCAATAGGAAAACTCTTAGAAGTAGAAGGGTTTTCAATTTTTTCACATGACTTATGTGTCGAAATATTGCCGAAGTCTCCGTCTGAGAGGCTGCTGCTTGAAAAAGCGTTTGTTTGTAACAGGCCTGAATGGATTCGTGGGACGTCATCTGCGATCCCGCTTGAGCACCGCCGATTCAGGCTGGGAACTGTTGCCCGCGCCGCCCTTCGACCTGACCCAACCGCAAAGCCTGCAAGACCTGTGGCCCGAACTACCGGATGCGGTGATTCACCTGGCTGGCCAGACCTTCGTCCCCGAGTCCTTCCGCGATCCTGCCCGGACCTTGCAGATCAACCTGCTGGGCACCCTCAACCTGTTACAAGCCCTGAAAGCCCGCGGCTTCAGCAGCACCTTCCTGTACGTCAGCTCCGGTGACGTCTACGGCCAGGTCGGCGAAAACGACCTGCCCATCGACGAGCACCAGCCACCCTGCCCGCGCAATCCTTATGCGGTGAGCAAAGCCTCGGCCGAACTCTTGTGCCTGCAGTGGGGCATGAGCGAAGGCTGGCACGTGATGGTGGCCAGGCCGTTCAACCATATCGGCACCGGGCAGCTGGACAGCTTCGCCGTCGCCAGCGCCGCGCGCCAGATCGCCCGGATCAAGCACGGCCTGCAGGCACCCAGGCTGGAAGTCGGCGATATCGACGTCACCCGCGACTTCCTCGATGTCGCTGACGTGGTGAACGCCTACCTGGCCCTGTTGCGCAGTGGCGTGCCGGGCCAGGTCTACAACATCTGCTCCGGCCAGGAGCACAGCATCCGCAGCCTGATCCAGCAGTTGGCGGACATCGCTCAGGTGGAAATGGAACTGGTTCAAGACCCCGCCCGTCTGCGACGGGCAGAACAGCGTCGTGTCTGTGGCAGTCACGCCAGGCTGCAACAAGTCACCGGATGGACGCCTGAAACCACAATAAAACAATCCCTGCGGGCGATCCTGTCCGACTGGGAGTCACGGGTACTACAAGAATGACAAAGAGTGCACTGATCACAGGGATCACCGGGCAGGACGGCGCCTATCTGGCCAAGTTGCTGCTGGACAAGGGCTATCAGGTTCACGGACTGGTGGCGCGACGCAGCAGCGACTCGCGCTGGCGCTTGCGTGAGATGGGCATCGAGGGCGAGATCCGTTACCTGGATGGCGACATGGCCGACGCCTGCTCCGTGCAACGGGCGGTGATCAAGGCGGCGCCCGACGAACTCTATAACCTGGCGGCGCAGAGCTTTGTCGCCGCTTCCTGGGACCAGCCGGTGACCACCGGCATCGTCGACGGGCTGGGCGTGACCCACCTGCTCGAGGCGATCCGCCAGTTCAGCCCGCACACCCGTTTCTACCAGGCGTCCACCAGTGAAATGTTCGGCCTGATCCAGGCCGAGCAGCAGGACGAAAATACCCCGTTCTACCCGCGCAGCCCCTACGGCGTGGCCAAGCTCTACGGGCACTGGATCACCGTGAACTACCGCGAGAGCTTCGGCCTGCATGCCAGCAGCGGCATCCTGTTCAACCATGAATCGCCCCTGCGCGGCATCGAGTTCGTGACCCGCAAGGTCACCGACGCCGCCGCCCGGATCAAGCAGGGCAAGCAGCAGGAGCTGCGCCTGGGCAACATCGACGCCAAGCGCGACTGGGGATTCGCCGGCGACTATGTCGAAGCCATGTGGCTGATGCTGCAACAGGGTAAGGCCGATGATTACGTGGTGGCCACCGGCGTCACCACCACCGTGCGCGAGATGTGCCAGATCGCCTTCGAGCACGTCGGCCTGAACTACCGTGACTACGTGAAAATCGACCCGGCGTTCTTCCGCCCCGCGGAAGTCGACGTGCTGTTGGGCAACCCGGCCAAGGCCCAACGGGTGCTCGGCTGGAAACCCAAGACCCATCTGGAAACCCTGATCCGCATGATGATGGATGCGGACATGAAACGCGTCGCCAAGGAGTAAGGCATGCTGATTCCAGTGATTCTTTCCGGCGGTGCCGGGACCCGCTTATGGCCGGTTTCGCGTGAAGGCCACCCCAAGCCCTTCATGATCCTGCCCGACGGCCAGAGCCTGCTGGGCAAGACCTACCGCCGCGCAGCCGGGTTGCTGGCCGGTAGCGGCGACATCGTCACCGTGACCAACCGCGATCACTTCTTTCAAAGCAAGGATCACTTCCAGGCCGCCCGGCTGGATCGGCACCTCGGGCATTTCATCCTCGAGCCTTCGGGCCGCAACACCGCCCCGGCCATCGCCATCGCGGCCCTGGCCGTGCAGGCCCGGCATGGTGACCAGGCGACCCTGGTGGTGATGCCCGCCGACCATCTGATCCGCAACGAAGAAGCCTTCAAAAGCGCGGTCGCCCATGCCGCGCAACTGGCCGAAACCGGGCATCTGGTTACCTTCGGCGTCACCCCGAACGCGCCGGAAACCGGCTTTGGTTATATCGAGTCGGGTGACGCTCTCGACGACCAGGGCGCCGCCAGGGTGCTGCGCTTCGTGGAAAAGCCCGACCTGAAGACCGCCCTGGGCTACCTCGAAAGCGGCCGGTTCCTGTGGAATTCGGGCCTGTTCTGTTTCACCGTCGCCACGCTGCTGGAGCAGCTGCAACAGCACGCCCCCGAGCTGCTGGAACTGGGCCGCGCCTGCCTGGCCGCGAGCACGCCGGTGGAAACCGGGCGCATCCTCCAGCATGAACTGTCGGCGGAACATTTCGCCGAGATGCCGGACATTTCCATCGACTACGCGTTGATGGAGGTTTCGGACCAGGTCGCGGTGGTGCCCGCCCGGTTCGACTGGAGCGACATCGGTTCCTGGGGTGCGATCAGCGCCCTGGTCGACGCCGATGCCCAGGACAACCGCGCCAGCGGCGAAGCCCTGTTCATCGACAGCCACGGCAACTTCGTGCAGAGCGAAGGCCGGATGATCGCCACGGTGGGCGTCGACAACCTGATCGTGGTCGAGACCGCCGACGCCATCCTGGTGGCCCACGCCGACCGCGCCCAGGACGTGCGCCAGGTGGCCCGGCAGCTCAAGGATCGCAACCACGAGTCCTATCGCCTGCATCGCACGGTCAGCCGGCCCTGGGGCAGCTATACCGTGCTGGAGGAAGGCCCGGGCTTCAAGATCAAGAAAATCGTGGTCAAGCCGGGCGCCGCGCTGTCGCTGCAGATGCACCACCATCGCAACGAGCACTGGGTGGTGGTCAAGGGCACGGCCATGGTCACCAACAACGGCGATGGCTCGCATCTGGTCAACAGCAACGAATCCACCTTCATCGCCGCCGGGCACAAGCATCGACTGGCGAACCCGGGGGTGATCGACCTGGTCATCATCGAAGTGCAGAGCGGCGAGTACCTGGGCGAGGACGACATCGTCCGCTTCGAAGACCAATACGGCAGGACGGCCTGATGCTGCTCAATCTGTACCGCTCGCTGCGCAGCTATCGGGGCTTCATCCTCGGCAGTGTGCAGCGGGAGTTCCAGGCGCGTTATCGCAACTCGCTGTTCGGTGCCTTGTGGACCGTGCTCAACCCATTGTCGATGATCGTCGTCTACACGGTGATCTTTTCCCAGGTGATGCGCGCCCGCCTGCCGGGGGTGGAGGACGGCCTGGCCTACAGCGTCTACCTCTGTGCCGGACTGCTGACCTGGGGCCTGTTTTCCGAGCTGACCCTGCGCAGCCAGAGCATGTTCCTGGAAAACGCCAACCTGCTGAAGAAGATCAGCTTCCCGCGCATCTGCCTGCCGGTGATCGTGCTGCTCAACGCTGGCATCAACTTCGCGATCATCCTCGGCCTGTTCCTCGGCTTCCTGCTGATTACCGGGCGCCTGCCGGGCCTGGCGCTGCTGGCGCTGATCCCGCTGCTGCTGTTGCAGGTGCTGTTCTGCGCCGGCCTGGGGATGATCCTCGGGGTGCTGAACGTGTTCTTCCGCGATGTAGCGCAGTTCTTCGGCATCTTCCTGCAGTTCTGGTTCTGGCTGACGCCCATCGTCTACCCCATCAGCATCCTGCCCGAGTCGATCCAGCGCCTGCTGGCGCTCAACCCGCTGACCGCGCTGATGCACAGCTACCAGAACCTGTTCCTGTACGACCAGTGGCCGCAGTGGAGTTCGCTGACCCCGATGCTGGTGATCAGCCTGCTGTTCTGTGGCATGGGGCTGCGGCTTTTCCGCCAGCGCGTCGGTGAAATGGTGGATGAGCTCTGATGGGACATATACGCGTCACTGGCCTGGGCAAGGCCTACAAGCAGTATCCGAACCGCTGGAGCCGGCTGTTCGAATGGATGATTCCGTTTTCCAGGCCGCGCCATCACCTGCACTGGGTACTGCAGGGCGTCGACTTCGAGATCGAGCCGGGCCAGGCCGTGGGCATAGTCGGGGTCAACGGCGCCGGCAAAAGCACCTTGCTGAAAATGATCACCGGCACCACCCAGCCGACCTGCGGCGAGATCCATCTGCGCGGTCGGGTGGCGGCATTGCTGGAGCTGGGCATGGGTTTTCACCCGGACTTCACCGGGCGTCAGAACGCAATCATGGCCGGCCAGCTGCTGGGCATGCAGGTCGAGGAAATCGAGGCCCTGATGGCGGAAATCGAAGCCTTCGCCGAAATCGGCGAAGCTATCGATCACCCGGTACGCACCTATTCGAGCGGCATGCAGATGCGCCTGGCGTTCAGCGTGGCCACCGCCCGGCGCCCGGACATCCTGATCGTCGATGAAGCGCTGTCGGTGGGCGACGCCTACTTCCAGCACAAGAGTTTCGAGCGCATCCGCAGCTTTCGCCGCGCCGGCACTACCCTGCTGATCGTTTCCCACGACCGTTCGGCGATCCAGTCGATCTGCGACACCGCGATCCTGCTCGAGCAGGGCCGCGTGGCCATGCACGGCAAGCCGGAAGAGGTGATGGACTACTACAACGCCATGCTCGCCGAACGCGAAGGCCAGACAGTACGCCAGGAAATGCTCGCCAACGGCCAGGTGCGGACCATTTCCGGCACTGGCGAAGCCGGGATCCTCAGCGTGCACCTGCGCGACGAACGCGAGCGTTCGATCGAAATGGCCGAAGTCGGCCAGCCGGTGGTGCTGGAAGTACAGGTCGAGGTACGCCAGGACATCGAACGGCTGGTGCTGGGTTTCATGATCAAGGACCGGCTCGGCCAGCCCATGTATGGCATCAACACCCATCGCCTGGACCAGGCCCTGACCGACTTGAGCGCCGGCGAAAAGGTCACCTTCCGCTTTGCCTTCACCATGGGCCTGGGCAAGGGCAACTACTCGGTGGCCCTGAGCCTGTCGCGGCTGGATTCGCACCTGGATCGCAATTTCGAATGGCGCGACTACGGCCTGGTCTTCCACGTCATCAATAACCGCCAGGAAGACTTTGTCGGCTGTTCCTGGTTGCAGGCGCGGACCAGCATTGTCCGCTCGCCGTCGAAGTCCAATCAGTCAATGCCTCAGCGAGCCGCTCCATGACCCGACTGTTGATTGAATGCACCTATGTGTTCGAACACCCCGAGACCAACTCGGGCATCCAGCGTGTGGTGCGCAACGTTATCCGTGAATTGCCCGCGGCCAACGGCACGGTGGAATGCATTCCAGTGGCGATGCTCGGCGGCAAGCTGTATCGGGTCCTGAGCCTCAAGCCGCTGCCGACCCGACGCTGGAACCTGATGGGGCTGCGGGTACGCCTGGAGCAGATGGCCAACGTCTTCTGGCTGCGCCACCGGACTCTGGAACGCCGCAAACCCTTTGCCGATTCATACATCGCCCGGCGCTTGCTCTACATCGCGTGCCGCCTGACAGCCTTTGCCTTTCTCAGCATTCCCCTGCGCCTGTGCAACCGCTTGGTGAACGTGGATGAAATCCCCCAGCGTTGCGTACCGCTGCAACATCAACCGGGCGATCAACTGGTGTTGCTGGACTCATCCTGGCACGCCGACTTTTTCCCCTTGGCCGAACGGCTCAAGCGCGATGGCGTGGGCATCGTCTCGGTGATCTATGACCTGATTCCCCTGACTCATCCGCAGTTCTGCGACGCAGGGCTGGTCCGGGTGTTCAACCATTGGTTCGACTGGATAGCGCGCACCGCCGACGGCTATATCGCCATTTCCGCGACCATCCGCGACCAGGTCCGCGAAGAGATGCTCCGCCGGGTCGGGCGCCAACAGGTGGCACAGCGCTGGTTCGACTATTTCCACCTGGGTTCGGAACTGGACCAGTGCAGCGAAAACGCTCGGATCAACCCGGACCTGGCCCAGCTGTTCAAGGGCCAGGCAGCGGTCTTCCTGATGGTCAGCACCATAGAGCCCCGTAAAAACCATGGCTTCCTGCTCGATGCCTTCGAGCGTGTCTGGGCCAGCGGTTCCCAGGCTCGCCTGTGCATCGCCGGGCGCATTGGCTGGAAGTGCGAGGCGCTGATCGAGCGGATTCGCCGGCACCCGGAGCTGAACCGGCGCCTGTTCATGTTCAACTCCCTGGACGACAACAGCCTGGAGTACGCCTATTCCAAGGCGACGGCCCTGGTGTTCCCCTCCCATGTCGAGGGTTTCGGCCTGCCGCTGGTGGAAGCCATGCAGCGCGGCTTGCCTGCCATGGGCAGCGACATCCCGGTGTTTCGAGAAATCGGCGGCGAGTTCATGGCCTACTTCGACCTGCACGATCCGCAGAGCCTGGCCGACCTGGTCATCCAGCAGGAAACCAGCGGCGTGTTTCCCGCGGCCCGCCATGTCGATGAGTGGCGCTGGCTGGGTTGGCGAGAAGCCAGTACCCAACTGGTCGAACGCATTGTGTTCCACAGGAACCACGCCCCCACGGTCATGGAGACGCACGATGCGGATAGCCCTTAACGCGCGCATTCTCCAGTCGCCCCGCACCGGTATCGGCCATTACGTAGCGGAACTGGCCTCGGCCCTGGTCACCGAACAGGGGCTGGAGCTGTCGCTGTTCCATGGCTGGGGCTGGAGCCCCGAACTGCCGGCGGCGGCCATGCCGGGTTATTCCCAAGTGGCCCCCTGGCTGCGGCGGGTCCCCGGGGCCTACCAGGCCCGGCGCTGGCTGGAGCAGCGACGTTTCGACCAGGGGTCGCACGCAGCGATCGACCTCTACCACGAACCCAGCCTGTGGCCGCTGGAGTTCGACGGCCCGACCGTGATGACCCTGCATGACCTGACTCACCTGCATTACCCCTCGACTCAGCCGCCGGCACGCTTGAAGGAAATCGAGCGGCGCCTTGGCACAGGCGTGGAACAGGCGCGGCTGATCCTGACGGACTCGCAGTTCATCGCCGATGAAGCCCAGGATTATTTCGGCCTGCCGCGCGATCGCTTTGTCGTGGCGCCACTGGGCGTCGCCCCGCGCTTCCATCCACGCGGGCACGCCGAGCTGGAACACAACCTCGCAGTCCATGGCTTGCAGCCTCAAGGCTACTTCCTCTGCGTCGGCACCCTGGAGCCGCGCAAGAACCTGTCCCTGGCCTTGCAGGCCCACGCGCAGTTGCCGGAAACCCTGCGCCAGCGTTATCCGTTGCTGATTGTCGGCATGGCGGGTTGGGAACAAGGCCAATTCAGCGACACCCTGCAAAAGGCCCTGGCCAGCGGCCATGTGCGCCTGCTGGGCTACCTGCCGGACGAACAGCTGGCACAGCTGGTCGCCGGGGCCAGGGCCCTGGTTTTTCCTTCGCGTTACGAGGGCTTTGGTCTTCCGGTCCTGGAGGCCATGGCCAGCGGTACGCCGGTGGTACTGGCGCGATGTGCGGCAATGCCCGAAGTCGCGGGTGCGGCCGGCAACTATGTCGACCCCGACGATGTGGACGGCTTGCGCCACGCCATGCTGCGCCTGATCGAAGACGACAGCCATTGGCAGGCGTGCCGCGAAGCGGGATTGGAACAGGCAACACTTTTTTCCTGGGGGCGCTGCGCACGGATCACCGCGCATGCCTACCGTCAGGCCATGGGAGGCTGAATGCGGGTCTTACACTTCTACAAAACATACCTGCCCGACTCGATCGGCGGCACCGAACAGGTCATCTTCCAGCTCTGCGAAAGCGGTGCCCACTACGGTATCGATGGCCAGGTTCTGACGCTGAGCGCCGATCCCTCGCCCGGCGCGCAGAAGGTGGGTCAGCATGAGGTGCATCAGGCAAAGCTGGATTTCCAGTTCGCCTCCACCGGTTTCTCCTACAGCGTGTTCAAGCAGTTTCGCGAAATGGCCGCCGAAGCCGACGTGGTCAACTACCACTTCCCCTGGCCGTTCATGGACCTGGTGCATTTCATGAGTGGCATGAACAAGCCCTGCGTGGCCACCTACCACTCCGACATCATCCGCCAGCGCCACCTGCTCAAGCTGTACCGGCCGTTGATGAACCGCTTCCTGAACAGCGTCGACCGGATCGTCGCCGCGTCGCCGAACTACCTGCACACCAGTGATGTTCTGCAACAATTCCCGGACAAGACCCGGGTCATCCCCTACGGCCTGAACAAGGCCGGTTATCCACAGCCCGATAGCGAACGCATGACCCACTGGCGCCAGCGCCTGGGCGAGCGTTTTTTCCTGTTCGTCGGGGTGATGCGTTACTACAAGGGCCTGCACATCCTGCTCGATGCCCTCAAGGACGTGGACTACCCGGTGGTGATCGTCGGTGCTGGCCCACTCGAGGCCGAACTGCATGCCCAGGCCGCGGCCCTGGGCCTGCGCAACTTGCATTTCCTCGGCCGCCTGGGGGATGAAGACAAGGTGGCCTTGTTGCAACTGAGCTACGCCATCGTCTTCCCCTCGCACCTGCGCTCCGAGGCCTTTGGCATCTCGTTGCTCGAAGGCGCGATGTACGGCAAACCGATGATCTCCAGCGAGATCGGGACCGGCACCAGCTACATCAATATCCATGGCGAAACCGGCCTGGTGGTGCCACCCAGCGATCCCCTGGCCTTCCGCACCGCCATGCGCCAGCTCTGGGACAACCCGGAACAGGCCGCACAGATGGGCCTCAAGGCCGAAGCCCGTTACCGGCAGCTGTTCACCGCCGACGAGATGGGCCGCAGATGGAGCGAGCTGTACCAGGAGCTGCTGGAGGAAAAAGCCCTGTCCTACGCCTGATCCGCCAGGCGCCAATCTGCAGGAGCGAAGCTTGCTCGCGATGCAGACGCCGCGGTGGGTCAGGTACAGCCCTTTCGCGGGCAAGCCTCGCTCCTACGTCTGATCCGTCAGGCGCCAGCGCAAGGCCAGCGCCGCGGGCCGGCGCACCAGTTGTTCGACCTCGAAGCGCCACAGGCGCTCGGCGCCCGAGAAGCTTGCGATCCGCGGGTCGTCGAGCACGACTTCAGTGCGCCCGCTGAGCTGCAGCAGGTCGCCACGGCTGAAGTCGATGAACAGCAGGCCGGCGCGGGGGTTGAGCAGCAGGTTGCCCAGGGTGTTGAAGTGCAGGTTGCCGGCGAAATCCGGAATGCTCAGGCGGTTGCCCTCGACCCGTACGAAGCCGGCCGGGCCGCCGCGGTGGGAAACATCGACCCAGAGCCGTCCCTCGACCTCCACGTAACTGGCGACAAAAAACGTATCGGCGCCCCGGATCATCGCCCTCGCCGCTTCATCCAGCGCGTTCAGGCGCTGCACCGGCCGGTGCGCGGCCAGCGGCACCGACTCGAACTGACGCAGCTGGATGTAGCGCGGGCAGTTGCCGAAGGACTGCTCGACGCCCAGGGCAAAACCGCTGTCGTCCAGCTCGACGATCCGACCGTTGAGGCGGTTGCGCCGCCGGGTGTGCAGTTCGATGCCCAGCAGGCCGACGGCCGCGCCCGGCGTCAGCTGGGCAGGGTCTTCGGCGGCTGGCAGGCTGTCGAGCTGCAGCAACCCAGGGGTTGGCGAGTGAGCGAAACCGACAGCCCCTTCGAGCACGCTGGCCCAGGGGTTGCCCCGGTTATCCACAGCCCCGAGCAGCATGAACGGCAGCTGTTGATAAAACTGCCGGTGCTGGTCGGGCATCTCGCTGCGGATGACCTTGCGCCCGACGACGTCCATGCGCTCGGCCACGCCAGCCTGGGCTTGCAGGCGGGTTTCGCCTGCATGCCAGGGGGATTCGGTGTTCATGATGGGGCTCCTCTGCGTCGATGACGCAGCAGTCAGCGGGCCCGGGGGGTGCCGGGCCGCCAGATTCAGGCGCTTTGCAGGCCCACCGCGGTGCGCGGCATGCCGACGAAGCCGGGCAAGGCTTCGATGCGCGCCAGCCAGGCGCGAACCTGTGGATAATCCGCCAGCGACACATTGCCCTCAGGGGCGTGGGCGATGTAGCTGTAGCCGGCGATATCGGCGATGGTCGGTTCGCTGCCCGCCAGGTAAGGGCTGGCCGTCAGTTCCTGCTCGACCACCTTGAGCAATGCATGGGAGCGGTCGATGGCCTCCTCGGCGTTGCGCTGCGCGCCGAATACGGTGATCAGCCGCGCCACCGCCGGGCCGAACGCAATCGGTCCCGCCGCCACCGACAACCAGCGCTGGACCCGTGCCGCGCCAACCGCATCGCTGGGCAGCCAACGGCCCTGGCCGTACTTCTGCGCCAGGTACACCAGGATCGCGTTGGAGTCGGCCAGCACCACGCCCTGGTCGTCGATCACCGGCACTTGGCCAAAAGAGTTCAGCGCCAGGAAGTCCGCCTGTTTGTGCTCGCCCTTCGCCAGATCGACGAAGATCAGCTCAAAAGGCAGCCCTAGCAACGACAACATCAGTTCGACGCGATGGGCATGACCGGAACGGGGGAAGTTGTAGAGCTTGATGGCGTGCATGGCAGACTCCGCTGGGCAGGGGTGCGGCTCACACGAGCAGCACTAACGGACGCCATCTTCCCTCTCGGCTTAAAACAACAGAATCACCAGAAAACACAATCCATCATTTCAGCCAGCGCAATGATCCGCGCTACGACTGCAACGCCGGATGTTCGCGCAGCGCCTGCACCGCGAAGTCGACGAAACTGCGCACCCGCGCCGGGGCCTTGCGCCCGCCCTGATACACCACATGGATCGGCAGCGGCGCCAGTTCGAACTCCGCCAAAACAATCTCCAGCTCGCCGGCCGCCACCTTGCCCGCGACCTGGTACGACAGCACCCGGGTCAGGCCCAGCCCCAGGCACGCGGCACTGATCGCCGCCTGGTTAGCGGTGACCACCAGCCGCGGTTCCGGGCGAACGCTCAAGGGGGTTCCGCCCTCGTCGAACAGCCAGCTTCTGGACTGGCCGATGGAAGACGGGGCAATCACCGGCGCCTGGCGCAATTCCTGCGGATGTCGCGGCCGCCCATGCCGGGCCAGGAAAGCCGGGGAAGCGCAGATGACCCGCCGCACCTCGCCGACACGCATCGCGTGCTGACCGCTGTCGGGCAACTCGCCGATGCGCACCGCGACGTCCATGCCCTCCTCGACCATGCTCACCACCCGGTCGACCAGCAGGGCATTGATGCTGACCTCGGGAAAGCGTTCCAGGTAATCCACCATCAGCGGGGTCACGAACAACTCGCCAAACAGCACCGGAGCAGTGATCGTCAATTGTCCGCGAGGGAGGGCATGGATGCCGGCGGCCGAGGCCTCGGCGTCCTGCAACTCGGCGAGGATGCGCCGGCTGTCTTCCAGGTAACGCTGGCCGGCTTCCGTCAGCAGCACATTGCGCGTGGTGCGGGTCAGCAACTGGGTGCCGATACGCTGCTCCAGCGCCGCCACCGCCCGGGTCACGCTGGGCGCGGACAGCCCCAGGCGCCGGGCCGCGGCAGCGAAGCCCTGCTCCTGGGCGACGCTGATGAACACCTGCATTTCCTGGAATCGGTCCATGGCGGTCCTCGCACTACGGCGCCCTGCCCCGGCACTGTCCCGCATGGACCGCCCGGGCTCAGGCAGGGACCTGGAGTCGCTGCCACAGGGCCTCATCGTTGAAGTCCCGGATGATACTCCGCGCACCCGCCTCGCGAAGCTGAGTTTCCTCGAGCCCCGACAGCATGCCGAAGGTGTGGATGCCCGCCGCTGCCGCGGAACGCACACCGGCCAGCGAGTCCTCGAAGGCCAGCGCCTGGTCGGCGCTCACCTCCAGCAGTTGCAGGGCCGTCAGGTAAGGCAGCGGGTCGGGCTTGCCGCGCGCCAGCTCACCGCCGATCACCAGCGCATCGAAGCGCTCGGCAATCCCCAGGCCCTGGAGCATGGCTTCGGCGTTTTCCCGGGGCGCGTTGGTCACCACCGCCATGGGGATGCCGGCCGCCTGGGCATAATCCAGGGTGCGCAGCACGCCGGGCACCGGAGTGGTCTCGCGCAGCTGGGCGCGGAACATGGCCTCCTTCTGCGCCGCCAGCTCCGGGTACTGCGCCGCCGGCGCATGGGGAAACAGGCCGGAGAAAATCATGTCGTCGGGAAAGCCCATCACATGGGCCTTGTAGTAATCCAGGCTCATGGACTTGCCCCAGCGCGCCAGCAACTGATTGTAGGCGTTGAGGTGCAGGTCATCGGTGTCGATAAGGGTGCCGTCGAGATCGAACAACAGGGCAGAAAGCTTCAAGGGCGTGCTCCAGGAAAATGCAGACCGCGCGCGATCGGCAGCATGAGAAAGGGATAAACAATCAACAGGCTGAATGCCGCTTCGACCCCGATCCGCGAGGACAGCAGGCCCAGCAGGAAAGGCGCCAGCAACAGCGCCACGCCCACCGCCTGCGAAGCCTGGGCGCTGATGGCCGAGCTGGCCTGGGGCGCGACGCGCATCGCCGAACCGAGGATCAGCGGGAAGAAATTGCCCAGGCAGGTGCCCAGGACAAAGATGAACAAGGCTGTCAGCAGCTGGACCTGGCTGAAGTACAGCACCACCAGGGTGGCGATGGCCCCGAGCATCACGCCGACCAGCAGCGGCAACGGGCTGATGCGGATCAACGCATAACGGCTGGCCAGGCGCCCGCACACCGTGCCGGCAAAATACAGGCTCATCAGCGTGGCCGCGGCCGAGGCGCTGACCTGGACGTGCACGGCCAGGTATTCCGCGCCCCAGAAGCCGACGCCCCATTCCGCGGAAATCCCCAGCAGCACCAAGGCCCACAAGCTCAGTTGCACCCGCCGGGTCATGAGGGTCTGCCCGCTCTCGCTGGCTTGATGGGCGGCGGCGAGTATCACCGGGGCGTTCCAGGCACTCAGCGAGAGCAAGCTCACCAGCAGCGCGACGGCGGCGATGCTGCCCGGCACCAGGCGCCAGGACAGCCCCAGGCCGGTCATGCTCCCTACCAGCAAGGCGCCGCCGAGCACGCACAGCCCGGCGACTATGTGCGCCTCCACCAGCCTCGGCGCGGCCTGCTCGCGATAACGCTCGCCCAGGGCCGCCTGCCCCACCGCCAGCACAAATCCGCCCGACAGGCCCATCGCCCCGGCGGCGAACAAGGTCAGCGACCAGTGTCCGGCAAGGGCGAACAGGCTGCTGGCGATAACCACCGAGAGGCAGGCGATGGTACTCATGCTCGTCGACCGCACCCGTCGTTCCAGCCAGCGATAGGGCCAGCCGACCAGCGCCAGGCCGGCGGCATAGGCGGCGAAATGCAGGCCGGCCCAACCGAGGTCGAGCGCCAGGGTTTCGCGCAGGAACGGCATGATCGGCCCGAGCAACCCTTGCTGGGCGCCGAACAACCCGAACAGCAGGTAAAGGAACCATGGGCGCGCTTCATGGACCTGCTCCTGGCGGCTGAGCGCCTGACTGGAATCCCGCGCGGCTTCAGCCATGAGCCGTCTCCCGGCTGAACAGCGCCTGCCATTGCCGGCAACGGGCGGCCTTGTCCCGACTGGCCTGCAAGGCCGGCAGCGGTTGCAGCGTTCCGGTCGGATGGGCCTGGCCCGGCACCACCTTGCCATAACGCTGGCTGATCGCCGCCGCGGCAGGCGTGAGCATCCACTGCAACGCCTGCTGCGCATAGGCGGCGTTGGGCGAACCGGCCCGGCAGGCGAACACCTCGTCCTCATAACAGCGCGCATCTTCGGGCACGCACCAGCGCAGCTGCGGGTGCTGTTCGGCGGCGCGGGTGGCCGCGGTCGACACCGTCACCCCCAGCCAGGCCTGCCCCTGCACGACCGCCTCGATCGGCGCCGTGGAGGAACCGCTGATCGAAGGGGCTTGCCTGGCCACCCGGGCCAACAGCGCCCAGGCCTGCTCGCCGTAATGTTCGAGCAGTGCGCCAAGGTGCAGGTAGCCGGCGCCGGAGCGCCCGGGGTCGGGCAAGGCCAGCCGCCCGGACCACTCGGGGCCTGTCAGGTCCTGCCAACGGGTCGGCACCGCCAGGCCTTCGCGGGCGAGGACTTTGGGGTCATAACAGAAGGCCGGGACGAAACCCGACGCCGCGAACCAGCGGCGATCCGTGGCCACCGCGGCGTCCGGCAGGCCGGCGAATTCGATGTCCGTCAGCGGCATCAATTGCCAGGCCAGGCCGGGGTCGAGCAAGGCGGTTGCCGCCGTCCCCAGCAACAGGTCCCAGGCCCCGGCGCTGCCGCTGTGCAGGCGTTCGATCAGCTCCGAGGTGGAGCAACGGGTCAGGCGCACCGGCATGCCGATGTGCTGGCTGATACCGGCGATGAACTCGGCCAGCTCGGCATGCTCCATCGAACTGATGGCGTTGAGCTCAGTCATCGGCAGCCTCCAGCAAGCGGTGCAGCTTGGCGTACTGCAGCAGCATGATGGTCTTGCCGTCGCAGATCTCGCCGCTGTCGATCATTGCCAGGGCCCGGTCGATCGGCAGCTCCAGCACTTCGATCTCTTCGCCCTCGTGTTCCAGGCCGCCACCCTCGCCCTGCTTGTCTTCATCGAAATATTCGCCGACGAAAAAGTGCAGGCGCTCGGTGACCGAACCCGGGCTCATGAAGGCTTCGAACACCTTGCGCACCTCACGGATGCGATAGCCGGTTTCCTCCTCTGTCTCCTTGTGGATGCAGGTACGGGCATCGTCCTTGTCCAGCAGCCCGGCACAGGTTTCGATCAGCATGCCGTCGTGTTCGTTGACGAAGGCCGGGAAGCGAAACTGCCGGGTCAGCACCACCGTCTGCTTGGCCCTGCTGTACAGCAGGATGGTGGCGCCATTGCCACGGTCGTAGGTTTCCCGGTTCAGGGTGCGCCAGACGCCATCGCGGCCCTGGAAGTCGTAGGTGGTCTTGCGCAGCACGTACCAGTTGTCCGAGAGCACTTCGACCTGATGGATCCGCACACGGTCCTTGGTGAGGATGGCCTGGTTCATCGACTCATTCCTTGTTCGCTGACAGATGAGTGGCATTGGGCGCAACGCTCAACAGGCGCTCGACCATGCGTGGGTCCCGGTGCTCGGGAGCGGTCATCACCGCGGTGTCCAGGGCGCGGTCGCAACCGCAGGGGCAGGCGCCGGCATGCCGGCCCAGGCGCGTCACGGCTTCGGTCACCAGGCGCCGGGTCAGGTTGAAGGTGTCCGCCATGCGTTGCGCCACCAGCGTGGCGTTCACCGGCTCGTGGGATTCGTGCCAGCAGTCGAAATCGGTCGGAATGGCGATCATCGCGTAGCACAGCTCGGCCTCGCGGGCCAGCTTGGCTTCGGGCATCGCGGTCATGCCGATCACCGTGCCGCCCCACTGGCGGTACAGGTGGGACTCGGCGCGGGTCGAGAACTGCGGGCCTTCCATGACCACGTAGGTGCCGCCGTTGCGCGCCTGGATATCGGTGGCCTCGGCACTCTCGGCGAGCACGCCACGCATGCGCGCGCAAACCGGCTCGCCGAAAGGCACATGGCCGACCAGCCCGGGGCCGAAAAAGGTTTTTTCACGCTGGATGGTGCGGTCGATGTACTGGTCGATCAGCACAAAGCTGCCTGGAGGCGCGTCGTGGGTCAGGCTGCCCACCGCGCTGACCGACAGCAGTTGCGTGCAACCGACACTGCGCAGCGCGGCGATGTTGGCGCGGGCATTGATCGAGGCCGGCGGAATCACGTGCCCCACGCCATGCCGTTGGACAAAGGCCACGGGCACGCCATTGAGCGTGCCCAGGGTGAGCGGCGAGGACGGCGTGCCGAAGGCGGTCGTGCACTCCACCTGTTGAATGTCCTGCAGGCCTGGCAGCTGTTGCAGGCCGCTGCCGCCGATGATGCCGATACGTTGAACGTGCTGGGTTGGAGTGGAATGGGTCACAGGCTACCTCTCGACTTCAGGGGGGACGGTTCGTGTTCGGTGCACACCAGGCGTTCATAGAGTTCGGACAGGGCCGTGGGCGCATTGCCGCGGGGCAACAGCAACCCTTCGCTGGCGTTGGTGCTGTAGCGCGGTTCGTGGATTTTCAGGTGCCGGTCGATCGCCGGCAGGTAGTTCCAGCGCACGCCGGGGTACAGGGAATGTGCCAGGTGATAGGCGTCGGACGTCGGGGCGATGAACACCCGTACCAGCCAGCCGGAAATCCCGAAGTAATCGGTGGGCCGGCCCGCCAGGTATTCCAGCTCGCGGCGATTGCGCGCGGTGCCTTCGATGAACCAGCGGTGCTCGGTCAGCAGCGAGATCCAGGCAAACACCGGATAGGACGTCAGCAGCGGCAGCAACCAGCCGAACAACACGCCTTTCCAGCCGCCGAAGGCGTACAGCAACGCCGCCACCGCCGCCACACTCAGGCACCGCACCAGGGTGGTCAGGCGGGAGTGGTTGAGCAGGCTGCTGCGCACCAGGGTGGTGAGATTCACCCAGGCCCCGCGAGGGGTCAGCGGGTACAGCAACAGGCCATAGAAACCGCTGGGCGACAGGCCGGCAACGTAGCCGCCGGCATGTACCCGGGCGCGGTTGGGGTCGAGTTGCGGATGGTTGGGGTGGCGATGGTGCTCCAGGGTATGGGTCTGGTGCCGGCTGCGCATGTCGCGCTTGAACATCGGGAACTGGTAGAACAGGTTACTCAGCCACCACTGCCAGCCATGGTGGCGACACAGGGCGAAGTGCACCGCGTTGTGCCCGAATTCCTGCAACGCGCGCATGCGCCCGCCGCTCCACAGCAGCACGGCCAGCCAGGCCAGCGGCGACGAGTAGATCGATGCCGCCTGCACCGCGGCGACTATATCCAGCCACGTCCAGACAAAGGGCAGCGGCGCGAACCAGGTATCCAGCGGGCGGTAGTACTGCTCCCGCCGCCCCTCCAGGCGCGGTATCAGCTTGAGCAGGCGCAGCACCCGCTGCGCATCCCGGTAATAGAACGCCACCAGCGCGCGCAACAGCAGCGAAACAGCGATCAGGCCAAGCAGGACAATGTGCGCAGTGTCCATGATCAGGCCCCCTCGCGAACGACGGCGCGCCGCTCGGTGCTGGCGTAATGGCCCAGCAATTCGCCCAAGCCGCGGAAGACCGGGGCGTCGGCCTGCCGCAGGCGGTCGATGTCCTGATGGCCGGTGCTGACCAGCAGCGGCTTCCAGCCGACGGCCCGCGCCACATCGTAGTCGTGCAGGGTGTCGCCGATGAACAGGGTGCGCCCGGCCGGTGTGCCGAGCTTCTCCTGGAGCATCAGGGCCTCGGCGGTCTTGCTGGTGGCCTGGTTGTGGCTCAGCCCCACGACATGCTCGAAATGCCCGCGCAGGCCCTTGGCCTCCAGGGTCTGGAGCAGCACGTCGCAATGCGAGGCGGACACAATGGAGACGCCGATGCCGGCATTGCGCGCCGCCTCCAGCACCTCGAACACCCCATCGTGCAGCGGACACTGCGCGACATTCGTATCGAAGTGCTCCAGGTAATGTTCGACGATTTGCGCGAAGGGCGTGCGCTGCAGATCGAACCCCAGGGAGGCGTAGAAATCGGCAATCGGAAAGTCGAACAGCGCACGGTAGCGAACGGCATCGATGGGCGGCACCGCGTAACGCTCGCCACAGCGATTGACCGCGCTGACCGCCAGGGCGATATCGTCGATCAGGGTGCCGTTCCAGTCGAATACCAGGTGTTCGATCCCCGAGAAGTGCAGTCGATCATCGATCATGGTCGGGTTTTCTCCGCAAGAAGGGCGTTGAGGGCGATACGCGAGGCGATCGCCGGTGTGTATAGCTTGCTGGGCTCCATCACCAGGTTGGTCACGCCAATCTGGGTTTCCAGGGCCCGCCGATTGTTCGCCGAGACCTGGCCCAGGCCGGCGCCGTACCAATGATGGAAACGGGTGCGCCAACTGCGCTGGCCAACGGTTTCGGGAAAGCGGAAGTCTTCGGTGGTGGCCATGCTCCAGGCGCCATCGACCACCCCGCACAGGCGGCCCTGCAACTGGCGAAAGCCCTGGCCGCCCTGCAGTACTTCGTCGATGTGGCGGTCGATGCAATCGGCCTCCAGCGCGCCGATGGTCATGCCCTGGCTGTACAGCGGGTTCATGCTGCTCAGGGCGTCGCCGACCACCAGCAGCCCGGCGGGCCAGTGCTCGACCCGGTCGAAGTGGGTGCGGCGGCTGCCGGGCATCTTGAAGGTGTGGACCGGCGACAGCGGCTCGGCGTCGCGGATCACCTCATGGATGTCCGGCACCGGAAGCGCCGCCAGCGCCTGCAGGAACTCCTGCGGATCGTTACCGGGAAAATGGCCGAACCAGCCGCCAGTGGTGACCATCCAGCGGTCGCCTTCGATCGGGCTGATCACCCCCATGGAACGCTGCAACGGCGCCTTGGGCAGCACCAGCAGGACCTGCCACTGTTCGGCATAGGCCGGAAGGCGCCGGTAGATGCGCGACGCATAACCCAGCTCGGTCTTGACCACGCTGGTCTCGACCTCGCCGAAGCCGGCCTCTTTCAGCCACGTCGGCAAGCGCGTGCCACGCCCGCTGGCGTCGACCAGCAGGTCGCAGCGCAGCGTCCGCTCGCCGTGCCCATCGTCGACGGTCACCGCCTCGACCCGCCGGGAAGGATCGGCCCCGGTGAACTCGATCTGCGTGACCCGGGTGCTGGACAGCACCTCGACGTTCAGCACGCCGAGCAAAGCCCGGCGCAGCTGGTTGTCGATCAGCCGCCGGCTGCAGTAATGGGCGTAGATGCCACTGCGGTAGCGGTTTTTCCAACGCCCGCCCTGGTACCACTTCACGTCATGACCCAGGTCGGCCACTTGCGCGCCTCCCTGCTCCAGGGCGCTCAGGGTGCCGGGGAAGATGCCTTCGATGATCTGCTTGCCGCGCAGCAGCAACAGGTGGACGTGATGCTCCTGGGGCAGGCTCTGGCGCGGGCCGGTTTCGTCGAAGAAATCGCTCTTCTCGATCACCGTGACCCGCTGGAAACGCCGGGCCAGGACCGCGGCCGTCAGGCAGCCCGTCACGCTGCCGCCGATGACCACGGCATGTCGACCGCCCACGGCGGTATCAGGCTGGGGAGTAGTCATTGAGCACCTTTGCAATGTATGCCAGGTCGTCGTCCGCCAGGCCCGGGTGCAGCGGCACCGTGGTCAGCGAACGTAGCAACCGGGCGGCGTTGGGGCAATCGCGGCGGTACTGCGCCAGCAGCGGCAACTGGTACAGCGGCTGGTTGTCGTACTTGCCGATGTCCGATGGGATGCCATGACGCTGCTGGTAATGCACCAGTTCACGCCCATCGTGCCCCACTGCCTGCAACAGCAAGGCATAGGCGTTGGCCTCTCCACCGGGGGTCAGCGGCAGTTCGCGGATCGCCGGGTTGTCCAGTTGCTCCAGCAGCTGCCGGCGGTTGTCCTGGCGCTGGTGCAGACGGCTTTCCAGCTGCCGCGAACGCGCCAGCCCGAGGGCGGCCTGCAGGCCACCGAGCTTGAGGTTGATGCCCAGGGTTTCGCCGGTGAGATTGCCGAAGCGGGTGTAGGCCCGGATACGGCTGGCGCGCTCGTCGTCATCGGTCATGACAAAACCGCCCTCACCGGTGGACATGAACTTGCAGTCGTGGGTGCTGAAGCAGCTGATGTCGCCATGCTGCGCCAGCCAGCTGCCGTTCAGGCGCGTCAGGTGCGCGTGGGCCAGGTCCTGGATCAGCGGGATGCCGGCCTGGCGCGTGGTGGCCCAGGTGGTGTGCGAGGCGATCGGATACCCCCACATCGGCACCTCGATCACCGCGCAGGTCCGCGGGCCGATGCAGCGTTGCAGGTCTTCCGGGTCGAGCCCGAAGCTGTCCGGCGCCACATCGCAGAACACCGGGACCAGGCCCAGGGACAGGATCGGCAGGACGGTGCAGATCGGGCACGTGGGCGCGACTATCACTTCGTCCCCCGGCTGGAAGCGCACGCCGGCCAGTGCCGCGGTGACCGAAGCGGCCCCCGACGACACGGCGATCACGTGGCGCACGCCGTACAGCACAGCGAGCGCGGTCTCGTAGTCCTCGACGATCTGCGAGGTGCCAGTCAGCCCTGTCGCCAGGGCGCGTTGCAGCTCGGGCACATCGTCGGGGGTATCGTGGCCGCACTTGTCCGCGATGACCCGGGTGGGTCGGGAGATGGCCTGGTTCATGGCGCCACCTTCCTGCCGACCATGTCCCACACCTCGGCATCGGCGAATACCCGGTCCACCATGCGCCGGAAGTTGGGGAACATCTTCAGCTCGGCAGTTTCCTGCCGGCTGAAGAAGCGCGCGTTTTCCACCTCGCGCTCCGGCGGGCAAGCCCGCAGGTCGGTGGCGGTGAGGTAGATCAGGTCCAGGTGGTAATGCGGCCCGCGCTTGTCATCGATGAACTCGCAGAGGATCCGGTAAGGCTGGTGCAACACCGTGACATCGGTCTCGGCATCGGCCAGTTCCAGGTCACGCTCGCCCAGCAGGGCGGCGTGAATCCCGGTTTCCTCGTAGATCTCGCGCAGCACCGCCACATCAGGGGTTTCCCCCTGTTCTATATGGCCGCCCGGGTACAGCCAGACCCCCAGCTTGCGATGGTGCAGCAGGAGCATCTTGCGGTCCGGATTCAACACGAACGCCGAGGCCGTGAAATGCCGGTCCAGGGTCGAACGATCGGGGACGTCCGTCATCATGGCGCACCGTACTGGTTGATCCGCTCGGCCATGTAGTCCAGTTCGGCGTGGGTGATGTCCGGATGGACCGGGATGGTGGTCATGCTGGCCAGCAGCGCCTCGGCGTTCGGGCAGTCGTTGCGGTACTGGGCCAGCGCCGGGAACTCGTAGAGCGCCTTGCAGCCGTAGCGCTTGATATCCGACGGGATGCCCGCCTCGTCCAGGTAATCGATGAAGGCCCGGTTGTCGGCGAAATGCAGTTCCAGGTTGAGGAAGTAGTAGTTGGTCCGCCCGCCCTCGATGATGACCTTTTCCCGCACCTTGCTATGGTCGAGTTGCTGCAGGAAGTAGGTGGCATTGGCGCGTCGTTGCTCGATCTGCGCGGCCAGCGAGTCCAGGCGGTTGGCGCCCAGGGCGGCAGGCAGCGCGGCCAGCTTGTAGTTGAGGCCGAAGTCCTTGCCGTTGAGGTTGCCGAAGCGGCTGTAGTCACGGCAACGCTGGGCCAGTTGGTCGTCGTCGGTGAGGATGAAACCGCCCTCACCGGTGGCCAGCGGCTTGCGTTCGTGGGTGCTGAAGCACGACAGGTCGCCATAGGCCGACAGCGGCCGACCATTGAGGGTGCTGCCATGGGAATGCGCCAGGTCGAGGATCAGCTTGATCCCCAGTTCACGGGTCAGGCCTTGCAGCTCATCGACTTCGGTGGGGTAGCCCCACATCGGAATATCGATGATCGCCCGGGTACGCGGGGTGATGCGGGCCTTGATCGACTCCGGGTCGGCGCCGAAACCGTGACGGCGGGTGTCGACGAAGATCGGGTTGGCGCCAGCGGCGATGATCGGATAGATGGTGCACAGCGGGCAGCTCGGCGTCAGCAGGACGTCGTCGCCGGGACCGACGCCGGCGGCGTAGATCGCCACGCTCAGGGCCGCGCCCCCCGAAGAGACCGCGATCGCATGCCGCGCCTCGAACCAGGCCGCCAGCTTGGCCTCGTATTCGCCCACCACATCGCTGGTACCGGACAGTGGCCGTTCCAGGGTGTTCTGCAGGGTCAGCAGATCGTCGGCGTACATCGGACGGTACTTGTCGGAAACGGAGATGCGCGCGGCGCTGGAGAGATTAGAGGACATTGGTCTGGGCTCCGAGAAAGGCTGGGGACTTGGCGGCATGGGTGGAGTGGAGGGCAAGCACGGGGGCGACATCGGCGCGGGCGCTGTCGGCATGACAGATCTGCTCAATCACCCGGAAGGTCGGCAGCAGGCTCTCGAAGCTGGCCTCGTAAGGCGAACGGTTGCGCACCGCGTCGAAGAACTTCTCCAGTTCGCCGAAATAACCGCTGCGCTCATAACCCGAATCCAACGGCCCCGGCTGCCACGCGCCGCGCCAGCGCTTGGCGGTGCCGGTTGCCCCGGTGCCATGTACCGGCTCGTGCAGGGTGATGTTCCACAGGTTGTTGAGCTCGACCATCATCGAATTGGAGCTGACGATCTTCATGTCGAATTCGAAGTACGGGAACATCGTTCCGCTCAGCAGGCTGACCGTCGCGCCGGAGCTGAAGCCGAGTTCCAGGCTCACCAGCAACGAGTCCTCGTGGCGTTGCACCCGGGATTCGATATCCCGCAATTCGCCACCGCCGAAGGTCACGCCAAGGTCGATGGTGTGAATCGCCTGGGCCAGCAGAAACGAACGCAGGGTGGAGTCCAGCCCCCACAGCGGTGCGGTGGGTTTGCTCGCATAGTGGTTGAGCTGGATGTGCACGACCTTGCCGAACTGCTCGGTGCGCGTCATATCGCGCAGCTGGCGCATGGGCTTGGCATATTTGAAGTTCATGCCCACGCCAGTGACCACCTGGGCCTGGCGAGCCGCGCCGATCAGGTATTCGAGCTCGGCGAGGGTGAAGCACGGCGGCTTCTCGACGAAAACATGCACGCCCTTGGCCATTGCCTTGATTGCCAGGTCGCGGTGCGCCTGGGGCGGGCACGCCATGACCACCGCATCCAGCGCAGCGGTATCGAGCATCTCGTCGAAGTCGTCGGTGATCGCGACCTCGGAAATGAAACGGTGGATTTGTCCGGCGCGGGTCAGGTCGCTGTCGCACACGGCGACGATGCGAATATCCGGCATTTGCAGAAGCGTGGGCAGCAGGTTTTCTTGCATCTGCGCGCCAAGGCCGACGATGCCAACTCTGAGTACAGTCATAACCATCTCCATCCTGGAAAAGTGGGTACTGCGTCATGAAAAGGTTGGACGAACGCCTACACGGAACCCGCGTCGGGTCACCTGTGGGGTGAACCGATCGGGTCCGGCATTCGCTTGGATCGAGGCAGGATCGCCTCAGAACAACGGATTGCCCTTACGGGACCCGTTCGGGCTATTGCCCAGGGTCATCCGAGTAGAACACCCGGATGTTTCACGCCACACGCCGACACGGGGTTGATGACCAGCAGTCACCAAGGCGCAGCGAGCAGAATGGATATGACCGCGCAGGCGGTAGGTATGAGGGGCGGCAGGTCGAATCGGCTGCCAGTCACTGTGAGCGACCTGGCCGAGGGCCTTGATCAATGAATCGGGGTTTCGTTGGAAAACCGAATAGCGCCCGAAATGACGATACGCATGCATGGCTGAATCATCCTTGAAGCAATAAATCTATCCCTTGTTATGCAGAAGCTCATGTTCCGTGAGCCCTTGCTTGCCACACACCTCATCAATGTGTGGCTTGGATGTATAGATCAGGCTTTTTCGGAGCGCAAATCAGTTGCTATATCGTTTCATCATATTGTTTTGAGCAATCCGGACATAAGGCAACGGGCCATATAGGTCCGTTGTCACCATCGTCGAACCGCCGGAAAAAATTGAAACCGGATAATCAAATCCGTCTCACCAGAGGCACGGGCTTCGAGCTGAGAGGTCTGGATACACTTGGCTTGCGTAGTCCCCTGACATGCGGCCGGATGCGCACGGGCGATGAAATTTGATTGTTGTTGAGGATTATTGATTCGGATTATCCAGCCACTCCGGGCAGCATCCACCACGCATTGAGCGACAGGCGAGCATCCGCTTCGCGTAGCTCGGGTCGGTGCCGGGGGCCAGGTCGGAACCTGAATGACAACGTTCATCACTTGGGAACAGAACACATGTGCATGTCGAACAAATGGATCGTGGGAATTGCCTTGAGCTGCATATTCCAGGTCGGGTGTGTCTCGAAGGTGGCGCAGCAAGAGCAATATTCGGGCTTCCTGGCCAATTATCAGGGGCTGGAGGAACACACCACGCCAAGTGAACAGAAGGTGCTGCGCTGGGTGGCGCCAGGGTTCGATCCTCACGCCTATTCCACTGTCGTGTTCAAGCAGGTAGAGCTGTATCCAGCGCCGAAACCGACCGAGCGCGTCAACCTGCAAACCCTGAAAGACCTGCAGATCATCGCCAGCAACAGCGTCAGGAACGCATTCGCTCCCACCTACAGGATCGTTTCGAATGCGCAGCAGGCACCGGCCCATTCGCGGACATTGATCTTGCGGGCGGCTATCACCGGCGTCAGCGCCAGCAACGAAGGCATGCATTGGTATGAGGTCGTCCCCATCGCCGCCATTGTCGGGGCAACACAGGCAGCCACCGGCCATCGCGATCAGACGGCCGAGTTGTATCTCGAAGCCGACCTGATCGATGCCAAAACCGGTTTGCCGGTCGCCAAGATGGTGCGCAAGGTGTTCGGCGAGACCTTGAAAAACGCCAGCCAGCCGATAGTCGCCAATGACTTCAAGGTCGCCTTCAAAAGCATGACCAACGACATGCAGACACTGCTTTCCAGGCAGTGACAACTGCGGGATACCCAGCGCAAACCTTGCATTGCCTCGAAAGGCCTAGGGTTTCAGAACGACAGTCACGCTGCGTCTGCCAAAAACAGGCCGCCAGGCCAGGCAGCGACGTCCAACGAGAGTCCGACTTGATGAAAATACTGAGTTTTACCTTATCGGCCGTTGTATTGCTCGCCAGCTCCGGAGCGTTGGCGGCAACGGTGGTTCCCCTGAAAGGCCAGACTTCCCAGACGATCCAGCAAGACACCAGTGCCTGCCAGTCGCAGGCCAATGCTCAGTTCCCGATACAAAACACCGTGCCCTACGGTGGCCGGATAAAAGGCGCGACTACCGCCGCCATCGCCGGGGCCACCGCTGCGGAAGTTCGGGGCCGGCAACATGAAAACGTCTATGACCATATCGACGACGATATCAAGCAAGACTATCGCCAGAACCATGCCCGCAGCGCCGCGACGGCCGGCGCAATGATCGGCGCATCAAGACAGCGCCAGGAACGCAGGCAGGACCTTAAAAGCACCGAGCAAAACATCACCGCCAACAACTCCGTGTACAGCAGTTGCCTGCAACAGCGTGGCTACAACGTTCAGCCTTGATCCAGCCGTTCCTTTACAAGGCACAGGCATTCTTGATGCAGATTGTGAAATCGATCCAACGGGCTGCACTGGAATGCCTGCAAGTTCATCCTTCCCCCTGAAGTAATGCCACTCTTCCCTTCTCCCTCCAGCCTCCCTCTGCATTCAAATCTTCGCTTCAATACAGGGCGCGGATATCGCCAGGTCGCAAGCTTGTGCTTGAACAACGAGCCGTCCGATACTCTGCCCTGCAGTTTTCGGATGGCGCAGATGACTCGTACTGAGCATCATCATGACCTCCGATTAAACCCCGTGGATTACCCTTGCCTGATTCCAGTGAGACTTTTGATGGGTTGCTCCAGCATTGTCCAGTGACGCTCTCTGCACCTTGCGTGCTTGCTCACGCATAGCCGTTCATCTCCCCGACAAGCCTGTATTGCCTCAGATCCAGCCCATCAAAGCCGTCCCTATACTCAGCCAGAACCACCTGAACGGAGGATTCGCATGCGCTACGCCTTCAAGTTGAAAAATGATTCCATGGTTCTTTTCGACCCGGATACTGCCTTGCTCTCCATCACGACACCTCATGGAGATGTTCAAAACTCCACGATAGGTAGAGCTGAATCGCGTCTACTGGGTCTGCTGCTTATGGAGCCGGGTCAGACTAAAAGCCGTGAGGAGATCATCGACTACGCCTGGAATGACCGCGTCGTCGCCTCCGGTAGTTTGAATCAGGCCGTTTTCTCACTTCGAAATATTCTCAACGACAGTAGAGATCACGAGATCTTGATGACGGTTCCTCGAAGAGGATATTGCTTCAACCGTCATTATGTAGTCGATGCACCGACAGGCTTGCCGACGCCTTCAAATGAGGCCGCACAATCCGCCGTACCCATCATTGAACAGCTTCCACCAAGCGCAAAAGATCATCTCCCGTTGCCTTCAGAGAAACCCATAAAACCAACTCGCATAACAAAAGCCCAGTTGATCGGTTATCTCTTGACCTTGGGAGTCTGTGCCTTCACGGGTTTCCACACCACCTTCGACACGCCGAAAATAGAAGTTTCCAGCATAAAACAGAATGAGTTGGTCATCCATGCAGTCGCCAACAGTGTCGCCGAGGCTCAATCGCTGAGAGATCTTTCGGCTAAACAGGTTCAACAGTTTTCGCCGAACTTGAAAGGCCAGGTCTGGTTGAATCTCGCTAAATCAAACTATTCCGTTTCGTGCGTTCGCCCGGATCTAAGCACTGCAAACCTACAATTGAACAGCGAACAGAAAGACCTCGCACTGATGATCCGGCAATGTTTGGAAGCCACCCTATGAAGCCAACAATATCGTCAACCGCTCATTGGATAATGCTTGCGATCATCAATGCCGCCTGTATTTTTTTACTGACTTATTCTCCATCTCATTACATGGAAAACACCAGCTATCAAACCATCACTCGACAATGGCTCGAAGATTCGAATCAGCTCAATACGGAAGAGTACCTGACTATCGGGCACGGTCGACTGACCCAAACCATGCTGGAAAGCCTGAACGGAAAGATTCGTAACGCGACTGTATCGGCGGATGTTATCCGAGAAAGCAAGCATCACTTTCAGATAAAAATCAGCACTGTAAAACTTAGCCAGGATAACGAGCTATTCGCCATCGAAAAGACACCTGATCTCTTTTTCAAACGCCAATACGTTCTGCAAGAAGGCGCTGTTCTAAACTACGAATTGATTCCTACCACCGATAAAAACACCCTGTGCGTTTATGTGCACGAACTGAGTCGCTTGCGCTGCATGAGTCACTAGGGCCTCCCAGGGCTGTCCCAAAAATTTGACCAGACGACAGGGCTTGATGCGCTCTTGTTCTGTCTAACGCTGATTCAAACAGAAAAATAATAATCACTGATTTGAATCAGACGTTCCTTCCCCTTCAAGATCACTCCACTTTGGCGTTCGGAGCCGTGCCTGTTGTCACTCGGCACAAAACCGGCTCCACGTCCCTCTCATCCGAACACTCTCCTGGGTGCCAGATGAAAAC
This sequence comes from Pseudomonas chlororaphis subsp. piscium, assembly GCF_003850345.1. Taxonomy (NCBI): domain Bacteria; kingdom Pseudomonadati; phylum Pseudomonadota; class Gammaproteobacteria; order Pseudomonadales; family Pseudomonadaceae; genus Pseudomonas; species Pseudomonas chlororaphis. Next base: position 7,042,364 of record NZ_CP027707.1, read on the forward strand.
ATACATTTTTTGCGAGTCGTCAAATCGATGATAACCAGAATCTTGGCAGTCCTATCTTTAGCTGCAATATCCTTTCATTCGGTGGCGCATGATGAATACTCTGCCGGCAGCACGGAAATCGAGTTCTACCAAATAGAATTGAGCCCGAATGAGAAACTAAAGTTGTCGCAACTGAACATCTACTTTGAGAATGAATACCATGACGAAGACGGGGCGATCGATCTTCCCCCTCCTTCCCCAGCACAAAATACCATTAGTGATATTCACGACTTTTCGCTAATCGCACTTTGATCATGATTCCTTGCGCGCTGACTCTGTGTCCTGCCTGAAAACTCATTAACAAGGAACGCATATCGATGCTGCTGAAAAACCTCGCAATCGCATCCTTTGGTTTGGTGTTTTCTCTCAAGGCCATGGCCAAGGACAAGGAACTTTACAGCGCCGACCTGACGCGCATTGAAAACAGCAAAAAGACGCTGGGCAATGAAAAGTCCGGTTATAGGATTTGCACAGGCTATCTAGCCAATGATTATTTTGCCTTTGATGCAGCGGCCATCAGTCCAACGCGTCAGAAAACGGCAATCTTTGGTTCACAAACAGCGCCATGCAAACTTGAAAACCTGAACTTGCCATCGAGCGACAGGTACGTTTTTTCAGCAGCCTTGGAGCTTATGCCGAAGTCATTGACATCGACGCCTGAAAAAAAACGCCTCACCTGAACTACCAACATCGACTTTTTCCAACTCGAGGGAATAAGTGTGCACTTTCGATTAAACGCACTGTCACTCAAACAGAAAATCTTCTTTTGCCTTGCCGCCTATTTATGTGGCGTAGCCTTAGCCTGGTTGATTGACGGTTAATAACGGCGCCCAGGCCAGATCCCGCCAAGCCGAATCATATTATTTCGGATTCGACGCCAAGGTGTTGGAACTCGACAGCAACTAGCACACTGGCTTCAGAGGCTGTGTTATTGGCTGAAGAACGCCCTGCTCATGGGCTGGCGAAGTTACGCAAAGATATCAGGCAGTGACTTTTATCAGCCTTCGCGATCACTCGAATTCTCAGTCCCCCTCACAATCGACAACCTGTAGAAGGACACTGCTTCACATGCTATTTCGCAACCTTGGCTTCATTTCACTGCTTTCGCTGCTGTCTTTTCAAGCATTGGCTGACGACAAAGGCCTGTATCTTGGAGCAGGCGTAAGCAATATCGAAACCGACAAATCCCATCTGAGCGATGAAGACTATAGCTATAAGGTTTTTGCAGGCTACCGTCTCAACGGTTATCTGGCCTTCGAGGGCGCCTTCGTAGATCTCGGGCAATTCAAGGACAAGAATCTGGATTTCGATGGTAAATCCGTTCAGGCCAGTGCCCATCTCGGCTTCCCGCTGGGAGAACGGGTGCGAGTTTTCGGTAGTGTCGGTGCTCATGCCTGGGATGCCGGCGGTAATGCCAGCGATGATGACACCGGGGTGAATCTGACCTACGGTGCCGGCGTTGAACTTGATGTGTTTCGCAACATCGGTATCCGCGCCGAATATGAAGTACTTGAGGTCGGCGACATCAACCTGAATCAAACGACGGCATCTGCCTTTATTCTCTGGTAACGCTAACTTGAATCGAGCGGCCATACTGGTCGCTCAACGCACGCCCTGAAACCATCATCCTCGTCGGACTTGCCGCCCAGGATTGCGAAGCAACCTGAACGACGGCAAACCGGTCGAACCGGCCCTGGCAAACCAATCCAATACCCGCGTGCGAAAAGCACGAAAAAGCGATTGGGAGCCAGCGCGCGAATAGCCCAGCATGACCCGGCGCCAGAACAACACTCAATTCAGACGCCGGGTAGATCTGTGCAGCCCGATTGTGGATAACTCACTCCACGGTGACCGACTTGGCCAGGTTGCGCGGCTGGTCGACGTCAGTGCCCTTGAGCACCGCCACGTAATACGACAGCAGTTGCAGCGGAATGGTGTAGAGGATCGGCGACAGGATGTCGTGGATATGCGGCATGTGGATAACATGCGTGCCCTCGCCATTGGTCATGCCGGCTTTCTCATCGGCGAAGACGATCAGCTCGCCGCCACGGGCGCGGACTTCCTGCAGGTTGGACTTGAGCTTTTCCAGCAGCTCGTTGTTCGGCGCCACGGTGACCACCGGCATGTCGTTATCCACAAGGGCCAACGGACCGTGCTTGAGCTCGCCGGCCGGGTAGGCTTCGGCGTGGATGTAGGAGATTTCCTTGAGCTTGAGTGCCCCTTCCATCGCTACCGGGAACTGCGCGCCGCGACCGAGGAACAGGGTGTGGTGCTTCTCGGCGAACAGCTCGGCGATTTTTTCCACTGTGCTGTCCATCGCCAGGGCTTCGCCCAGGCGGGTCGGCAAGCGCCGCAGTTCTTCCACCAGGGTGGCTTCGACGCCTTCGCCCAGGGTGCCACGGACCTGGCCCAGGGACAGGGTCAGCAACAGCAGGCCCACCAGCTGGGTGGTGAAGGCTTTGGTGGAGGCCACGCCGATTTCACGACCGGCCTGGGTCAGCAGGGTCAGGTCGGACTCACGCACCAGCGAGCTGATGCCGACGTTGCAGATTGCCAGGCTGGCGAGGAAGCCCAGTTCCTTGGCGTTGCGTAGGGCGGCCAGGGTGTCGGCGGTTTCGCCGGACTGGGAGATGGTCACGAACAGGGTGTCCGGCTGTACCACCACCTTGCGGTAGCGGAACTCGCTGGCCACTTCGACCTGGCACGGAATCCCGGCCAGTTCTTCCAGCCAGTAACGGGCGACCATGCCGGCGTGGTAGCTGGTACCGCAGGCGACGATCTGCACATTGCGCACTTTGGCGAACAGCTCGGCGGCCTGTGGACCGAAGGCCTGGACCAGCACCTGGTTCGGGCTCAGGCGGCCTTCGAGGGTGCGTTGCACCACGGCTGGCTGCTCGTGGATTTCCTTGAGCATGAAGTGGCGGAACTCGCCTTTCTCGGCGGCTTCGGCACCGTCGCGGTATTGCACGGCTTCGCGCTCGACCACTTTGCCGTCGACATCCCAGATCTGCACGCTGTCGCGGCGAATCTCGGCGATATCGCCCTCTTCCAGGTACATGAAGCGGTCGGTTACCTGACGCAGGGCCAGTTGGTCGGAAGCCAGGAAGTTCTCACCCAGGCCCAGGCCGATCACCAGCGGGCTGCCACTGCGGGCGGCGACCAGGCGATCCGGCTGGCTGGCGCTGATCACGGCCAGGCCATAGGCGCCGTGCAGCTCTTTGACGGTGGCTTTCAGGGCCACGGTCAGGTCGCCCAGGTCCTTGAGCTTGTGGTCCAGCAGGTGGGCGATGACTTCGGTGTCGGTGTCCGAGGTGAAGACGTAGCCCATGCCTTTGAGCTGCTCGCGCAGGGCTTCATGGTTCTCGATGATGCCGTTGTGTACGACTGCCAGGTCACCGGAGAAATGCGGGTGGGCGTTGCGTTCGCACGGCGCGCCGTGAGTGGCCCAGCGGGTATGGGCGATGCCCAGGCGACCGACCAGCGGCTCGCCGGCCAGGGCCTGTTCCAGCTCGCTGACCTTGCCCGGACGACGCATGCGCTCGAGCTTGCCATCGTTGGTCAGGACCGCCACCCCGGCGCTGTCATAGCCGCGGTATTCGAGACGCTTGAGGCCTTCGAGCAGGATGGCCGTGATATTCCGTTCAGCAACGGCGCCAACAATTCCACACATGGTTTCTCTCCTAGATGACTGCCGCGCAAATCAGCGTGATACCGCGGGCCTGAATCTGGTCGCGGGCCTCTGCAGGCAGGCGATCATCGGTAATAAGGGTATGGACGCTGCTCCAGGGCAGCTCCAGGTTGGGAATCTTGCGGCCGATCTTGTCGGCCTCGACCATCACCACCACTTCCCGCGCCACCTCGGCCATCACCCGGCTCAAGCCGAGCAACTCGTTGAAGGTGGTGGTCCCGCGCACCAGATCGATGCCGTCGGCACCGATAAACAGCTGGTCGAAGTCGTAGGAACGCAATACCTGCTCGGCGACCTGCCCCTGGAATGACTCGGAATGCGGGTCCCAGGTGCCGCCGGTCATCAACAGCACCGGCTCGTGCTCCAGTTCGCTCAGGGCATTGGCCACATGCAGCGAGTTGGTCATGACCACCAGGCCCGGCTGCTGGCCGAGTTCGGGGATCATCGCCGCGGTGGTACTGCCGCTGTCGATGATGATGCGTGCGTGTTCGCGAATCCGCGCTACCGCCGCACGGGCGATGGCTTGTTTATAGGGCGAGACTGGCTGGCCGATATCGCCAACCAGTTCCTGCGGCATGGTGATTGCGCCGCCATAGCGCCGCAGCAACAGGCCGTTGCTCTCCAAGGCCGCCAGGTCCTTACGGATCGTAACTTCCGAAGTTTCGAAGCGTTTAGCCAGCTCGTCCACACTCACTTCACCCTGTTCATTGAGCAAGGCGAGAATATTGTGGCGTCGTTGAGGTGTGTTGCGTTTCGACATGAGCACTTAAGTTTCGATTCGAAAGATAACGGAAGCAATCAAAACCTATTGCCGGAAATTCGTCAAGCGAGGGAAATGAAAAAAATGCTGTGGATAACAGACTGAAGGAATTATCCACAGGGATGGCGCTTCGCGGCTACAGAAGGATGGGTATCCATCCTGTAGCCGCGAGTTTGCTCACGATAGGTAGAGTGAACAGCACCGACCTTGCATCGGACTGTGGATAACTCAGCTCTTCTTGATTTTCACCGGGCGTTTCCAGCCATCGATGTTCTTCTGCCGGGCACGGGCCACGGCCAGCTGGGCTTTTTCCACAGTCTGGTTGATGGTGGAACCGGCCGCCGTGGTCGCGCCATCCTGGATATCCACAGGCGCCACCAACGAGTTGTTGGAACCAATGAATACGTCTTCGCCCAGCACTGTCCGATGCTTGTTGGCGCCATCGTAATTGCAGGTGATGGTGCCGGCGCCGATGTTGCTGCGCGCACCGATCTCGGCATCGCCCAGGTAGGCCAGGTGACCGGCCTTGGCGCCTTCGCCCATGCGTGCATTCTTCAACTCGACGAAGTTACCCACATGGGCACGGGCTTCGAGAACGGTGCCCTGGCGCAGACGGGCGAACGGACCGGCATCGCTGCCTTCGCCCAGTACCGCACCTTCGATGTGGCTGTTGGCCTTGATCACCACACCCTTGCGCAGGGTGCTGTCCTTGATCACGCAGTTCGGGCCGATCACCACATCGTCCTCGATGACCACGCGGCCTTCGAGAATCACGTTGATGTCGATCAGCACGTCACGACCGACGCTGACTTCGCCGCGCACGTCGAAACGCGCGGGATCGCGCAGGGTCACGCCCTGGGCCATCAGGCGGCGGGCCGCCCGTAGCTGGTAATGACGCTCCAGCTCGGCCAACTGCTTGCGATCGTTGGCGCCCTGCACTTCCATGGCGTCGTGGGGTTGCTCGGTGGCCACCATCAGGCCGTCGCTGACCGCCATGGCGATCACGTCGGTCAGGTAATACTCGCCCTGGGCGTTGTTGTTCGACAGCCGGCTCATCCAGTCGCCCAGGCGGTTGGCCGGTACCGCGAGAATGCCGGTGTTGCCTTCGGTGATCGCGCGCTGGGCTTCGTTGGTGTCCTTCTGCTCGACAATGGCGGCCACCTTGCCGGCAGCGTCACGCACGATGCGGCCGTAACCGGTCGGATCGGCCAGTTCGACAGTCAGCAGGCCCAGTTGCTCAGGGCCTGCCTGCTTGAGCAGGCGTTGCAGGGTTTCCACCTCGATCAGCGGCACGTCGCCGTACAGGATCAGCACGGTGTCGGCGGTGATGAAAGGCACGGCCTGGGCCACAGCATGGCCAGTACCGAGCTGCTTGTCCTGCAGCACGAAATTCAGGTCATCCGCCGCCAGGCGCTCGCGCACCGCATCGGCGCCATGACCGATGACGACATGGATGCGTTGTGGATCGAGTTGCCGGGCACTGTGGATAACATGCCCAAGCATGGAATTGCCCGCCACCGGATGCAGCACCTTTGGCAACGACGAACGCATGCGAGTGCCTTGACCGGCAGCGAGAATAACGATTTCAAGAGACATGACTGGCTACCAATCCTGGGTGGTCGGCGACTGCGACCATGAGGTGAATTGCAAAAAAGAAAAAGGGTAGCCGAGGCTACCCTTTTTAATCAATCACGCGGAAATCCCGCGGCTTAGCCGCCGAACTTCTTGCGGATCTGCTGGACGGTGCGCAGCTGGGCTGCGGCCTCGGCCAGACGTGCAGCAGCGGCACCGTAGTCGAACTCCGAGCCTTTTTCATGCAAGGCCTTCTCGGCAGCCTTGACGGCTTCCTGAGCGGAGGCTTCGTCCAGGTCGGCAGCACGCTGCACGGTGTCGGCAAGAACCTTGACCATGTTCGGCTGAACCTCGAGGAAACCACCGGAGATGTAGAACACCTCGGCTTCCCCGCCCTGTTTGATCAAGCGGATCGGACCTGGTTTCAGGTTAGTGATCAGCGGAGCGTGACCCAGGGCGATACCAAGATCCCCCAGCTCACCGTGTGCGATCACCATCTCGACCAGACCGGAGAAGATTTCTCCTTCCGCGCTGACGATATCGCAATGGACTGTCATAGCCATCTGCTTGCCTCAACCTAAATTAGCGCCCGTTGCCGGGCGCCGGGATTACAGTTTCTTGGCTTTCTCGATCGCTTCTTCGATGCCGCCGACCATGTAGAACGCTTGTTCTGGCAGGTGGTCGTAGTCACCGTTGAGGATGCCTTTGAAGCCAGCGATGGTGTCTTTCAGGGAAACGTATTTGCCTGGAGAACCAGTGAAGACTTCAGCCACGAAGAACGGCTGCGACAGGAAGCGCTGGATCTTACGAGCGCGGGATACCAGTTGCTTGTCGGCTTCGGACAGTTCGTCCATACCCAGGATCGCAATGATGTCCTTCAGCTCTTTGTAGCGCTGCAGCACGTACTGAACGCCACGAGCGGTTTCGTAGTGCTCGGTGCCGATCACGTTCGGGTCCAGCTGACGGGAAGTCGAGTCCAATGGGTCTACCGCTGGGTAGATACCCAGGGAAGCGATGTCACGGGACAGTACGACGGTGGCGTCCAAGTGGGCGAAGGTGGTCGCTGGCGACGGGTCGGTCAAGTCGTCCGCAGGTACGTATACCGCTTGGATCGAGGTGATCGAGCCTTGCTTGGTCGAAGTGATACGTTCTTGCAGAACGCCCATCTCTTCAGCCAGGGTCGGCTGGTAACCTACTGCGGAAGGCATACGGCCCAGCAGTGCGGATACTTCGGTACCGGCCAGGGTGTAACGATAGATGTTGTCGACGAACAGTAGAACGTCGTTACCTTCGTCACGGAACTTCTCGGCCATGGTCAGGCCGGTCAGAGCTACGCGCAGACGGTTTCCCGGCGGCTCGTTCATCTGGCCGTATACCAGTGCCACTTTGTCCAGAACGTTGGAATCCTTCATCTCGTGGTAGAAGTCGTTACCCTCACGAGTACGCTCACCCACACCGGCGAACACGGAGTAACCGCTGTGCTCGATGGCGATGTTACGGATCAGTTCCATCATGTTTACGGTTTTGCCCACACCGGCACCACCGAACAGACCGACTTTACCGCCCTTGGCGAACGGGCAAACCAGGTCAATAACCTTGATGCCGGTTTCCAGGAGGTCGTTGCCGCCAGCTTGTTCAGCGAAGGTCGGCGCAGGACGGTGAATGCCCCAACGCTCTTCTTCGCCGATCGGGCCAGCTTCGTCGATCGGGTTGCCCAGTACGTCCATGATCCGGCCCAGGGTCGCTTTACCGACCGGTACGGAGATGGCTGCGCCAGTGTTGTTGACGTCCAGACCGCGCTTCAAGCCCTCGGTGGAGCCCATCGCAATGGTACGTACCACGCCGTCGCCCAGCTGCTGCTGAACTTCCAGAGTGGTTTCGGCGCCTTGAACCTTCAAGGCGTCGTAGATGCTCGGTACGCTGTCGCGTGGAAATTCCACGTCGATAACGGCGCCGATGATTTGAACGATACGTCCGCTACTCATAGCTGGATCCTCTGAATATTTGAACCGTTAAACCGCGGCAGCGCCGCCGACGATTTCCGAGATCTCTTGGGTGATCGCAGCCTGACGCGCCTTGTTGTAGATCAGCTGCAAATCGCTGATCAAATCACCGGCGTTGTCGGTAGCGTTCTTCATCGCGATCATCCGCGCAGCTTGTTCAGCCGCGTTGTTCTCGACCACCGCCTGGTAGACCTGCGACTCCACGTAGCGAACCATCAAGCCGTCAAGCAGCTCTTTGGCGTCCGGTTCGTAGAGATAGTCCCAGTGGTGCTTGAGTTCTTGATCCGGGGTTGCCACCAGCGGAATCAACTGCTCCACCGTAGGCTGTTGCGTCATGGTGTTGATGAACTTGTTGGACACTACGGACAGGCGGTCAATCCGGCCGTCCAGGTAGGCATCCAGCATCACCTTGACGCTGCCGATCAGATCATTGATCGACGGCTCTTCACCCAGGTGGCTGATTGCAGCGACGACGTTACCGCCGAAGTTACGGAAGAAAGCCGCACCTTTGCTGCCAACCACGCACAGATCGATCTCGACGCCATTTTCGCGGTTTACCGCCATGTCCTTGACCAAAGCCTTGAACAGGTTGGTATTCAAACCACCGCACAGACCACGGTCACTGCTCACCACGATATAACCGGCGCGCTTGATTGCACGGTCGATCATGAACGGGTGGCGATATTCCGGGTTGGCGTTGGCCAGATGACCAATAACCTGGCGGATGCGCTCCGCGTAAGGACGGCTAGCAGCCATGCGCATTTGTGCCTTGCGCATTTTGCTGACCGCCACTTTTTCCATGGCGCTGGTAATCTTTTGCGTGCTTTTGATGCTCGCAATCTTACTGCGAATCTCTTTTGCGCCTGCCATGTAACACCTATCAGGTTAGCAAGCGGGAGCCTCGCGGCCCCCGCTGCGGCTTACCAGGTTTGGGTGGCCTTGAACTTCTCGATACCGGCTTTCAGGCCAGCGTCGATTTCGTCATTGAAGTCACCCTTCACGTTGATCTTCGCCATCAAATCGGCGTGATCGCGGTTGAAGTAAGCAATCAGCGCTTGTTCGAAGCTACCGATCTTGGCGATTTCGACGTCAGTCAGGAACCCACGTTCAGCGGCATACAGCGACAGCGACATGTCAGCGATGGACATAGGCGCGTATTGCTTCTGCTTCATCAGCTCGGTAACGCGCTGACCGTGTTCAAGTTGCTTACGGGTCGCTTCGTCCAGGTCAGAAGCGAACTGGGCGAATGCCGCCAGTTCACGGTACTGAGCCAGAGCGGTACGGATACCACCGGACAGCTTCTTGATGATCTTGGTCTGAGCGGCACCACCTACACGGGATACCGAAACACCGGCGTTCACTGCCGGACGGATGCCGGAGTTGAACATGGCCGATTCCAGGAAGATCTGACCGTCGGTGATGGAAATCACGTTGGTCGGAACGAACGCAGAAACGTCGCCAGCCTGGGTTTCGATGATCGGCAGTGCGGTCAGGGAACCGGTCTTGCCAGTTACCGCGCCATTGGTGAACTTCTCTACGTACTCTTCCGAAACGCGGGATGCGCGCTCCAGCAGACGGGAGTGGAGATAGAACACGTCGCCTGGGTAAGCTTCACGGCCTGGTGGACGGCGCAGCAGCAGGGAAATCTGGCGGTAAGCCACTGCTTGCTTGGACAGATCGTCATAAACGATCAGCGCGTCTTCACCGCGGTCGCGGAAGTATTCGCCCATGGTGCAACCGGAGTACGGTGCCAGGAATTGCAGGGCAGCGGATTCGGAAGCACTGGCAGCCACGATGATGGTGTTAGCCAGAGCGCCGTTTTCTTCGAGCTTGCGAACAACGTTGGCGATGGTCGATTGCTTCTGACCAACTGCTACGTATACGCAGAAGATGCCGCTGTCTTTCTGGTTGATGATCGCGTCGATCGCCAGAGCGGTCTTACCGATCTGACGGTCACCGATGATCAGCTCACGCTGGCCACGGCCGACTGGGATCATGGCATCGACAGCCTTGTAGCCAGTCTGTACAGGCTGGTCTACCGACTTACGCCAGATCACGCCTGGAGCAACTTTCTCGACCGCGTCGGTCTCGGTGTTGTTCAGCGGACCTTTGCCGTCAACTGGGTTACCCAGTGCGTCGACTACGCGACCCAGCAGTTCCTTACCAACCGGAACTTCGAGGATGCGGCCGGTGCACTTGGCGCTCATGCCTTCAGCCAGAGTCGTGTATGCGCCCAGTACAACGGCACCTACGGAGTCTTGCTCGAGGTTGAGTGCCATACCGTAGACACCGCCCGGAAACTCGATCATCTCGCCGTACATGACGTCGGCCAGACCGTGAATCCGCACGATACCGTCAGAAACGCTGACGACTGTGCCTTCGTTACGGGCTTGAGAGGTCACATCGAGCTTTTCGATGCGGCCCTTGATAATTTCACTTATTTCGGAAGGATTGAGTTGCTGCATTGCTCTGCTGCCCCTTCAAACTCAAGATTTCAATGCTTCGGCAAGTTTCGCGATTTTGCCGCGAATCGAGCCATCGATAACCAGGTCGCCGGCGCGGATGACGACACCACCAATCAGGGCAGCGTCCTCCGCAACTTGCAGGCGCACTTCCCGGTCGAGTCGTGCACTGAGAACCTTGGCGAGTTTGTCTTGCTGTTCTTGGTTCAACGCAAAAGCACTGGTGACTTCCACATCTACCGACTTCTCTTGCTCGGCCTTGTACAGGTCGAACAGGGCGGCGATCTCCGGCAGAAGCAGGAGACGGTCGTTTTCGGCAACGACGTGGATGAAATTCTGTGCCTTGGCATCGAACTTGTCGCCGCACACGTCGATAAACGTGGCGGCCTTGTCTGCGCTCGTCAGTCGCGGGGCCTTGAGCACGCGCCGCATGGTGTCGTCTTGCGACACCGCTGCAGCCAGGCCGAGCATGGCTGACCAAGAGGCCAGCTGCTGGTGGGCCTGAGCGTGCTCGAAGGCCGCCTTAGCGTAAGGTCGGGCCAACGTGGTCAGTTCTGCCATGATCGCCCTCGCTTAAATTTCAGCAGCCAGTTTGTTAACCAGCTCCGCGTGCGCGTTTTGATCGATTGTGGCACCCAGGATCTTCTCGGCGCCGCCAACGGCCAGCACACCCAGTTGGGCACGCAGCGCGTCTTTGACACTGTTCAGTTCCTGCTCGATCTCGGCCTGAGCCTGAACCTTCACACGGTCAGCGTCGACACGGGCTTTTTCAACAGCCTCTTCGACGATCTGGTTACCGCGTTTCTTGGCTTGCTCAATGATTTCGGCTGCCTGAGCTTTTGCTTCGCGCAGTTGCTGACCCGCTTTCTCTTGGGCCAGTTCCAGGTCGCGAGCTGCTCGGCTGGCAGCGTCCAGTCCATCCGCGATCTTCTTCTGACGTTCGTGCAAAGCCGCGATGACCGGAGGCCACACGAACTTCATGCAAAACAGTACAAAAATGAAGAACGCAACGGACTGGCCAATCAGGGTTGCATTAATGTTCACGCCAACACCTCGCTCGTTCGTTGTCCATCACACCAATCAACTCGAAAATTCGAGTGATTAGCCAGCGAGTTGACCAACGAAGGGGTTCGCGAAGGTGAAGAACAGAGCGATACCAACGCCGATCATGGTTACGGCGTCGAGCAGGCCGGCAACGATGAACATTTTAACTTGCAGCATTGGAACCATTTCTGGCTGACGCGCAGCGCCTTCCAGGAACTTGCCGCCCAACAGGCCGAAACCAATTGCGGTACCCAGTGCGCCCAGGCCGATCAACAGTGCAACAGCGATAGCGGTTAGACCAACTACAGTTTCCATCTTTCCTCCCGACTTTTACGTCGTATGGTTTAGGTTTTTTAGATTAAAGCGGTAAAACAAATCGTTTCATCGTGCCCTATACGGGCCCCCTCCCGTTTGACCGGGAGGGACATCAGACTGGTCGAGACCGGTCTTAATGGTTCTCTTCGTGCGCCATCGACAGGTAGACGATGGTCAGCATCATGAAGATAAACGCTTGCAGGGTGATGATCAGGATGTGGAACACAGCCCACGCCCATTGCAGCACCACGCCCAGGCCGCTGAGCCAGAGCAGGCCGCTGCCGAACATCACGGCGATCAGGATGAACACCAGTTCGCCAGCGTACATGTTGCCGAACAGACGCAGTGCCAGGGAGATTGGCTTGGCGATCAGCGTCACGAATTCAAGCAGGAAGTTCACCGGAATCAGCAGCGCCTGAATGAAGATGTTCTTGCTGCCGAACGGGTGCAGGGTCAGTTCGCCGATGAAACCGCCGATGCCCTTGATCTTGATGCTGTAGAAAATGATCAGTGCGAACACCGAGAAGGCCATGGCCAGCGTGGCGTTCGGATCGGTAGTCGATACGGCACGGAAAGGAATGTGCGCATCGCCGGAGATCAGGATGGCCAGCTGAGGAATCCAGTCGACCGGGATCAGGTCGATGGCATTCATCAGGAACACCCAGACGAAGATGGTCAGTGCCAGCGGTGCAATCACTGGGCTACGGCCATGGAAGCTGTCTTTCACGCTGCCATCGACGAACTGGACCAATACTTCAACGAAGTTCTGCAAAGCACCTGGCTGACCGGAAGTTGCCTTCTTGGCCGCCATGCGGAAAAGAAGAACGAAGATCAGACCCAACGCCACAGACCAGCCGAGAGTATCGACGTGGAATGCCCAGAAGCCCATTTCTTTGGCTTCTGCTGCGGTGTGGGCAAAGCCCCAGCCGCCATTAGGTAGCTGACCGAAGGTCAGGTTCTGCAAGTGGTGCTGGATATAGCCCGAAGCGGTTGTTTCTGCCATGGTTGCCTCAAACGCCCTAAGGTCTCGAAAGTCTTGTTCTCATAAGCAGGGGAGCGAACCAGCTGACCAGTTGGGTCAGCACGAAGACGCCGAATACAGCTAGCGGCGCCAATGGCTTCACACCTGCGAACGTCAATGCAAAGAGCACTGCCGTCAAAATCAGTTTGCCCGCCTCGCCGGCATAAAAAGACCGGACGATGGCTTGAGCTGCTCGGGCGCCGGAAAACCGAAATGCCCTGTGAGCGAAATACACATTGGGTAGCAAGGCTATCAGTCCCCCGCAAAGGCCTGAGTATCCGGCTACGACTCCATGCCATTGCCAGAGCGCCAAGGCGGCCAGCAGTAAAACGACCAATTGAGCCAATAAAACCGGGAAAACCGCCAAGCGATGGAACGGCAAGCGGTTTGGCGTGCGGGTTTCCATCACTCTTGCTCCTCATGGGTCGGCTGCCAGAATTCAATAACTTGGCATAATTTGTGCCGACAAAATGCGCGCAGAGTATAGGGGCGGTTCAGCCCCTATTCAACTGCCGGGTAGTGATTTCCGACTGCACGCTACATGAGGAAATGTTTCAGCGGATGTGTGCAAGGACGCCTTGAAGCTCATCGAGGGAGTTATACCCGATGACCAACTGACCTTTCCCTTTCTTTCCGTGACGAATCTGCACCGCAGAGCCTAGACGCTCGGCCAGGCGTTGCTCCAGGCGCGCGATATCCGGGTCGGGTTTGACGGGTTCGGCAGGCTGCTGTTTGCCACTCAACCACTGGCGAACCAGGGCTTCGGTCTGGCGTACGGTGATGCCACGTGCGACAACGTGTCGCGCCCCTTCAACCTGTTGATTTTCCGGCAAGCCCAGCAAGGCACGGGCATGACCCATTTCCAGGTCGCCGTGGGACAGCATGGTCTTGATCACTTCAGGCAGAGCGATCAGGCGCAGCAAGTTGGCTACGGTCACGCGGGACTTACCCACAGCCTCGGCAACCTGCTGCTGAGTCAGCTGGAATTCCTGCTGCAGACGCTGCAGGGCAACCGCTTCCTCGATGGGATTGAGATCTTCGCGCTGGATATTCTCGATCAGCGCCATGGCAATGGCGGTTTCGTCCGGCACATCGCGGACCATCGCCGGGATGGTTTCCTGGCCCGCCTGCTGGCTGGCGCGCCAGCGACGCTCGCCGGCGATGATTTCAAAACGGCCGGAACCGATCGGACGCACCACGATCGGCTGCATCACGCCCTGGCTCTTGATCGAGCTCGCCAGTTCTTCCAGCGCCTGTGGGTCCATGTCCCGGCGCGGCTGATACTTGCCGCGCTGGATCAGGTCCAGTGGCAGGTGTTGCAGCTCGCGCACATCGGCTTGAACCGCTTGTTCTTCCAGTGCGCTGACAGTCGGACCACTCAACAGTGCATCCAGTCCACGTCCGAGACCTCGTTTCTTGACGGCCATGGGGATTCCTTAAGTTGGCTGGGCAGCGGCTGCGCGTGAATTTTTCCGTTGCCGACGAACCATCTCGCCAGCGAGGGCCAGATAGGCGATGGCACCGCGGGACTGTTTGTCGTAGGCCAACGCCGGCATGCCATAACTGGGGGCTTCCGCCAGACGGATGTTGCGAGGGATCACCGTGTCGTACAGCTGATCGCCGAAGTGTTCCTTGAGCTGCGCGGAAACATCGTTCATCAGGCTCAGGCGCGGGTCGTACATGGTCCGCAGCAAGCCTTCGACCTTGAGGTTCGGATTGAGCAGTTCGGAGATGCGCTTGATGTTATCCACAAGGTCGCTCAGACCTTCGAGTGCAAAGTACTCGCACTGCATGGGGATAATGACCCCATCGGCGGCGACCAAGGCGTTGAGCGTGAGCATCGACAGCGACGGCGGGCAGTCGATCAGAATGTAATCGTAGTTTTCCCGGATCGGCGCCAGGGCGCTGCGCAGACGGCTTTCCTTCATCTGCATTTCCAGCAGAACAACTTCCGCGGCAGTCAGGTCGCGGTTCGCCGGCAGCAGTTGATAACCGCCGTGCTCGGAGTAGTGCATGGCCTGGGCCAGATCGCATTCGCCGATCAGCAGGTCGTAGACCGAATTTTCCAGGCCGTGTTTATCCACACCGCTACCCATGGTGGCGTTGCCCTGTGGATCAAGATCGATCAACAGCACCCGGCGCTTGGTAGCAACCAGCGATGCTGCGAGGTTGATGCAGGTGGTGGTCTTGCCCACACCACCTTTCTGGTTCGCTATCGCGAATACCTTAGCCATTCTTGCTTGTGTTCCCAATCATGCCGTGCGGCGCAGTATCAGCAGATGGCGTTGGCCTTGGCAACCGGGTACGGCCAGGGCGTGTTCGCTATCGAGGTGGAAGTCTGCCGGCAATGCTACCAGCTCATCGGCGGGATGAACGCCCTTCATTGCCAGCCAACGTGTATCGCGGTCGCCGAGGTGGCGAGTCCAGTTGGTGAAGTTCTCCATGCTGCTGAACGCCCGGGAAATGATCCCGTTGAATGGCTGCTGCGGCTGGAAAGCTTCGACCCGACTGTGGATAACATTCAGGTTATCCAGCTTCAGTTCCAGTTTGACCTGGGTCAGGAAGCGGGTTTTCTTGCCATTGCTGTCCAGGCAGGTCACTTGCGAATCCGGAAACAGGATAGCCAATGGAATACCCGGCATCCCGCCGCCACTGCCAACATCCAGCCAGCGGCCGTTTTCGATGAACGACATCACGCTCAGGCTATCGAGCAGATGACGCGAGACCATTTCATCCGGATCGCGCACGGCGGTCAGGTTGTAAGCCTTGTTCCATTTGATCAACAGGGCCAGATAACCCAGCAGCAATTCGTGCTGGGCTTCTGTCAGGTTGACACCGAGTTGGCGAGCACCTGTGGATAACTCTTCTGCATGTTGCGAGGTGACCTGCGAACTCAAGCGCTTTGCTCCAACTGACGGCCCGCGCCGCGTTTTTTCAAGTGAATCATCAACAGGGAAATCGCTGCTGGGGTAACGCCCGGGATCCGCGAAGCCTGGCCCAGGGTTTCAGGACGAGTGGCGCCGAGCTTGCTCTGGATCTCTTTCGAGAGGCCGGAGATGTTGCTGTAGTCGATATCCACAGGCAGCTTGGTGTCTTCGCTGGCCCGCAGACGAGCGATTTCGTCCTGCTGGCGATCAATGTAACCGGCGTACTTGGTCTTGATCTCGACCTGCTCGGCGACCTGTGGATCTTCTGCGCCCTGCCCGGTCACTTCGACCAGACCAGCGTAGTCGATTTCCGGACGGCTCAGCAGATTCAGCAAGTTGTACTCATGAGTCAGCGGCGTGCCGAACTTTTCAGCGATCGCATCGCCTTGTTCGGTACCCGGGCGAACCCAGGTGCTTTTCAAACGCTGCTCTTCCAGGGCAATGCCTTCACGCTTCTTGCAGAACGCAGCCCAACGGACATCGTCGACCAGACCCAGTTCCCGACCTTTTTCGGTCAGGCGCAGGTCGGCGTTGTCTTCGCGCAGGATCAGGCGGTATTCGGCACGGGATGTGAACATCCGATACGGTTCCTGAGTTCCCAGGGTAATCAGGTCGTCCACCAACACACCGATGTAGGCCTCGTCGCGACGCGGGCACCAGCTGTCTTTGCCCTGCGCGCGCAATGCGGCGTTGGCTCCGGCGAGCAGACCCTGGGCGCCGGCTTCTTCATAGCCGGTGGTGCCGTTGATCTGGCCGGCAAAGAACAGGCCGCCGATCACTTTGGTTTCCAGGCTGTACTTCAGGTCGCGTGGATCGAAGTAGTCGTATTCGATGGCGTAGCCGGGACGCACGATGTGGGCGTTTTCCATGCCGCGGATCGATTGCACGATCTGCAACTGCACATCGAACGGCAAGGATGTGGATATCCCGTTCGGATACAGCTCGTGAGTGGTCAGGCCTTCCGGTTCGATGAAGACCTGATGGCTTTCCTTGTCGGCAAAGCGATGGATCTTGTCCTCGATCGATGGGCAGTAACGCGGACCAATCCCCTCAATCACCCCGGAGTACATCGGCGAACGATCAAGGTTGGAAGCAATGATCTCGTGGGTACGGGCATTGGTATGGGTGATCCAGCAGCTGACCTGCCGCGGATGCTGCTCTTTCGAGCCCAGGAACGACATCACCGGAATCGGTGTATCGCCCGGTTGTTCAGTCATCACCGAGAAATCCACGGAACGGCCATCGATACGTGGCGGCGTGCCGGTTTTCAGGCGACCGACACGCAGCGGCAGTTCACGCAGGCGCTGGGCCAGGGCGATCGAAGGTGGATCGCCGGCGCGACCGCCAGAATAGTTCTGCATCCCGATGTGGATAAGTCCACCCAGGAAGGTACCGGTGGTCAACACCACCGATTCGGCGAAGAAACGCAGGCCCATTTGGGTCACTACGCCACGGACCTGGTCCTGTTCGACGATCAGGTCATCCGCCGCCTGTTGAAATATCCACAGGTTCGGCTGGTTTTCCAGGATTTCGCGGACCGCTGCTTTGTACAGAATACGGTCGGCTTGAGCGCGAGTAGCGCGCACGGCCGGGCCTTTGCGGCTGTTCAACACCCGAAACTGAATACCACCTTTATCGGTAGCTGTGGCCATCGCGCCGCCGAGGGCATCGATTTCTTTGACCAAATGACTTTTACCGATCCCGCCAATCGCGGGGTTGCAGCTCATCGCTCCGAGGGTTTCCACGTTGTGCGTCAGCAACAGGGTTTTTGCCCCCATGCGTGCTGATGCAAGTGCTGCCTCGGTACCGGCATGACCGCCGCCGATGACGATCACTTCAAAACGGGAAGGGAAATCCACCACGCACCTCGTGCCTGCTTATATGGGTAAAAAAGGATGGGTTCTTGGGATAACGGACAAGTATAGGGTCTTCGCCCTTCCTAAAGAACCCTTTGCACAAAATTTAACCAGCTGTGGATGACTCACGGACAATAGAAATTAAAAAGAAAGAAATTTATTAAATCTTTGTTTTTATGTTTATTCTTAGGCACCGACCTATCTGTGGATAGATTCATACAGCCCTTTGTTTTCAATGTGTACAGAGATTCAAAAGTCTGTGGTTAGGTGGCAACGAGGCCCTTGGATAACCAGCGTAAGCCTGTGGATTAAAGTGGTGCTTATCCACAGATCGGGTTTTCCTCAGTTTTGACGCCCTGTTATCAACTGAGCCTAAGGGCAGTTATTCACAGGGCTTAATCCACAGAAAAAAGCTTAGCCGACCAAAGGGCGCCCACGAGAAATCCGCCAAAGCGCCCGATGGCGCCCAGCAAACTCGGAAATGGTGGGGAGTACGAGGGATGCGGGAGCGGGTTCGCCCGTGATGCCGGCGGAACACCGCCATTGAGCATCACGAGCGAGCCGTCGAACGGCTGCTCCTACAGGGGGATGGGGTTATTTACCGATACAGAAGCTGGAGAAGATCCGGCCCAGCAGGTCGTCCGAGCTGAAAGCACCGGTAATTTCTCCCAGGGATTGCTGGGCTTGACGCAGGTCTTCAGCCAGCAGCTCGCCGGCACCGGCCAGGGTCAATTGCGAACGGCCATGTTCAAGCGCCTCACTGGCGTGGTGCAGGGCTTCCAGGTGACGCCTGCGTGCGCTGAAGCTGCTTTCGGAAGTCTGCTCGTAACCCATGCAGGCCTTGAGGTGCTCACGCAGCAGTTCCAGGCCCTCTCCTCCCGCCTTGGCGCTCAGGCTGATAGTCACATGGCCATCGTCGCTGACTTCCAAGGCGATTGCTTCGCTGGTCAGGTCGGCCTTGTTGCGGATCAGCGTGACTTTCGCCGGATCCGGCCGCTGCTCCAGGAACTCCGGCCACAGGGCGAAGGGGTCCAGCGCTTCCGGCGCTGTGGCGTCGACCACCAGCAATACGCGGTCGGCTTCGCCAATGGCCTTGAGGGCACGTTCCACACCAATCTTTTCCACCTGGTCTTCGGTATCGCGCAGTCCCGCGGTATCCACAACGTGCAACGGCATACCGTCGATGTGGATATGTTCGCGCAGCACATCCCGAGTAGTACCGGCGATCTCGGTGACAATGGCCGCTTCACGTCCGGCCAGGGCATTGAGCAGGCTGGACTTGCCGGCATTCGGTCGGCCAGCGATGACCACGGTCATACCGTCACGCAGCAAGGCGCCCTGCCCGGCTTCGCGGACCACGGTGGATAACTCGTCGCGCACCGCATCGAGCATCTGCAGGACGTGGCCATCGGCCAGGAAGTCGATTTCTTCCTCGGGAAAATCGATGGCCGCCTCGACGTAGATACGCAGTGCGATCAATTGCTCGGTCAGGTTATGCACACGCTTGGAGAACGCCCCCTGCAAAGAGCGCAGTGCGTTGCGCGCGGCTTGTGCGGAACTGGCTTCGATCAGGTCGGCGATGGCTTCGGCCTGAGCCAGGTCGAGTTTGTCGTTGAGGAACGCACGCTCGCTGAATTCCCCCGGCCGGGCCAGGCGGCATCCCAGCTGCAGGCAACGCTGCAGCAACATATCCAGGACGATAGGGCCGCCGTGGCCCTGAAGTTCCAGTACGTCTTCACCGGTAAAGGAGTTCGGCCCCGGGAAATACAGGGCGATACCTTCATCCAGGACCTCGCTCCGATCACTGAAAAACGGCCCGTAATGGGCGTAACGCGGTTTCAGCTCACGGCCGCTGATGGCCTTGGCGGCAACGCTGGCCAGCGGTCCGGAAATACGCACGATGCCCACACCACCACGCCCCTGGGCAGTGGCTACGGCTGCGATGGTTTCACGAGGGACATTCATAACCCGCTCCAGACATAAAGAGGCAGACAAAAGTGACAGATAGCAAAACGCCCCACTAGGGGGCGTTTTGAGTGGTTATCCACAGCGTAGGTCAGGCAGCTGCTTTCTTGGTAGCGGCTTCGATCTTACGTGTGATGTACCACTGTTGGGCGATCGACAGGCAGTTGTTCACAACCCAGTACAGCACCAGACCCGCCGGGAACCACAGGAAGAAGAAGGTGAAGATGATTGGCATCATTTTCATCACCTTGGCCTGCATCGGATCCGGAGGAGTCGGGTTCAGCTGCTGCTGGATGAACATGGTGGCGCCCATGATGATCGGCAGGATGAAGAACGGATCCTTGATCGACAGGTCGGTAATCCACAGCATGAACGGTGCCTGGCGCATTTCCACGCTTTCCAGGAGTACCCAGTACAAGGACAGGAACACCGGCATCTGCACGAGGATTGGCAAGCAACCACCCAGCGGATTGATCTTCTCTTTCTTGTACAGCTCCATCATGGCTTGCGACATTTTCTGCCGGTCGTCGCCATGTTGCTCTTTCAGAGCCGCCAGTTTCGGCGCCACTGCACGCATGCGCGCCATGGATTTATAGCTGGCTGCCGACAGCGGGAAGAAGATCCCCTTGATCAGCATGGTCAGGAAGATGATCGACCAGCCCCAGTTACCCACAATGCTGTGGATATGTTGCAGCAGCCAGAAGATCGGCTGGGCAATGAACCACAGAATGCCGTAGTCGACGGTCAGTTCCAGGCCTGGGGACAACTCTTTCAGCACGGCCTGGCTTTTCGGACCGGCGTACAGAGTGGCGGTGGTTTCAGCCTTGGCACCTGGTGCAACGGTCAGCGCCGGGCCAGTGAAACCAATGATGTAGTTGCCTTGGTTGTCCTTGCGGGTCTGCACCACGTTGCTTTCGTTCTTCGCCGGAATCCAGGCGGTCACGAAGTAGTGTTGCAGCCAGGCAACCCAGCCACCTTGCACGGTTTCCTTCAACGAGCCCTTGTCGATATCTTTCATCGACACTTTTTTGTACGGCTCGGAACTTGTCCACAGGGCTGCGCCCAGGTAAGTCGCGGTGCCGGTGGCGGTGCTGGAAGAAGGATCGGAGCTGGCGTCGCGTTTGAGCTGGGCAAACAGGTTGCCAGTCCAGGCCTTGTTGCTGGTGTTGTCGATCAGATAGGTAACTTTCAGATCGTACAGACCGCGGGTAAAGGTGAAACGCTTGATGTAGTTGACGCCGGCGTCGCTGAATTTCAGGTCGACATTCAGCTGGTTCTGGCCGTCAGCCAGTTGATAAGTCTTTTTCTCGGCGGAGTAGACCGGGCGTCCTGCAGGACGGGCATCCGGACCGTTGACACCGGTCAGGCCGCTTTGCGCCAGATAAGTACGTTCGCCACCGTTATCGAACAGTTGGAACGGAATTTCCGGATGGTCCTGGCGACGTGGATACAGCGGCAGCTTCAGCTGGGCGATATCACCACCTTGAGGATCGATAGCCAGATCGAGCACATCCGTTTTTACCTGGATGAGGTCTTTGCTTGCCGCTACCGGGGTTTCGGTAGGGGTGCTGGTATCGGTATTCGCGCTGGGTACATCGGCACTGGCGGAAGCATTGTTACCAACAGGCGTATCCGGTAGAGCCGGGGTGGCGGTGTTGGCAGCAACATTCTGAGTCGGCAGGGCAGCCTGGCCATAATCCTGGTTCCACTTAAGAACCATGACGTAGGACACGATTGCCAGGGCGACGATCAGGATCGTGCGTTTAATATCCATGATTACTCGGCCATCGAAGAAGAACGGGAGGTAGGGATAGGTGGAACCGGGTCATAACCACCGGGATTCCACGGATGACAGCGACCTAAACGACGAAAGGTCAGCCAGCCACCGCGCAGAAGGCCATGATTTTCGATGGCTTCATACGCGTAGCAGGAACAGCTGGGGTAGAAACGACAGTGACTGGCCATCAGAGGACTAATGGCATAGCGATAAAACTGGATCGGAACGAGTGCCAGTTTACGCATTCGGGCTGTCTACCCCTACAGTTTCGGTTTTGACTGCTGGTGCCGGCTTGTTACGGGCCAGACGCTTCCAGAGTTTGTCGAAATGCTGAATCAATTCGGGGTTTTCTACATCGCCCAAACCTTTGCGCGCGACGATAACGATGTCCCAGCCGACCAGAGAATCCTGGTGCAGGCGAAACGATTCGCGCATCAGACGTTTGAGGCGATTGCGCTCAACGGAGAGCTTGACGCTCTTTTTTCCGATAACCAGCCCCAGACGGGGATGATCCAGATCGTTGTTGCGCGCAAGGAGCAGGAGATTTTTCCCCGGAACCTTGCCGGTAGGGGAGTCAAAGACTGCCTTGAAATGCCGGGGGGTAAGCAGACGCTTTTCCCGACTGAAGTCCTGACTCACCTCCAGTGCCGGAGTATCAAACTGCCAGACGCGCACGACCTTTGGCGCGACGACGCGACAGGACGGCACGACCGTTCTTGGTAGCCATGCGAGCACGGAAACCGTGGGTACGAGCGCGTTTGATAGTGCTTGGTTGGAAAGTACGTTTCATTGTCGTGTTACCTGGTTCGTCCACAACGGGCCGGAATGGCCCCCGTTTTAAGAGATCGGCGATTCTAGAGAAAGCAAGCCTCTAGGTCAATTTCCAACCAGCTTTTCCTTTATCTGGGTATGTCCGGCTCCGAGGTTGAAGAACCGGGTCAGCCAGATATAAAAATAAAGAAGGGAATTATTTAAAGCTTTTCTGTAAAGCTTATAAAGGCTAGGGACGCTCCTATCTGTGGATAACTACACTCAGCCCTTATAGCACGTGCTGTACAGAGAATGACAACACTGTCGAGAAACGGTGCTCTGCCTGTGCTGCGCTATCGGAAAAGCTGTGTGTGGAAAGGTGAGTTATCCACAGGCGGGTTATCCACCGATTTTCGCCCCCAGTTGTGCAATGCCCTTAGGCGTGGTTATCCACAGAGCTTATGCACATACCATTGGTCGTGTTTTTTCGGGATAAAGCGTTGATTCATAGCGCCCTGTGATCAAGCTACATGTGGATAAGTGTGCGTCTGATCGTTACAATGGCGGCTTGTTTTTGCCTCACCGGCTTTCAACTTAGGGGATATCCGTGTCA